>CAUTVN010000011.1:0-20447 GCA_963541705.1 uncultured Treponema sp.
AAAAGAATATGTTGCACACCATTTGTTTTTAATCCTGCAAGACGACCAAAAATAAAACTATAGACAATTGCAGAAAAAAGTGGATTAATTAAATACCAAATCGGACCTAAAATCGTTTGTTTATATTTAAGCACAAAATCGCGCCTAATAAAAATTAAAATTAAATCTTTATATTCAGCAATTTCTTTAATTGGAATATCAAAAAGTCCTCTTTTTGGCTTTAATATCAAATCCCAATCTTTTTCTTTTGAGCTAAACACCCCCCCGCTCCTCCTTTTTTTCTCATTAAAAACTCAATATATTTAAGATCTGAATTCAAGGTAAGCTTCACATTCTCCGCCTCCCCTTCAATCATCTTAATTTCAACGTTTGGCAGGTAATGACTGACTACGCTACAGTCATCAGTAAAGCTAATTTTCGTCTCGTCTAAAAAAGCTTTTGCATAAGCCTCTCTCAAAACTGAAAGTAGAAAACACTGTGGAGTTTGAGCATTATATAACCCCTCTCTTTCTACGTATCCAACGACCTTTTCATTTTCAACTTTCAAAAGAGTATTTGTAGCCTGCAATAGAGGCACACACGCGGGATATTCTTTAAGCGAAGAAATACATTTTTTTATTAAATTGTGAGAAATAAGCGGTCGCACTCCGTCGTGAACCAGCACTCCCGACTCTTCGCTCTCTCCATAAATCTTCAAAGCAGCAAAAACTGAATCAAATCGCCTCTCTCCCCCCTCCACTACATACAAAACTTTCTCAAAACTATATTTTTCAACTATATCTCTAACATTTTGAACAAAGCTACGGTGCGAGACCACTAAAATCTCATCAACCTCCTCTAGAGAGTTAAACTTTTCTATAGTATAGGCAAGAATGGGCTTATCATTGATTAAAGAAAACTGTTTTGGCGCATCGCTCAAAAAACGTCGTCCAATTCCTCCTGCCAAAATGATTACAATCGTTTTCATGTGTCTAATTAAACTGCCACATCGCTATCTAATCTTAAATATAATGCCAAAGAAAATAGTTGTGATCATAATTTGAATGATGATAAACCTCAACAAAACTTGCGTAGCAGACCAGCCAAGCTCTTTTCTCATATGATCGTGTAGTGGCAATCTGATGTTCTTAAATGGAAGAATATGAAAGAGTCGAAAAATTGCGATCTTAAAAATGCCAGCCCCCCCATTGACCAATATCACGGCACTACTCATCAAAAATAGGAAAGGATTTCCAGAAATTAAAACCAAAACGCCAACAAAAAAGCCCAAAGAGCGCGATCCCGCATCTCCCATCAAAGCCTTGCTGGGATAGGCATTATGCCAAAGATATCCCATAAGACAGCCAGAAAGCAAAAAAGTCAGCACTGCCCAAGACGCTCCGTCGGAAATGTATGGGACAATTAGATATTTTGCTGTCTTTATATTGCCCAAAACAAAATAAAAAATACTCCCCAGCGAAAAAAGAGCTATAAGAATCAGCGTTCCAGAAAGTCCGTCAATTCCGTCTGTGCAGTTTGTCGAATTGATAGAAAACCACAGCAACAATATAGAGACAACAAAAAAAATTACAGGATGCACTGAAAATGGCTTGTTTATAAATGGCAACCAATAAGATGGCTCTCCATCAAAATATAAAAAAAACAAAAGAAGAGTGGTTGTAAAAGCGATTAATAAATCAAAACTTCCCTTTAGATACTCTCCCCAAGGCTTCTTCGCCCTATCGTCCAAGTGCCCTGTCAGCATAGTCAGCCACGTCAAAACAATTACTGCAACTTGAGACGGAGAGGGATACATTAGGACAAAGGACAAAATGCAAAAGATAGAGATAAAAACAATTCCCGTAGACGTTGGCTTTCCCACAGCTGCGTCGGAGCCATAGGCAAAAAGCCTGCCCCTATCGCGTGGCAAAAAACGAGAAAACTTAGGCAATAAAAAGAGTGTAATAAAAAAACCAAAAAAAATGCCAAGACCAATTAAAACGCTATAAGACTGAAAAAGACGCAACGGTCCATATAAATGACCAAAAGTCTTTGATATAAAACCCAACATAAAATATTAAATAGTCCAACCTTCTATCCTACAGAAACAAAACTGCAGGAAAAAAGAAATGAATTGTAGCAACAGAAATACAGAAAATTGCTATATGAAACTCATATTTTTCAATAAGCATAAAAAAATTATGCTCTGTGTATATTGTTGCATAATTGAACTTCAGATATCTTGCAAGAAAGATGCAACAGCCAAAAGCTGTAGCAACTGCAGGCAATAGATCGCCAAAGACTGGTATGGAGCCATAAGGCGCCATAAGAAGCGAAATCGCTATTACGCCCGATAGTATGGTAAGAGCCAAAGTGAAAGCACTGCTATTAATAAACGCGGTACCCTCAAAGTCCTCTTCGCCCCTGCCCCTACCAAACAAAACCACTATACCGACAACAACATTTATCACTACAGACAGTGCATAAACTTGCAACATAAACTCTCCCAAAAGACCCTAAATTAAAAAATTGATTTTCTAGCAACTCGTTAAAGTTGCCTAAAAAACGGGGGATAAAACACCCATCTCTTTAGGGGCATTCTATATTATTTTTTCACTTCCTACAAGTAGAGAATGACGCGTTTTTTTGAATGTTTAAAAAAGCAGTGTTTTGAGACTCGAAACAGCACTGTTTAGGCATCGCTCGCTGTTCAATTTATGAGCTCGATACTGTGCAGTTTCGAGGGTGAAAACTGATCAGTTTATTGCTGAAAATCAAATCGGACTCGCCCCCCGAATCCGAGCAGTTTAGGGGTTGTACATTAGCTAGTGCAGGAATGATTTTCTAGTTAGGGCAATATTGATACACTAGCTAATGTAATGTGCCTCGTTAGCTAATGTTATGAAGTTGGCTCTTCAAAGAACTGATTGGATTTATACTGACTTTTTGAAAAATTATACACTCAAAGTTTAGCCACTTTATAGAATATGTCAAGACGAAAATTATAAAAATATGTAAGGATTTTGCATGATAAATCTTAACAACACTCTTGACACAAGAGTGTTTTAAAAATACCATACGTAGCGTAATTTAGCCTAAGATGAGTCAACATCCTCCGCCTAGTACTTGGTGGCACTGTATATTTCTTTTCTTTCTTCTCTTGTTTTCTATGTTTTTCTCTTCAGGAGAGACCGCGTTCATCTCTTGCAATTTGCTAAAGCTAAAATATTTTAGCCTAAAGCTAAACAGAGCGAAAAAAGCACTAAGTGTATTAAAAGATAAAAACACATTTTTAATCACCAGCTTAATAGGAAACAGCATTGTCAACATAATTGTTGGCGTCTTAATCACTTCCATAACAGTGCACCACTCCTCTTCCCCTTCTACAAGCGTAAAGGCGGCAGGTCTTTCCACACTTTTGCTGTTAGTTTTTGGCGAGATAGTGCCCAAGTCCATCTCCCTATCTTTTCCCGAAAAGATAGCCATGTACTATTCTTCTCTCAACTTAATACTAATGAAGATTTTATATCCTGCGTCCTATGTTTTTCTAAAAATCTCAACGCTATTTCTAAAAATGTTTAACATAAACATAGACGAAAAAAACCTGTTGGTTTCCGAAGACGACTTAAGGCTTTTTTTTGAACAGGGCACAACCGCTGGCATAATTTCAAAAGATGAAAAAGAGGTTATGAGCAAAATATTAAAATATGACGATATTTTGGTAAAGCATGCGATGACTCCTAGAATCAAAATTATTTCACTAAAGGCAGAATCAAAAATAGAGAGCGCTCTAGAACTGTCGCAAAAAACATCTCTTTCTCGTTTTCCTGTATATCAGGGGGATATTGACGAGATTATTGGTATTCTCTACATAAAAGATTTGTTCTTTTCAAAAAAATATACCCCATATCTAAAGACGGAGCAACAGGAGGTAGACGAGGGGGTAACAATAGAAGGTTTTTTGCGAAAGCCTTGTTTTATTTTTGCAAACACACACTTAAGAGCCGCCCGCCAAATGCTAAAAAAACATGGTCAGAACATGGGGATTGTTATAGACGAATATGGTGGCACTTTGGGGCTTATCACACTAGAAGACTTAAACGAAGAAATTTTTGGCGAAATTGTAGACGAACACGATGCGGAAACCATGCAAGAAAAGACAGAAGAGATGTTTCTTAAAAGAAATAATGACGGAACTTTTGTTTTGGGCAGCTCATCGCTAAACTTAATTAACGAAAAGTTTAATTTAGCACTACACTCAAAAGATTCGCAAAGCATTGCAGGCGTTATAATGGAAAGGCTTGGAGAGCTACCCAAAGAGGGCTCTTCTATAGAAGAAGACGGAATGCTCTTTGTTGTAACAAAAATGAATGGCAACAAAATAGAAGAAGTGTGCATAAAAGAGAAAAAGTTATGAATATAGGCAACATTTTGCTCCTATTGGAATTTTTTCTCTTGCTTTTTTTTGCAGCCTTTTTCTCTTCTGCAGAAACTGCAATCACCGCCATATCAGATTCCGAATATCGCACTTATAAAAAAAGCAGAAAAAAAAGAGATAGAACCATAACATATCTAATAGAACAAAAAGAAAAAATAGTCTCTAGCACTCTAATTATGACCAACTTTTTGCACATGTTGCTCTCTTCTATTGTTACAGTTTTCACCCTAGAAGTTCTAGGCTCCTTCTATATTCCCCACGCCACAGCCTGTACAACAGTCTTAATCATTATTTTTGCAGAAATTATTCCAAAAACACTTGCCACACATTTCTCACTTTCTATCATAAAAAAAACCGCTCCCATCCTATTTTTGCTATATGTGTTGAGCTATCCATTGGTTCTAATTTTTTCATATCTTTCCCGCTCTATAGTGTTTTGTTTGAAATTTGTACAAAAAGAAAAAGATGAGAAAATGAGCGAGAGAGAATTAAAAAAATTAATCGATATAAGCATGAAAGATGGCGCAATATTAAGCGCTGAATACACTCTATTAAAAAAAGCTGTTCACTTAAAAAGCATAAAAATTAAGTCTTTGATGACAAAACGCTCTAAAATCATATATGTTTTAGAAAATGATAGCCAAGAGCGTGTGATAGAAACTTTTAAGATGAGCAATTTTTCAAGATTGCCTGTGCTAAACGCAGAAGGCTCTGCTTTTTTGGGTCTTATTCACTATAAAGATGTCCTCTTCAATCTAAATACTCCGCCTCCTACAATCAAACATATTATGAAAAGCCCTATTTTTGTGCCAGAGAGTTCTAATGTTTTTTCTATTATCAAATTGATGAATAGCGAAAAGAGAAACATGGTCTTTGTTATAGACGACGAAGGAGATGTTTTAGGGCTTTTGACAATGGACGACATTCTCTCTCTAGTTTGTGGCAAAGCAGAAGACGAATATTCGCAAAATAGCGACGATGAGACAAAATCAATAAAATATATAGACAAAGAAAGTATCGAAGTAGACCCTTCAATCTCTCTAGAAGAGTTAAACGAACTTATTGGCACTAATTTTTCATCTTTATACTACGAAAGCCTTTCCGGGCTTATATTGGAAAGATGCCAACATCTACCAAAAGAAAAAGAGCTAATTGAGCTAGATGGCATAAAAATAGAAATAGTTAAAGTAAAAAATGCTAAAATAGAGCGTGTCTTAGTTTATAAAAATAATAAAAAATAAAAAGAGTTTAGGATAAAATTGCCTATAGAATATTATTTTTTTTTAATGTAGTATTGCGAACAATGAAAGTAATAATAATAGGAGCGGGAATTACCGGCTCGGAGCTTGCATATAGACTAATTTCAAAAAAGCATGACGTAACTTTAATAGAGCGAAACGAAGAAACTTCCCGCCATGCTGCAAATAGACTGGACTGTATGGTCTTGCATGCAGAAGGAAACGACACGCAAATACTAAAAAGCGCTAATCTCGCAAAGGCAGATGCACTAATTGCAGTAACAGATTCGGACGAGCTAAACATGATCATCTGTGGCATAGCAGATAGTTTGGCCCCCCATGTTCTAAAAATTGCACGAGTTAGAAACGAAGGCTATGTCTCCAGTCTAAATTCCACAAAAGACAATATGCTGGGCATTCACTCTCTAGTCTACCCAGACGAAGAAGGTGCCCTTGCTATAAAAAAAATAATCGAGCACGGAGCCATAAGCGATATTCTCTCTTTTGACGACTCCCCTTTTGAAATTACTCAATTTAATGTAGAAGAAAATAGTAACTTAGACGGTGTGATGGTAAAAGATTTGCACAATTTGCTCGAGGCAGAATTTATTGTTGTTGCGATGGAAAAAGGCAACGAATATATAGTGCCTTCAGGCGAGACTCTTTTAAGTGTAGGTATGCGTCTTTCTATTCTTACCAGAACTTCAGACATAGAAAAGTTTTATAATCTTGCAGGCCTACAGCTACAGAGTTTTAAGAAAATAGCAATAGCCGGGATGAGCCGTATAGGGCGCATTCTCTTGGAGTTTCTCTTAAAAAGAGTGCACTCGTCTTCTTGGAAGCAGTTTTTTCAAAAAATTACCAAAACGCAGAGCATAACAGTTATAGAAGCAAACGAAAAGGTTGCGAAATCAATTGCAAAAGAGTTTCCCGATGTGAAAGTGTATAATGCAGACATAACAGACGAGTCTTTTGCAGAAGAAGTGGGCCTTTCTACCTTTGATTTAGTGGTTTCTACAACAGACAACTATGAATTTAACATGATTGCTTCAACATACTTAAAAACACTTGGAGTGAAAAAAACAATTGCTTTGGTTCAAAGCAGAATAATGAAAAATATTGCATATAAAATTGGCATAGATGTAGCCATTTCTTTTAAGGATGTTGTTGTAGACAGCATTATGTCAAAACTATTGGGAGCTAATGTTATAGGCTACCACACAATGTGCGACGGCAAGCTTGAGATAATTGAACTTGAGGTAACATCATCATCACACGTTGTTGGCAAAGCATTAAAAGACATTGCAAAACATGGCGTTTTCCTAGTTCTTTTGATTAAGCAAGGAGCCTCCTATTGCATTCCAACAGGCAACACAATAATTGCAGCCGAAAATAAAATCATCTTTATTGTAGAATCAGGGCACAGCGCAGAAATTGTATATCTTTTTAGTGGCAAAAAATGAAAATACTTCAATACACAAAAATAGTTTTTATGATTTTGGCAATTGTTGCCATAAGTTTTTTACTCCCCATTGCTACAGCTATATATAAAAGTGAAACATATTTGGTCTATCCATTTCTATGGCCTATGCTAGCAACCTTAATTCTCGCTTGCCTATTTTTCTTAGTGTATAGAGAAAAAATTGTGCTTTCCACTAGAGGAGGCATAATTTTAGTGGCTCTAGCTTGGACGTCCACTGTGTTTTTAGGGGCTATCCCTCTTTTCTTTTCTGGTTTTTTTCCCACCTTTAGCGACGCATTGTTTGAATCTGTTTCGGGCTTTACAACAACAGGCTCCACCATATTGCAAAATGTAGACGCAGTGCCTATGACCATTCATGTCTGGCGTTGCCAAATGCACTGGCTTGGTGGCATGGGGATTGTCGCTTTGACCGTAGCCCTTTTTCCACTTTTGGGAGTGGGTGGTTTTCGTCTAATCAAAAGCGAAACTACAGGACCTAACAAAGGAAAGGTAACAGCAAAAATCACAGAAACTGCAAAAATATTGTGGTTTATATACTTGGGACTTACCGTTTTGCAATTGATTTTCCTACTATTTGCAGGCATGGATTTTTTTGAAGCCCTATGCCACAGTTTTGCAACACTTGGCACTGGAGGCTTTTCCACTCGTGGGCTCAGCATAGGCGCCTTCAATTCGGTGGCTATAGACTTGATTTGTGCCATTTTTATGGTTGCTGCAGGAGTCAACTTTAGTCTTTATTTTATGCTTTTTACAGGACACATTAAAGACATTCTTATAAACTCAGAATTTAAGGCATATTTAAAGATTATTTTTTTTGCAACTCTTATTATAGCCATATCTCTAGCTCGCCAGTACGGCTTTTTAAATGCGTTGCGTCACAGTTTTTTTCAAGTAAGCTCCATCATTACAACAACAGGTTTCGCCACCGTCGACTACGATGCCTGGCCACCTCTTGCAAAGCTTGTTTTGCTAACATTGATGTTCATAGGTGGCTCATCCGGCTCCACAGCCGGTGGCGTCAAAGTTATTCGCTGGCTAATCTTAAAAAAACAAGCAAAAAATGAAATGGCGCGTCTATTGTTTCCACACGGAATTTTTAGCATTCAACTAGACGGAAGACCCGGCAGAAAAGACGTAGTTTATAGCATTGCAGGTTTTATATACTGCTACTTCCTTTTGACTCTTGCCACAGCTTTTGTTGCAGTTCTAGACGGAGCGTCTCTAACCGAAGCTCTTACCGGAGCTTTAGCGCTTGTCGGCAACGTAGGTCCCGGCTTTGGCAGGGTTGGTCCCAGTGGAAACTTTGCATTTTTTTCTTGGTGGGCTAAGTGGTTTTTCTCTTTTGCCATGCTCGCAGGGCGTCTCGAGCTTTATACCATGATCATCTACTTTTTCCCTATTTTTTGGATCCAATGATATTGCGACGGGTAATGAAATATAATTTGGTTAATTCCTAACACTTTACGTATTTTAGTGCTTTTCATACCTGAAAAGCACTGTTTTTTAGATGCAGTGATATATTGTTCTGTAGTGAACAACATATGATTAATTCCTAAATTAGTTTCTTTCAATGTTAATCTATTCTTTTAGATGCAATGATATGTTGTTCTGTAGTGAACGTGGGTTTGATTAATGCAAGAATGCAATTTATTTCAATGTCATTTTCTATAGATACTCTAATTCTTTTGGATCCAATGATATTGCAACGGGTAGTGAAATATAATTTGATTAATACAAGAAGGCAGTTCTTTACCAAGACAAAATACACTTTTTGTATTGATTAAGCCCTCTCCAATTAGCCTCCATCCCATCACGCTTTTTCAAGCACAACAAAGGCCACCGCATACTCTGCCTCGTGCGAGAGAGAGAGATGGATAGCCGAGCCACCTCGCTCTTCAAAAAGTGCCCTCGCTCTTCCAGAAAGCTTCAAAATAGGCGCCCCACCTTTTTTGGGCAACACCGAAACTTCACGCAATCCAAACGAAATGCCACAGCCCAAAGCCTTTCCATATGCCTCTTTTGCTGCAAAATGACTCGCAAAAGAAAGAGATGCCCCCGCCCCTCGAGAATAGATATATTGAAGCTCTTCGCCTTCAAAAAAGCGCCTTGCAAGCCCTTTGTTTTGAACCCAATGAAAAAACCTCTCAACTCTAACAATGTCTACCCCAACTCCCAAAATCATATATAGATCCAAAACACCCTATTCTGATTCTTCTTCTATATGTTTTTCCTTAATCGTCAGACGTAAAGAGCGAGGCGTGTAGCTTTTTACGGAAATATCATTTAAATTTGCACTCTGCACAGGAATAGTGCTATACTCCCCACCCTCTCTTTGTATACTCCTCAAATCTATATAGAGCATATCGCGAGGGAGACGCGAAAAAGAGTCCAAAGCACTTTTTGTTGCAGAGAGAGTAACCTCACCCTTAGGAATGGAACTAACAATTTCAAGATTTCTATCCAAATTCCTAACTAAAATATTTATACCACGAAAAACCTTCTCAACCTCTTTTTCCCTCACCTCTATTTTGTATTGCACTCCAGAGCTTCCCAAAACCGTAACCAGAGAATCTGTATTGATAATTTGTGCAACGCCTTCAAAACTAGAAGTTCGATTGTCCACTTGCACAGGCTCTGTCATCATCACCTCTATTTTTTCAACACGTGATGCAGGCCCCTCAATATTCACCTTTGCAGGCTCTATGCTCGAAGATGCCAAAAAAAAGTCTTCGGGCAAAACACCGTCAATAGCCAGTTTCATATTAACAGTCTTTACCATCTTTTCTTCAAGTTTCATGCTCACCTCTTGTGGTTCTGCATGAAGCTCTATAGCCTCTCCTTGCAAAAGGGGATTGTTTTTTATAAATTGAATGGGAACTTTGTGTTCGCCTGCTATTTTGATAGAAGAGGCGTCGACCCTTGCTATAATGTCTTCTTCTCTGATGGAGTTAATTACAGAAGATGCTCCCCAGATGGAAATGCGCACAGTACGAGGCAAAATTGTCGAAGAGATTAAACCATCAGAATACTTATATTCGAGGTGCACCGAAATATAGCGCCTTTCCAAGAGACTTGCGTTGTAGATTTGGACAATAATTAAGGAAAGCACAACACAGACCACTTTTTGCACCCAATTGTGTGTTATCTTTTCAAGTATATCCTTAAATATGGTAGATTTTTCGCTATAACTTTCCAAGTTTTTCCTCCACAGCATTCTCTAATATTCCACTCTCTCCAACATAGCTTTTCAAGTTCAAAAGAAGCTCTAGTCGCTCAATAATCTCCTCTCTGGAGAGGTCATAATAGAGGTTTGAATCGTAAGCCAAACTCAAAGCGCCCGTTTCCTCAGACACCACTAAAACAACAGCGTCGGAGTGTTCGGTAATGCCGAGAGAGGCTCTATGCCTAGAACCGAATGTTTTTTTTATGTCTTGTTGTTCAGAAAGAGGCAAAAAACAACCAGAAGCTATAATCTTGTCATTGTTTACAATTGTTGCGCCATCGTGCAAAGGAGTATCAAACTTAAAAATGGTTACTAAAAGGCTTGCAGTGAGGTCTGCGTTTAGCACAGTTCCAGACTCTATAACATCTTGCAAATTATTATTGCGCAAAAAAATCACTAACATTCCACGTTTTTCTTCTGACAAGAGCTCTGCTGCGGTAAGGACAGAGTCTAGGTGGCTGTGATTGGCTTTTTTTCTAAAAGTGAACCATTTACTTTGCCCAATCTTTAGGAAGATTTTTCTCATTTCAGGCTGAAAAACGATGGCTGCTGCGACTACGAGAGCCGGCGCTATAGTGTGTATAATCCACAAAAGAGCAGTTAAGCGAAATACATAAGCGACTGTGTATATGACTAAAATAGAAAGTCCACCTTTGATTAAGGAAGCAATCTGTTTCTCTAATATTTTATAAATTTGATATAACAAAAAAGAGATTACAGAAACTTCCACAAAGGTGCGCATATAAGCAATGTAAAAGGATGAGATATTTCTAAATATTTCCATAAGAGTGCAACCTCTTTATATTCTACTTTATTTTTTCTTTTTTGCCTATTACATGTTTTTAAAAGAATAAACATATTGAAAGAAGCGAAGTTCGTCATTAATCAAATGATACTTTATTGCCAATTACATTGTCACTTACCCAAAAATCTTTGAAAAGATATACGTCAGGAATTAACCAAATTATTGTCCACTACCCGTCGCAATATCATTGGATCTAAAAGAATAGATTAACATTGAAAGAAACTAATTTAGGAATTAATCATATGTTGTCCACTACCCGTCGCACCGTCATTGGATCCAAAAAACTTTGTTTTGAGCTTTGCAAACATATCGTCGATTCGTTCTTCTTCTTGTTGCTCGTTGATTTCGTAATATTTAATTAAATCTTGAGGAATCTCTTTTATAAAGGGGGATGGAGAGCACTCTTTTATGCCACCCGTACGGCGCCTTTTTTTGCAAGAAGTAAGGAAAAGTTTTGTTCTAGCTCTAGTTACTGCGACATAGAAAAGGCGCCGCTCTTCTTCTATATTTTCTGCATCCTCTTCGATACTTCGCTCGTGTGGAATCAGCCCTGCTTCCACCCCTGCGATAAAAACAACAGGAAATTCCAAACCTTTTGCTGCATGAATTGTCATTAAGGCAACCTCTCCTCCATCTTCTTCCTTTTCATTCTTGCCTAAAAGGGTGATTCTATTTAGATAGTCGTAGATGCTAATTTGCTCGTTATATGGATTTTCTTCCCATCTTTGTATACTTTGCAAAAAAGATTCGATATTGTGCATTTTAAACTTTCCTAATTTTTCATTTTTTGCAAACTCTTTTTCTAGATAGAGAGGATATTCTATCTCTTCAATCAATGCCTCTACCACTTTGTGTATGGGGCGCTTTTTAAGAAGCTTTTCTCGATATCCAGATATAAGATTGGTAAACTCTTCAAGCTCTTCTATAGCCCGCCCTTTAAGCATATCTTGCAAAATTACCTCTTTTATTGCCTCCCATATAGAACAGCTATTTTTTGTTGCAACGTCTGAGAGAGCTTTGATGGTAGTTTTTCCAATTCCGCGAGGTGGTGTGTTGATTATGCGCAAAAGGTGGACGTCGTCATCTGGATTTGTAGAAGTGCGAAGATAGCTTATAATGTCTTTTATTTCTTTTCTCTCAAAAAAAGATGTGCCACCTGTAATTCGATATGGAATATTTGTCTGCAACAAAGCTTCTTCTATGTTGCGCAAAAGACTATTTGTGCGAAGAAGAATGCCAAAATCTGAATAGTGCAAATGCTCATTTTTTTTATAGCTTTCTATCATCTCTGCGATAAAATCTGCCTCGTCTGCCTCGTCGTCAGGCATATAAAATTCAATTGGAAGACCTGAGTCTTTAGAAGACCACAATGCTTTTTCTTTTCTATTGACGTTGTGAGAGATGATTCCGTTGGCAGCAGCCAAAATTGTGCCGGTCGAACGATAGTTTTGCTCTAGTTTAATCTCTTTTAGATTGGGAAAATCCCTTTCAAAACGCCTAATATTTTCAAAATTAGCCCCTCGCCAAGAATATATGGACTGATCGTCATCTCCCACCACACAAACATTCTCAGCGGAAATCATCCGCAAAAAATTATATTGCATTCCGCTTGTATCTTGAAATTCGTCAACCATTATATATTTATACCGATCTTTATATGCCTTGCATACTTCAGGATTTTCACGAAATAATCTTATGGGAAGCATAATTAGGTCGTCAAAATCTACCGCATTAAAAAGCTTTAAGCGCTCTTCGTATTCATCGTATAGTTCTAGATAAATCTCCTCATCTTCCCGAAGAGCTTTTCTATTCATTTTGATATTTGAAAAGATTGAGCCTATTTTGTAGACATCTAGAGAGTCAGAAGAAAAATTCAACTCTTTTGCACATGTTTTTATAAGCTCATACCTATCTGTCTCGTCGTATATACTAAAATTAGAGCGCCAGCCTAAAAGGTGGATATTTTCTCTTAAAATTTTCACTCCAAAAGCATGAAAAGTGCTGATTGTAAGATTTGAACATTTTTTGCCCAAAAGCTCATATATTCGCTCTTGCATTTCGCTAGCTGCCTTATTTGTGAAAGTAAGAGCCAAAATGTTACTTTGTGCAATGCCTTTTTGAAGCATATATGCAATGCGATGCGTAATTACTCTAGTTTTTCCCGAGCCTGCTCCCGCAATGATTAAAAGAGCGCCGTCTATAGTTTTGACAGCTTCCCTTTGCTCATCGTTTAATTTTTCTAGTAGAGACGACATTTCTTCTTGCCCACTCCTCACATGTTGAATGTATATATTGAAAAATAAAAGCGTTTCACTATAATATAATGGAAAGAAAATGAATAGATACACATGCAACATATCCCCCATTTCTATTGTTAAGCCAAAGTGATAAATCCACCCAAATCTTGCACATTAGCTAATGTACAGACCCAAAACTGATCAGGTTTGGGGTATGAAACTGATCAGTTTAAGGGTGTGAATCTGATAAGATTCGAGATCTGAAACTGATAAGTCAGCGAGCCCGAAACAGTGCTGTTCGAGATATCGAAACCGCTCAGTTTCGAGGTATGAGAGAGGGCGATTTTGAAAGACGGAGCAAGGCGCCTTTTAGCTTTTGTGTGTATATATTTTTTAAGCATAAAAGCTCATAAAAAATGCTGATGGACAAACTTGTTAATAATTCTAAAAACAAAGGCTTAAAACACCGATACCACATTTATATTAGGGCAGTTGGGCATTTTAGGCGTTAGAGACGATGAAAAAAGGATATACAACAAAAGAAAAAGATGAAGAGGAGATGGGGGATAGTATCGTACGCCCCCATCTGCAATCCCAAGACGAAAAAGACGGCGCTTACTTGCGTCCAAAAATGCTTTGCGACTTTCAAGGGCAGGAAAAAATTAGAGAAAATCTCTCCGTCTTTATTTCTGCCGCAAAACAGCGGGAGGAAGCGCTAGATCACGTGTTTTTTATAGGTCCTCCAGGTCTTGGGAAAACCACGTTGGCTCAAATTGTGGCAAATGAGCTTGGCGTAGAATTTAAGGTGACAGGAGCGCCTGCGCTCGAAAACCCAAAAGATTTAGCAGGAATATTGACCACCCTATCTCCACGCTCTCTTTTTTTTATAGACGAAATTCACCGCCTAAAGCCTGCAATAGAAGAAATGCTCTATATTGCAATGGAAGACTACGAACTCGACTGGGTGGTGGGACAAGGGCCTGGCGCTCGCACAGTGCGAATCCCGCTCCCTAAATTTACTCTTGCAGGAGCCACCACAAAGGCTGGCATGGTCTCAAGCCCGCTAATTAGTCGATTTGGAATTGTTCAACGCTTTGAATTTTATAGCTTTGAATCCCTTTCTTCTATCATAATGCGTTCTGGCAAAATACTAAATATAAAAATTAATGAAGAAGCGGCTAATCATCTTGCCACATGTAGCCGGGGCACACCACGCATTGCAAACCGTCTCCTAAAACGTATGCGAGACTTTGCGCAAGTCGCAGGAAAAACAGAGATAGATATAGAAACAATTGAAAAAGGCTTGAGACAATTGAACATAGATGCTATGGGGCTCGAGTCTTGCGATAGACAGATTTTGCGCTCAATCATCGAAAACTACTCAGGCGGACCTGTTGGGGCTGAAACCCTTGCAATTTCTATAGGAGAGAGTGTAGAAACACTAGAAGACTACTATGAGCCATATCTAATTCAAAGCGGGCTATTGCAACGCACCCCAAGAGGACGAGTTGCAACAGAAAAAGCGTATAAGATTTTAGGCTTGCCACCTCCAATTCTTGCAAAAGATGCAAATATAAACTTATTTTAAGTTTAGTTAAAAGTGGCAAAACACAAAACTTGCAGAGTTTAATAGAACGTTTCTTTTTTTTATAGCTGGGAGAGAATCTCTGTGTGGTCTTCAAAAACTGCCACAGTGTGTTCCATATGGCAAGAGACAGAACCGTCTTTTGTTAGCACAGTCCAGCCGTCGTCCCCATCCTTGATCGCATCTTTCCCAAAATTTATCATAGGCTCAATGGCGAGCACCATTCCAGGCTTTATTCTGGGGTTGAACATCCTTTTTTCAGGAAAATTTGGAATTCCCGGCTCTTCGTGAACCTTAATTCCCACACCATGCCCTGTATATTCGCGCACAACACCATAATTATGTGCTTTTGCGTGGGAATATACCGCATTAGAAATGTCTGAAATCCTACCTCCTGCCTTGCACGCTTCAATGCCTCGGTATAGGCACTCTTTCGTTACTTCTAGTAGCTTTAAATACTCCTCTTTTACATTGCCTATTGGGTAGGTTACGCAAGAGTCGCTTATATAGCCATTTAAATTTATTCCGATATCCATAGAGACTAAGTCTCCATCCTTAACAACTCTTTTGCCAGGAAGACCGTGAATAATTTCGTCGTTTATAGAAATGCATGCAGCACCTGGGAATCCTTCTTGGTACCAAGCAGGGCTTCCGCCATAGCGCGTCATAAAATCTACACAAAACTTATCCAACTCTTTTGTTGTTTTCCCCGCTTTCATATGTGGTTCAAGTTCTTGAAAAAGTTGTGCTAACAATTTGCAAGATTTTCTAATTCCATCTATTTGTTCTTTTGTTTTTATTTTTATCATAAATAGCCACTCCACCTTATAATAACATAAGGCTAACATTCTAGTCATTTTTGTAAAAATATTCTATAGGGAAAATAATAATTAATTTGAAAGATAGACGAATATGCTCCATAGCCTTAGGAGATGTCGAGTGAAAACAATGCAAAGTCATATTTTATCGGATCTTCCCTACACATGACGCGCAATATGCCCGTAATCTCTTCAACTGTTTTTCGATCGTTAGAGCGTCTTTTGGTCAAATTTAAGGCTCTTGCTACGTTGCCCACATGCACATCCAAAGGCAGAAAAAGTTCAGATGGGGATAGATTTTTCCAAAGACCAAAATCTACCCCACGCTCACTTGAGCGCACCATCCATCTTAAAAACATATTTGCTCTCTTGCCCGCAGAGCCTACATCCATAGCACTTAAATGTTTTTTTGTTGCATCTGGCACAAGGGAGCGCATAAACCCATAGAAACGATGCATTTTTGAAATTAAAGTCTCCCCCTCTACAACGCTCTTAAAAATAGAGTCCATATCTCCTTTTTTGTACACCTCTTTTAATGCAGAAAAAATTGCAAACATATCAGCTCCATTAAGAGTTCGATAGTAAAAAGTTTTTAAGTCCTCCAATTCTTTTTTTGAAGCATTCATTAAAAAATCATATGGGCTATTTTGCAATAGATCCATCAAATGGGTGGCACTTTTTAATATAGCATCGCGCCTGCCCCAAGAAATGATGGAAGTTAAGAAGCCCGCAATTTCTATGTCTTCTTTTTTTTTGAATTTATGCGGAATAGAAATAGGATCTTTTTCTATAAACTCTGCTCCTTCATATTTTAGAGCCACCTCATCTAGAATATGTTTTAACTCTTTGTTCACTATTTCTTTCATTTTCTAACACTTCTATGTCTCTAAAGTATGAGGCATGCTATTGCATTTTTGCCCACTTCATCCTCTTTTAAACTAACGACTAGCTTTAAAAACCTACTTCTGCCACATAAGACGCGTGGGAGTGTAAACATAGATCCCTCTCTCATCTTTCAAGCTTAAAAGCTCGTAGACATTTTTTAAGATTGTGAGGGGTTCGATCTCTGTTTTCATACTAAAAACGCTGTTCATAAATTGATTCATAGCGCTTTGCTCCGATTTCACTTCTACAACGCTAAAGTCAGATATGTCGGCTAGGCTTGCGGCCTTTTGAAGGGCGTCAGAAAATGTTCCAATCTCGTCAACTAGCCCCAAATCTTTTGCTACCAATCCTGAATATATCTTTCCCTCTGCAATTGGAGCGACATCTTTTAAGTCCATCCCTCTCCCACTGACCACTGTCTGCAAAAATGTATTGTATGTAGCCCCTATGCTTAAATTCATCTTTTTCTCGTCTTCAGCATCCAACGGCTCAAGAGGATTTTTAGCATCTTCCAAAACACTCACACCATCACTCGTAATGCCAAGCTTCTCTTTTAAGAGGGAGTGAAGATTTGGAGAGACTGCATAGACACCAATTGAGCCTGTGATAGTAAAAGGAGAGGCAAAAATATAGGAAGCTTGGCTACTAATCCAATAAGCGCCGGAGGCTGCAACAGAGCCCATAGAGACAACAACAGGCTTGCCCTTCTCTCTTGCCTTTTGCACAGATCTCCTAATCACTTCCGATGCAAACACCTCACCACCGCCTGAATCCACTCTTAAGACAATTGCTCTTATTGCAGGATTGAAAATAGCTCTTTCAAACAAAAGTTCCATCTCAGACGCCACTGCTATATCGCCACTTCTGCTTCTAGACTTACTACCCGTGATTGCGCCCGAAAGATGGATAAGACCTATCTGTTGCGCTTTTTCAGTGTGTTTTAAGTGAGGTAGATAATGTTTATACGAAAGAAAGTGCAATGTTTCATCTTCATTATAGGAAAGCTCTTTGCACATCTTATCTTCAAATTCTTCTTCTGTGCAAAGAGTAGATACCAAAGACTCGCCCAATGCCATTTTGGCAGCATTCCCCTCATATTTTTCAAACATTTCATATGGTTCTTTTACAAAATTAACTAAGATCTCGCTCGTTTGACCTCTGTTTTCTGAAACGTCTTTCAGATATGAATCCCATAGGGAGCGAAGAGTGCTGCCAATGTTCTCCCGAACTTCGTCTGACATATTCTCTCTTGAAAAAGTCTCCACTCCACCTTTGCACTCCCCAGCATGAAACGTTTGAAACTTAACGCCAAACTTCTCTTCCATCCCCTTAAAGTATAGCCCATAGGAAGAAAAGGCATTGATGGAAAGCCCTCCCATTGGATCCAAACCTATAACGTCCGCAAAAGAGGCTAGATAATAGTCTGATGTATTATAATATGTAGAATATACCCATATGGGTTTTTTACTCTCTTTGAATTTTAAAAGAGCCTCTTTTAACTCTGGTAAATGTCCAGAAGAGATGCCTCTCATATATGAAAGATCTAGATATAGACCTTCTATTCTCTCGTCCACTCCCGCCTCTTTTATAGCGTTTGTAAGCTCAAAAAGGGTGGGCTCATATTTATCTTCGTCAGATAGGAGATTTTCAACCCACATCCATTCATCTGCTTTTTCTTTTATAATGCTTTTTGGAGCGATTTTTAATATAGTTCCATATTCTATATTGCTCAAAGTTTTTTGCTCATTATATGAAGAAATAGAGGCTAGCAGAGCAAGTGTAAAAAACAACAATACAAAAAATACAATGTTAATGATTATAAGGCGCAATATATTGATGCCACGAAATAGCACCTTAAAAAAACTTTTATCGCTATTCATTAAAAATCCTCCAACAATCTATGAAAAAAAAGAAATCACTTAACCTTCTACTTAATTTTATTTTAAAATAAAGTTATTATATTTACGGCAAAACATAAGTAAAATTAAAAGTCATTTTTGGAGGATAGGATGAACTATATAGAAATGTTAAAATTAAGCGCAAAAGAAAACAAAAATTGCGCTTGTATGGGGCTTGATCCAATAGTAGAGCTATTGCCAAATAAAAAAGATGGAAGCGGAGCTATCCCAATTTTTTTTGATGAGCTCTTTTCTGCTATGAAAAAAGAGAGACTCATCCCTTCTGCCTTCAAACCAAACATCGGATATTACACTATCTATGATTCGCCTTTTGAAAGCGATTTTTCAGGGTCTACCTCTTTGGCACAAACCTTAAAGCTGATAAAGTCTTATTTTGGAAATATTCCTATCATATTAGACGGAAAAAGAGGGGACATCGCAAGCTCTAGCCTAAACTATGCGCGCGAAGCATTTGACGTCTGGGGCGCCGACTCTACCACTGTTAGCCCCTATATGGGAAGCGATTCTATAGAACCATTTATATCTGGCACTTTCCAAAGCAAAGGAGTGTATTTGTTAAATCGAACAAGCAACAAAGGGGCAGCCGATTTTCAAAATTTACAAGTGTTGAATAAGGAAGGGACAAACTTGCCACTATATCGCAGTGTTTGTGAAAAAATTATCTCTTATGCAAAGGCGGGCTCTTCTTTGGGGGCTGTTGTAGGAGCCACGGGTATGAGCGAACTTAAAGACATAGCAGGTTTTTTTGCATCCAATATATCATGTGGAGGAGATGGGGGGGGGGGGCCTCGTTTAATTCCTGGCGTGGGTAGCCAGGGGGGAAATGCAAAAGATGTAATTTCAGCCTTAAAGGAATGTAGATATGAGCTTTCCGTAGTGCGAATAAATAGCTCGAGCGCTCTAACCCACCCCTGGAAAGGCAAAAGCAAAGAAGCACCAAAAGAATATCTCGAACATTGCATTGCAAATATCAAATCTTTTTTCAAAGATTGTGAGCTGTAGATACGTTGTCTTTACTACAAGGGCACTTTGAAGTTTTTATTGCATAACCATTAAATGTTTTTTAAAAAATTGTGCACTATAGTTATGTTCTTTTTACACAAAAAAGCTTTGAAGAGCCTTGTTGCAAACGATATATTTTTAAAAAAATGTGCATTGTAATTATTTCTTTTTAAGGATGTTTATAACCACAGACATAAGATTATTCAATTGCATAATGATTATGCATGAAAATTTAGTATATTTGGGAGTATAATTTTATGAAAAAGTCGTTTTTTCTAACAATGATGTTCGCTTTTTTTGCATTTAGCGTTGCAAATGCACAGATGGCGGTAAGTGGTAGACCTTCTATCGCTGTCTCTTTTAACGCAATGGCAGAACTTACAAAGGCTGTGGCAGGGAATATGGCAGATATTTCTCTCATTATTCCCGAAGGAATGGAGCCTCACGAAGCAGAGCCTACACCACAAAATCTAGCTTTTTTAAGCACAGCTGATGTTTTGGTTTACAATGGGCTAGATATGGAGTTCTATCTGAAAAAAACTTTGGCAACAATAGACAATAAGTCTCTTATGTTGGTTGAAGCCTCGCACGGAATTAACCCAATAAAATTGGCAGATGACGACGACGGCGATGAAGAGGAGGAAGAACATCTTCATAAAGAAGGACATCACCATCATCCAGGTAGTATAGACCCGCACGCTTGGCTGAGCCCCGAATGTGCAAAAATTATGATAAAAAACATTCAAAAAGCTCTTTCCACTGTTGATAAAAAACACAAAAAAGCATATGCAAAAAATGCAAACGCATATATAAAAAAATTGGATGCTCTTATAAC
>CAUTVN010000012.1:0-20397 GCA_963541705.1 uncultured Treponema sp.
ACATATTCTTGAAAAAAAATAGTGTGCTATTACTCATTATGTAGCATTTATCACCATATAAAAAGATGCTATATTAAAACTTGCGTGAAGTGCACATATAAGAAAAAAGGCAAAATAAGAGTTCCAAGTCTTTATTCTATCGTAGAGATACATAAAAAACATTGCAGAAAAAAATGCAAAGATCGCGTTAAAAGCCCCCAAATAAAGGTGAGCCCAGGCAAAAAGAATGTGGGAGAGTCCTTTTGATACTATAGTTAATGTTGATTTTTCCACCCTTTTAAAGGCGTAGGAAAGACGTTCTTTTAGTGCATTTGGAAAATACGCCCTATATAAAAACTCTTCCAGAGAAGCAAACAACAATACTTTCAAAATAAAAATGGCGTGTTCTATAATGGGGGCTGAAATGTTCGGTGGCAAGCTTCGAGCCAAGCCATGCTCTTTTGTTAAAAACACGGGATATATTAAAAAGAATAGAACAATACAAAAAAAGACTTCATTAATAATCTTCGACGCTTCCATCTTCGTATGCCAAAAAGATGCGTACATTCTCCGTTTTTGTAAAAAAGCCGTTTTCTACAACACCTACAATTTGGTTAATCTCCATCTCTTCTTTTTTAGCGTCAAATTGAAATCCCTCTTTAGGATAGCGCACATCCAAAATATAGTTGCCATTATCTGTAATTGTAGGACCGATTTTTGCGTTTCCACACCTTAAAACAACCTCTAAGCCCCGTTTTTTTAATGCTTCAAAAACAGTTTTATATGCAAAAGGCACAACTTCTATAGGCAGGGGAAAATCGCATTTTAAGCTTTCTACCTTTTTTCTAGAATCTGCAACCACAACAAAAAGACTTGAATTGTAGGCGACAATTTTCTCTCTCAAAAGGGCTGCCCCCCCGCCTTTAATTAAGTTTTTGTTGCAATCTATGCGGTCTGCCCCGTCAATGCATAGGTCAAGATGTCCTGCTATACGCTTAGAATTGAGCGAATATGTGGAAAGAGAAAGCTCTTCGCATCTATAGAGAGTAGCATCGCTTGTGGGCACTATTGCAATGTCTTTAAGGACGCCCCTATCCACAAGAGAGGCAAGGGCAGAAATTACATATTCCACTGTAGTACCAGTGCCCATTCCAAGATTTACTCCATCGTGCAACAGCCCCGTCTTTAACAAAGATGCTACAGATGCCTCTCCCACAAGTTTTTTTTGCATTTCACTGCTCAATTTTTCGCTCATAATTGCCTCTAAATATATAATAACAAAATTAAGATGGGGCATTGCGTTTCAATAGCCCATCTCAATTAAGCGCATTTAGACAAACTTTACGGCAGTACCAGTTGCTATAACCTCTGCAGCCCCCGCCATCACGGAAGGAGAAACAAAGCGCACATTCACAATTGCGTCCGCCCCCATCTCTCTGGCTTTCACTTCCAATCTTGCGAGTGCAATAGCCGAAGTTTCGTCCAAAAGCTTAGAATAGGACTCCACATCGCCTCCGACAAGGTTTTTAAAACCTGCCATAATGTCTTTTAGTGCATTTTTTGTTTGCACAGCACTTGCAAAAACTATGCCTAAATGTTCAAGATTTTTGCCGTTAATTCCTTCAGTATTAACTATAATCATATATCTCCTCCACTATATATGTATTTGCTATTGTAGCGTCGCTACAATAGCATTATTACTTTAGAACACATGTCTTTAAAACCGTGTGCTTATCCAAAGCACACGTCAAAAACTCCTAGCATGTGCTACTACAATGTTATTTAATAACATATATCTTTAAAACCGTGTGCTTATCCAAAGCATACGTCAAAAACTTCTAGCATATGCTACTATAATGTTATTTAATAACACATGTCTTTAAAAATCTGCTCCTGTGCGAGGGCTTGGTAATAAAACATCAAAGAGCCATCGCAGACTTTGCAACCAGATTCCACTGCCCTTTGCAAAAGTGGAGAAAGCTTTTTGTTGCCAGAAGAAAGATTGTAAACTAAATCAAAAACTTTTTCTATTCCTGAAAAATTATAAAACGGCAAAAGATCAACGTCGCCCCCATCGCCACCAAGCTTTCCAATAGATGTTGCGTTTATTATAAGATCAGCATAATCTTTTAGAAGAGGAACGCTAGAGGAGTCCAAAAAAGATGTCTCATAGCCGTATATGCGAGCCAATGCTTCTGCTTTTGAAAATGTTCTATTTAGTATAAGCACATCTCTAAAACCATTTTGTTTAAGAACATGGCAGACAGCCCTCGCAGCACCACCGGCCCCAAGCACACACACCTTCAAACTTGGCGAGTAATCGTCTCCCAAAAACTCTTTCAATGCCAGATCAAATCCTATAACATCTGTATTATAGCCCACCACTTTTTCACATTTTTTCTCATAAAAAAAGGTGAGCGTATTGCAAGAGAGAACCATTTTTGCACTCTCGTCAAGAGCGTTTGCATATTGCATAGCTTCAATCTTAAAAGGAGCGGTAACAGAAAGAGCTGTGATGTGCAAAAAACGTGCCATATCAAGCGCCTCACCAATATTTTGTGCACAAAGAGGAATATAGGCACAGGGAAGATTTTTTTCCCTAAAAACACCGTTGTGATGAGGCGGACTTAACGTAGTATTGACCTGCCTGCCTATAATGCCAAAAAGCTTTGTTCCATCATCTATTCTATCAAAATTATAATCTTGCAAAAGAGCTTCTGGAGAGGGCATTTTTCCCATCAGTCCTCTTCTTTCAATTTCGGAATGAGCAAAAGCGTAGTTCCAAGAGTTGGAAAGTTTTTCTGACAATATGCGACTTGCAAAGCCCATCTCCCCCATAGCAACCAGAACATGCTCTTCGCCTTTAAGTTTTTCACTCAGCTGAAAAAGCCTCTTTGTGTCAGAAAGACAAGAAGAAAAAGAGGCTATTTTGATAACATCATACTTTTGCCCTTTTATGCGCTCAATTATAGGCTCATACTCTAAAATAGGCTCATTTATGGAGTGATGGGAGCGAACAACCTTAATTTTTAATATATCGCAAATATATTCTAGTTCGCTAGCACAAAAGTCGTCTTCTAAGTCTATATACGAAAAAGTTTTTTCATTCTCATTTTTCATATTTAGACACCTGGAAAACATAAGCGCCCTGGCATACTCCCCACCTCTAAACTCTCCCCCATCCCTCTGCCTACGAATAGTCAAAATTACGGGCAGGGAAACAAGGGCGGGAAATTTATGCACACAAAACACTTCGTCAGGCTTCAACATATCCACACGAAGTTCTACAATGCCAATAGATGGAAAATCCTTTTGGTACCTTGCCACTATTTGCAAGTCTTCTTCTAGAGTCGGAGAGGTTAAAACCAGGCAAATCTTAACAGCCATATTTTTCTATATAACTACATTGTGTATGACAAAAAAACACTATAGCACAATGCGCTCATTTCCATCTCGCTTCAAAAGCTTCATCCTTTCCATAATGTTAAATATTGGAATAATATATTTTCTAGAAAGTCCCGTACTCTCTCGAACATCCGCTATAGAAATACGCTCTCCCGGACTTCTGCCTTTTAATATCTTTTCTACAACCTCATCGAAAACTGCCTTGTGATAGTATAGGTGGTCTTCTATACAAATTAAGTGTCCCATCTTCACCAAATCTCTTACATGTACTTTATATTGAGGCACGTTAAGGCGAGAAACATCTATACCTTCGTCTTTTGCGTCGATTGCCACCTTTAGAATAGTTTTTGCAATTGGAGAGAGGCTCTGGTCATTTTTTCCTTTTTCTATATATAGTTTACCCGCAAGAGTTAACAAACCCTCGTCGCATAGATGATTGAGAATTGCTATTTTTGCTTTTAGTGGTAGGGGGGATAGATCCACTTCTTCTGCTGCAAACCCCGTGTTGCGCGCCTTTGCAATATTGACTATTTTACTCTTCCAAGCTTTAAACTTAGAAGGTTCAAAATGGAAACCTGAAAGGGTGATAACATCTCCTTCCAATTCCACGTTGAGTCCCTTTGTTGCATAGCCCAAAAGATTGAACTGATAGCTTTGATAAGATGCGAGTTCTCTGCCATTATACACCTTGAACGCATCTCTAAACGCAATGCGGTTGTAGCTCTTAAAAGCAGCTAAAACCCTGCAAGCGCCCAAAATATCGCTACCTCCGTGTCTTATAAGGGCTGCCCTTTGATTCCACGCACAGGAAAGGGGATCATTTAAGGAAAGACGCGCAAGGCTCGAATCGAAACTATTTATATGTAGCGTTCCTATCGAATGAGCGCTTCCGAGCGCAATTTCTAGCTCACAATGGTTTTTAATTCCTTCATTTTTTTCAAAATCAAACAATTCGTCTATACGAATTAAGAACTCTGCTCCTTCTAATATTGGCACACCTTCGTCACAAGAGAGTAGCATGCCTTTCTTCACCTCTGTTTTTTCAGGTGTTTTTAAGTTTAGAGCTGTACGAGCTGGAGCCAATATCGATTCCACACTTTTGTGATGATTTTGGATAGACCGAACCCTAGCATCTACACCTTCGGGATATAACCTTAGAGAGTCTCCGACTTTTATCTTTCCACTCTTTAGCGTTCCTGTAATAGTCAGCCCTATTCCTCTCAAAACAAAGACTCGGTCTATATATAAAAACGGCTTTTCGCTATTATTTAAGTGGCAGGTTAAGAGCATTTTTACAATCTCTTCTTTTAGCTCCTCCATTCCCTCCCCACTTGTAGAAGAGACGGCAACAATAGGAAGTGGACGACCTAAGACGGAAAAGCAATGTTTTTGAACATCGTCTTTTACAAGTTCTAGTCTTTCTAAATCTACTAAATCTTTTTTTGTAATAACTATGAGTATGTTTTTAATTTGCATCGCTTTTAATATTCGCAAATGATTTAGGCTCATATTCATCCAGCCGTCATCTGCTGCAACTACAAAAAGCGCTGCATCAAGCCCCCAAGCTCCTTGAACCATATTGCGAATAAAGCGCTCATGACCTGGCACGTCCACAATACCCACCACCCCCACTCTCTCGTCTTCCAAAGAGGCAAAGCCTAACTCAATAGTCATTCCCCGCTTTTTCTCTTCGGGCAGGTGGCTGGTATATTGCCCTGTTAGTGCTTTTACCAAAGTAGTTTTTCCGTGGTCAACATGACCTGATGTGCCTAAAATATATCCCATAAACTAAAAAACCTCACATCCTGCGTGCCTAAACATCTTTGAAATAATATTATATATTTATCTTAATTTCAATAATGCAATGCGAATGTGTTTTGGGCTCGATACTGATCAGTTTATGGGGGGGAAACTGATCGGTATCGAGGGTCGATTCTGATCAGGTTTGAGGTATGAAACTGATCAGTTTTGGGGGTCGAAACTGAGCTGTTTCGAGGGGCGATACTGGTAAACAAACGTTGCCTATAGCTCGCATTTTGATTTATTCATAGAGAAGATTGTAAGGAGACTAAAAATGAAAGAGGTTAAGGTAATTGCACAAAGCAAATTTAAGTTGGTGCTAGAAGAAGATGCCTTAAAAGGAGATTATATCGATCTCTCCGATATCAATTCGGTAGACATAAGTTTAATTGAAAAAGAATTGGAAAAGGGCAAAGACAAAGTTTATAACGAAAAGTTGGAAGAGGCTAAGACAAAGTTTGAACTTGAAAATCAAAAACAAATTATAGAGTTCCGCTCTCAAATTTCAAAGCTAAAAGCAGAATCTGAAGCAATTTTAATGAAACGTCAACACGAGATAGAAAGCGACTTTAATAAGAAAATTGGAGAGCTTGAAAAGAAACTATCCATATCAGAAGAAGCAAAAAAGTTGGCTGTGATAGAAGCCATTGCAAAAAAAGACGGCGAGATTGCAGCGCTAAACCAAAAGCTCATTGCAAACAATTCGCAAAATCAAATTCAATTGCAAAAGTTGTCAAATGAGCTAGAAATCGCAAATGACAAAGCAAAAATAAATGAAGATAACTTACGAGAAAATTACGAAAGCCAACTAAAAGCTAAGGACGAGCAGATTGCCTACTATAAAGATTTCAAGGCAAAATTGTCCACTAAAATGCTGGGCGAAACTCTCGAAAAACACTGCCAAACATCTTTTGAAACATATCTTAGACCTATAATGCAAAACGCCTATTTTGAAAAAGACAATCGGATTTCTAAAGAGTCAGAGTCCAAGGGAGATTTTATCTTTCGCGACTATGTTGAGGGACTTGAGTATATTTCCATTATGTTTGAAATGAAAAATGAATCAGATAAAACTGCCACAAAACAGACAAATGACGCTTTTTTTAAGGAATTGGATAAAGATAGAAGAGAAAAAGAATGTGAATATGCCGTTTTAGTTTCTTTGTTGGAAAGAGATAACGAGCTATATAATGCAGGAATTGTCGACGTCTCCCACAAATATGAAAAAATGTATGTAATCCGTCCCCAGTTTTTTATTCCACTAATCACTTTTCTATGCAATGCTTCAAAACACTCTCTGGAGTATAAAAAACAGGTTGAGATACTAAAAAATCAATCGCTGGATATAACACATTTTGAAGAGAAACTTTTTGATTTTAAGGAAAGTTTTGCGAGAAACTATCGTTTGGCGAGTGATAAATTTAAAACTGCAATAGACGAAATTGACAAATCCATAAAACATCTAAACGATGTAAAAGAGGCTCTTCTAGGAAGCGAAAACAACTTGAGAATAGCAAATAATAAAGCTGATGATTTGTCTATTAAAAAACTTACAAGAGACAATCCAACAATGCGTGCAAAATTTGACGAATTAAAAAGTAAAGATATATAAGCGCTATACAGTACCTAACTTGACAAAAAGGAATATACATTGTATACACAAAATATTTTAAAATATATGGAAAAACAAGAAAGGGCGCCCAACAATAGAACTCTAAGATTAAAAGCTGACGAGCTCGAAGAGCTAAGAGCCAAACTCATAAGCGAAAAAACAATTCAACAAAATGAAAATATAGTCAACAAAACATTAAACGGCGATATTCTAGCAATGCTAAAATATATTCCCGACCATTTTGCCAATCTAATAATTATAGACCCACCTTATAATCTAACAAAAGATTTTGGTGGACTAAAATTTACCTCTCGCTCCCAAGATAGTTATTATGAATATCTTAAAACTTGGTTTCCTCAAATTTGCAAAAAACTAAAAGAAAATGGCTCTCTTTATATGTGCGGAGACTGGAGGAGCACATCGTCTATGCAAAGAGCGATCGAAGAGGAATTGAGCATTCTTAACCGAATCACCTGGCAGAGAGAAAAGGGGAGAGGCGCTAAACAAAAC
The DNA here is from genome assembly GCA_963541705.1 of uncultured Treponema sp. Lineage (GTDB taxonomy): Bacteria > Spirochaetota > Spirochaetia > Treponematales > Treponemataceae > Treponema_B. The sequence goes on from CAUTVN010000012.1 coordinate 7,307, forward strand.
TGGAAAAATGGAATGGAAGATATTTGGTTTGCAGTTAAAAATCCACGCGACTACTACTTTAATACCAAAGCTGTAATGATGAAAAGGAAGATTTTAGCTCCATATAGAATAGATGGAAAGGCAAAAGGTTGGAGGACAGAAGCGAATGGCAATTTCCGCCTCACATATCCTTCAAACTTTTGGGACGATATTTCAATTCCATTTTGGTCAATGCCAGAGAATACAGTCCACCCAACTCAAAAAAGCGAAAAGCTTTATGCAAAATTGATTTTAGCATCTTCTAAAGAAGGAGATATGGTTCTTGACCCCTTTTTGGGCAGTGGAACGGCAAGTGTTGTAGCAAAAAAACTAAATAGAAAATACTGCGGAATTGAATTAAACGAAGAGTATTGTCTATTGGCAGAAAAACGACTGAAAATGGCAGATTCAGATAAGACGATTCAAGGCTATGCAGATGGTGTGTTTTGGGAGCGGAACACATTTAACTTGCAACAACAGTCAAAAAAAAAGTAGCAATTAGCAAAAAACGATCTCATACAATTTACTTTTAGACAACTATGTAACTCAACATTGAGTTTTTATAGAAAATGAAAAATCATATTCTTTTGTATTTTTTTATAAAATAATGCTAGATAAAATAATTATTTAATGATAAACTGCCCACCCGATATGAAATAAAGTACAAAATTCTTAACTTGTAGTTTATTTCGGTTTAAAACTTTTGTTTAGCCTTTTTCAATATTTGATTGTGAGGATAGACAGATTTAAGGAGATTTGTATGAAAGATACAAAGAAGGATTTTTTGGTTATTGCCCTATTTGCACTTTTTGCAGTTGTCTTTTTATTTGGCAGTTGTAGCAAAAACGAGGAGGGGGGCAATTCTAACTCAAGCTCAACAAAGACGGAGGGTGGCTCATCACTTAACCGAAGCGCAACAGATGACGAAGACGAAGATGATGACTCCGGCGACTGGAACAAGATTCTAGATGCTTATGAAAAGGTTATAGATGACCAAATAGAAATTATTAAGAAAGTGAAGGCAGGAGATGCCACAGCTATGATGAAACAAGCTGAAAATCTACAAAAGCTAGAGGATGTTGCAAACAAACTCTCTGGCGCGAGTGGTAGCATGAGCGCTGCGCAACTAAAAAGATTTACAGACTTACAAAACAAATATACAAAAGCACTTACGCAGTAGTTCTCTCTTCTCTTGAGAAAATTCTTATTTCTCAAGAGAAGGAACAGCTTGTTCTTAACAAAAAAGCCCCCACGAGTATAACACGTGGGAGCTTTTTTTTTATTTTTTAAACGGTTTTAGCATATAAATTAGAATTGGCGTCATAAGATAGTCTGCAAGCAAGGCTACAAACAAGCCCAATGCCCCCAAAAGTCCTATGCGCACAATGCCGTCTAATAGAGAGACAGAATAGGAAACAAAAGATGCACAAAGAATGACTGTGGTAGCGCCCAAAGTCTTTCCTATGGTTCTAAACGTATTGACTATTGCCAGCTCGTAATCTCCGCTCTCTTCAAATTCCAGCTTCGCATGTGTCATAAAATGGATAGTATCGTCTACTGCAATTCCCAAAATCATAGGCATAATAGTCATAGTCATCATATCGAGAGAAATGCCTAAATATCCCATAATTGAGCCTATAACCACTATTGGTGCAATGTTTGGGATGAGCCCTATAAGACCCAGTTTAATCGAGCCAAAGACCAAAGCCATCAACACAGCAATTGCTAATATGGAAGTAAAAAATGAATAGATTTCGCCAAAGACTATGTGCTCGTTTAAGTCTGCAAAGTTTACTGCAGCACCTACCAAAAACACATCTGCATCTGGAAATATTTTTTTAGACTCTTCCCTTAATGTAGAAATTGTGTTTGCCAAATTTCTAGAATCGAACTCTTGCACTTCTGTACTAATTCTCAGTGTTCTATATTCTTCGTCAACCCATTGGCTAGTACTTCCACCAGACATTTCATATAAAAATAATTCTTCTGCAAGAGTTTGCCTATCATCTGGGATTTTATAATACGCAGGATCATCCCCATTTAGAGTTTGATTCATCTCTTTAATTGTGCTAACAATTGAAAAAACCTTTGCAACGCCCTCGTTTTTCTTTGTATTATCAAAGCTTGCAATCACCCCTTCTAGCTCTTCGACTTTTTTTAAGTTTATTGGATCTTTTGCATCGTCATCATGCGCAAACGTTATCATTACGTTATAGTTAAAATAAGAGCCCAATTGAGACTGAGTTACCTCAAAAATGCGCTTTATATATGGAATGCGAGTGCCCATAAACGTCACGCTGTTCATCCTAACATCCATTTTTAGTAGACCTGGTATGCAAGAGAGAAAAATTAGTATAAACGAAATGAGTAGCGCCACTCGTCTTTTAATTATCTTTTTGCTAAAAAGTGCAAATTTCTCGTCAATTCTATGAAAAAGTGTGTTTGTGGGCGCATTTCCGTCTGTAGACTCGACACTTTTTGCGCTTTCTACCCCCTCGCTTTCCGCCTTTTCCCCCTCACTTGCCTTTTGCACTACTTTCTCTTCAATCTCTCTATCGCGACCGAAGCTCATCGCAATAGGCAATAACACTGCAGTATAAATATAGACCGCCATAACTGTCATAGCACAAGAGAGCCCCACCCATCTAATTGGCTCAAGAGAAGTGGTAAGAAAAGATAGAACTGAAACAACAGTAGTTATAACAGTAAAAAAAAGTGGCCAGCCCGTCTCTTCTATCGACTGAATGACAGACTCTCGTCTTTTTCCCGTAATATAAAAATAATGTTTAAATGAATTGAGTAAGTGGATAGAATAGCCAACAGACAATGCCAAAGCCAACAAAATTGGCAACGACGTCATGTTGGAATCTATTGTAATTCCAAAGTGCCCTTCAAAGCCAAAAACCACCGCGATGCCAAAAACAGAAGCTATGATAGGAACTAGCACTCCCCTAATGCTCATTGCGAAGACGATTAAAAGAAGCACCATCACAACAAAACCTACCAAAACAGTCTTTGCAACCTCCTTTGGCATCACCACATCTTCTTCAGTTTCGGTATAAGGAAGACCTACGGGTTTTATTGTATATTTATCGCTTTGCCATTTTGGGTTCGTTACTATATCTATTGCAGCCTGTCCTGCCCTATTCATAGGAGGCTCTTCCCCATTTTTTTCCCACTCTTCTTTTGGCGGGAAAGAATGGAGAGAAAGGATTACCCAGCATTCTTTGCAATCTGAAGAGACTAGCTTATTCACAACAGCTTTGCGAGAAAGAATTAGACGTCGCATCTCTTCAATTTCTTTCTTATCACTCGGAATCCCCTCTTCAAATGGATGAAATATCTCCATTCCTTCCTCTGTGCCTCGCATAATCTCTAAGTCGGTAATGGAGGTGAGAGTATCTGCATAGGGCACTCCATTCAAAAGCTCTGCCCCAATGTCTTTAATCATCTTTAGCACATCTCTATCGAAAACATCTTCTGCTTCTATCAACAAGGCTATTGTATCATTGTTTCCAAAAAGGGATTCAAAGCGCTCAACTTTTTTATCATTTTCTTCATCTTTTATAAGCCAGCCGTAGTCGTCGGTAGTCTTTTTCACCTTTTTTAAGCCTAGCATCCCCAAGACAGAAACTAACAACAAAGCTGTTAAAAAGGTAAAACGATACTTCATTTTTAGCTCTGCTAATCGTTTAAAAAATTTTTGCACATACTTTATTTTCATCTCACACCCCCTATTGAGACTCAATTAAATATATTGTAGTTAATCTTTTTAAGAGAAAGATTTAAGTCATAATCGATTAAGTTTAAACCTATAGAATAACAGATCTAAAAAATGAAGATGGTATTAAGGACTGAAATCCTCCTAAGTCAAAAGTTAGCCGTGCTATAATAAACGTTTTCTAAAAATATGTAAATAAGTGGTATGGGAAAAAATGTCTCCAAAAATGTTCATGTTTTTAGGGTCGAAACTGACCTTGCTATAGGTCTCGAACTGTCCAGTTTATTGATGTGAAACCGATCAGTTTTATGGGGCGAAACTGTACAGTTTCGGGGTATAAAACTGATCAGTTTTGGGGGTCGAAACTGTACAGTTTAGGGGTGTGAAACTGATCAGTAGAGGGTCTGTACATTAGCTAATGTACAATTTGCTCTTGGAACAGATTAAAGGAAATGAGTTTTTTTACTGTGATGTGTTGACGCTTATCTCTTTTTGTTTTGAAAATCTGATTGCTCTTTCAATTTCTTCTATACTGGGACTCAATATATTAAGCAAAAGGGTCGCAAATGACAAGGTCACAAAAGACGCTTCCCCTCCTGAAACAATAAAAGAAAACAAAGCTAAAAATATACCTGAGACAATTCTAAAGAAAAATGTTTTTGGAAAAGACTGTGGCTCTCCATACGCGAAAAAAAGCATAAACAAAAGGGCACCATTCAAAAGAGCTGCAAGTATATCTCCTGAAAAAAATGGAGTCACCCCAGTTTTAGACATACAGTAGACTAAAGTAGAATACACAAAGATAAATGTTGCAGAAATTGTATAGTCGTATATTTTTAGAGAGAGAAAAATTATAGAAGAGAGAATAGTCAAAATGTTGTATCTGCAAGCAGGGATGGGGGCAGAAGAATTCCAAAACATTGAGATGTAGTTTTCGGGCAAGCTTACTCCCATTTCGTTTAAAATATATGAATTGAGAAATGAAGTTATAGAAGAAAAGATGCTTTTGCCCGAACTTTTTAAAATATTTTGAGTAAATATAAAAAGTTCAGGATATGAAATATATGCAATCAATAGCGCAAAAATAGTTGAATGAACCCACCTACCAGCTTTTCCAAAAATGACCCTAGTAAGTGAAAAACCCAAAAAAGCACACACAAATACAAAAAGAAAACCTATGTTTGTCGGCATAAAAAAGCCAATAAACAGCCCTTGCAACAGAGCCTCTAGCGGAATCTTAAATGTGCTTTTTTCCATATAATATACAATACTTTGACATATAAGTGTCGCAGTCGTTGCAGAAAAAATATTTAATATTGCATAGAGGTCGTGATATAAAAAAAGAAGGAGCAACTGAGGCAAAAGAAGTATCAAAATTGAAAGATATATAGTCCTTGTCGTCCTACTGGTATAAATAAATGGAGCATCTTGAGAAAATTCTTTTCGCTTAATCATGTTTTTATCATCCTTTTTTTAAACGTTTTTTCCATCTTTATAGGACAGAATTACTTTTGAAAGATTAATTCTTGCAGGACATACAATAGAACAACAAGAGCATCCATCACATTTTTTAATGGAAGATAGGATGGAAGGTGAGATAGCCTTTTTTTTAATTGCCCTAAACATTCCGATCGGATCTAAATGACAAGGACAGGCATTAAAACATTTTCCACAGTTTATGCAATCCATTTCATCATAAAAATTTAGCATTTCTTTTGAAACTATATGAATGCTTTTCATTTCTTTTGTGATAGGAACATCCCAATCTTTTATAGCATAGCCGGACGTAAGCCCGTTGATTATAAAACCTCTGGGCGCTTTTTTTAGCTGACCACACTCTTCCACCAAGTTTGAAATGGGAGTGCCAATTTTCACTCTAAAAATCTTTGGCTCTGGAATTAACGAGCCTTGTAGGCTTAAATATATAGAGGTTAGAGGAAGGTCATAAGAGACAGATTCATATACATAGGTTGCAGTGCTGCCATCAATAAACACACAAGGCTTTAGCTGCATATGAAGAGGATACATTTTTTTTATTCTTTTAAGTTCAAATGAAAGCTCTCCACAAAGAGAGCGCAACATCTCGCTATAAGCTAATAGCTTCTTTTTACTTGTGATGTTATGAAAAATCACTATTTTTTTTGCTTCTATTATGCGACAGGCAATCAGGGCACCTTCTACCACTTGTTTTACCCTTTCCTCTCCCAAAAAGACATCTAGCGATTGAGAAGGATAAAAGTCGCACAATGTGGTGGCAATATTGTCTATATGTTTTTCTCTCGCATCTTTTAAGGTTATAGAAAGTGGTTTTACAATTCTAGAAGAGGTGTTGAGAATACCCGCTCTTTCAATCTTATATGCCAACTCTTCTTTGGAAAGAGACTGCCACTCATTGCATTTTCTCTCTTTTCCTAAAATATCAAAAGAGCCCTCCAAAGATATTTCCATAGTTTTTAAGACTTTGCCATTCTTTAACTCAAAATCTCTAAAATCTGTTACAATACCAGGAATCGGAGAATGAATGTAGGCAAAAGAAGAGGCATCGTCACCTCGTGCGATCAACTGCCCCTCTCTCACCTTAGAGGCTTTGTATACATTGAAAAACACATCTGGCTCGTCTTTATATCCTATTGGAACAAAAGCTTTTTTCGGTAGAAATGCATTACCAAAAAATTTGCTTGTTTTGCTACTAGTTTCGAGCACCTCTCTTGAAGTGCCCAGTCTAAATATAGTATTCATTATGCCACCGTTTTTAATAAAATCATACCTAAAGATGCAGAAATAAATATTAGAGAAAGAAGAGTATCTAAATCATTATAACGTGTTATCTTAAAAAACTTCAAATTATAGACCGCACTAACAAAACCACCCTCAGTTTTTAGCATCTCTTCTATAGAAAAAGGATAAGTCTTTTCTAATTGCGCCTTTATAAACTCATCATCAAAAGAAAATACAAGTTCTTCTTTTTCTTTTATTATTCCACCTTCTTCTAGATAAAAATCTCTAAATATTACGCACTCATCTTTTTTTGGCATAGTAAGAGGTTCATATGCAGACCTATAAGGATAGGTAGTAGAGAGCCAATTGTCGGCAATATAGCTAATAAGATCTGGTAAAGAGTCCCCCGGTTTGCTCTTTTGGGAGGCAATGAATGAATCGCAACTAAAATCTGCACTTCTACTTATTTTGCTAGGCAGTGGAAGAGAAAACATATTGTTATACATATGAGATAGGGGACATAGACAAAAAATATTGAAAACGGCATGGGGGGCATAAGAGAGCAAAAGCACGAAAATAAGCATAAAAGACTTTTTTTTGCTATATATCTGTTCCGTAGAAGCAGGATGCATGGGGAAAATCATCATTTTTGCGTGAGTTCGCTCGCGCTCTTTTTCTTTTTCGGACAAATATACAAACTTTTCCAATAGATAGCCTATAGAACACACAGAAAAAATAGAAAAGATGAAATAAATATAGGCAAGATATGTATCAAGAAAAGTTAATATGACAATAAATAAAAAAAGAATAAACACAAAATAATTGCTTTTTAGTCTTTCTTCTCTCTCTTTCCAAGTTAGATGATATGGAACAAACAACAATTCAACTATGTAGAGTGTAAACAAAAACATCAAAAAAATAGCAGAAAAAATCAACTCGCCTCTGACTAAAAAAGATATAATTAAGAGCGGTATGGAAGAGAGAAAGAACAAAACTTTTCTATTTGAAAAAAATAGCAACATGATAAAAAGACAGGTGCAACTAACAAAGTTTACTACAGATAAATGCACCTGTCCTTCTATATGGAAAGGAATATTGCTATCGGTTAGAGCTTTTAAGAAAGAAAACGGAATATATGTTTTTTTTGGTACATACACATACATAAGCCCATCGTCTTCATTTTCAAACCAGCGCGCATATAACTCTTTCGATGTAAAAGGAGGGTCCGCCTCTTCTCTGTCGCTAAATCTGTTCTTTAGACTTTCAATTGTTACCGCCCCTTTTATCCCAGCGTCTTTGATAGTTTGCATAAGTTTTTCAGTATTAGACGTTTGAAACATCAAAGTACGATAGTTCTGCCAAATAGGCTTATTGATGATAGTATTCAAAAATAGCACTAGAACAACAGACAATATAAGCAAAAAAGGAAGTACAACATTTAATAAATCGCATTTTTCAAATATAGATTTCACAAATCTCAGTTCCTAAGTCTCTATTTATTGGACATTTTGCATCATTTAAGTAGGATATGTGAAAAAACTTGAAAAGAATAGACCTATCGCAGTACCTAAAATGGAGCCGGCAATTACCTGAGAGGGAGTGTGCCCTTGTATTTCTTTTATTGGCTTAAACTTAAAAGAAGGATTTATCTCTGCAAACTTCGCTCCAAGTGTGTTTAATGTCTTTGCTTGCAACCCACTAGAACGCCTAACCCCCAAAGCATCACGCGCAGTAATAACCGCAACCACAAGAGAAAACAAAAAAATGTCAGAGGTGAGTCCGTTATTCACACCTAAGCATGCAACCAAAGAAAAAACAAGCGCTGAGTGGCTTGAAGGCATTCCACCAGTTCTCCAAAAAAGAAGAGATAAAACGTCTTTGTATCCTTTTATTGATTTAGAAAAAATAGCAGCTATAGTCTTAATTACCTGGCTTAAAAACCAACTGGTAACGCCTGAGAGAAATATTGGATGAGAGAGAAGCTTTTCAATAAGCAAAAAAACATCATTATCTTGCATAATAGGAACATACAAAAGCTTATAAGACCATACCCATCATATCTTTTATATGAGTTTATAAGCCCTTCTTACCTTGCGATTTTTCTACAATTTTCCTATTTTGTCAATAGCTATTTTATAAATTATTTTTATTTAATTTCATAGAATTAACACTTTCTTTTTGCTTATATGCTTATTTCATTGTTACTATTGTTTTTCCAGAGCCACCGAACTCCGGTCTAGCAAACGAAAATTCTTTAACAAATTTAGAAGAAGAGAGGGCGTCGTATACCATTTTTTGCAAAATGCCAGAACCCTTGCCATGAACTATAGAAAATTCTTTTATATCATTCATTATGATTTTATCAAAATGTTCTTGCAGTGTAGTCTTTGCCTCTTCAAAATGCAAACCTAAAAGAGAAAGCTCATAAAGTGAGTCATCAGTTTTTTCAAGTTCGTATATTGGTTTTAGCTTAATATTTTCAACTTTGTTTTTTAACCTTAAATCTGACGTTTCCACCTTTATCTTTATATCTCCAAACGAAACAATTGCATATCCCTTTTTCTCGTTATGCAAAAATATTCCTTCCCTATCGTAGTTTTTAGAATAGACTACATCTCCGCTCTTAAAAGACATCTCGCAACTGTCCACTTCAGAAAAAGCATTTAGCGCCTCTTCTTCTTTTTTTATATTCTCCTTCTCAACTTGAAGTGCGCTACCCACCTCACACATCCATTCCTTTAATTCTTTTCTATCCTCTTTTTCCACCCGCCCTTCCATCACTTGCCTTACTAAATTTTCTATTCCTTTTTTCTTTTCGTCAAAGAGCTTTACAGCTGTTTTTAGAGAACCTTGTTTTACTTCCAATTCTTTTTGGCGCAATGAAAGCATTTTTAGATCTAGCACGCGCCTAGCTTCTAATAACTCTTTTTCAGTCTCTATAATCCTTTCCTCTTTTTTTTGCAATTCTTGTTGCATATCAATGAGATTATGAATGATTTCGGAAATATTCGACGAATGTTCTGCCATATAGCTATGCGCTTTTTCAACTACTTTTATATTAAGTCCATTTTCTTTTGCAACATCTAACGCATGGCTTTCGCCAGGCACACCTACAACGATTTTATAAAGTGGTTTCAGAGAGTTTAGATCAAAACTAACAGAGGCATTAAGACACGCAGTATTAGAAAAACCATAGTTTTTCAATATTCCATGGTGTGTGCTAACAATTGTATACACTTTTTTTTCTATCATTTCGTCTAAAATTGCCATCGCAATAGCACCACCTTCTTCTACATCTGTTCCACTGCATAATTCATCAAAAATTACTAAACTTTTTTCGTTTGCACTCTCCATAATTGAGGCAACATTGCTTATAGATGCTGAGAAAGTAGAGGCAGCATTCTCTATAGACTGCTCATCTCCTATGTCTGCCCCTATAAAATTAAAATATGGCAACCTACTACTCTTTTCAAGTGGGAGTGGCATTCCACATTGATTCATCACTGAAAGAAGAGCGATTGTTTTTAATGCAACTGTTTTGCCTCCTGCATTTGCCCCCGTTATTATCAGAACTCTTTTCTCTCCTTCCAGCCCAAAATTAAGTGGTACACAATTTTTGATTAGTGGATGGCGTGCATTCTTTAATTCAATTGTATTCCCCTCTTCCATTAAAAAATCAGCCTTATTTTTATTTGCCAATATTGCACAAGCCTCGAAAAAATCTAGCTACACAATATATTTAAGTGCACTTTGCAAGTTAGAGGTACTTTCTAATATAAAATTGCTCAAACGTCTTAAAATAAGAAAATATTCTCTCTCCCACTCCGCTTTCAACTCTTGCAATAGGTTGTTTTTTAACACTACGTCTTCTGGCTCTATATAAAATGTTTTGGCAGTGTTTGAATATTCATGAATTATTCCCTTTATTTTACCCTTAAAATTAGCCTTTACTGCAAGAACCTCTCTATTATTTTTTGTAGTAGGAAGAGTGGACTGCAATATATCTGAATAAAGCGAATTGGAAGAATATTTTGCCATGCTTCTTTTTATGTCATTTTCAGTTTCTTCTATTTTTTTGGAAATTGCACGAAGAGATGGCACTTCTTTCAAAGAGCCGGATTCGTTAATAAAAGAAGATAAAGACGAAAAAATCTCGTCAAACAAAGGCAAACTGTCAACATAGTTTAAAATTACATTTTCTACTTTTAGCTCTTTTTTTGAAGAGTTAGCCCATTTATGCAAGTCTTGCACCAAACTAACAAATAGAAAAACCGCATAAATCCCTTCAATCTCTAAAAGATCTCCCCTTTCAGCTTCTTCCAAAAATGGCATAACCGGTGGCAAATGTCTTAAAGGAGGTAGCATAGCGCCTTCTAAAAGGGCTAAACAATCTTTACCATATCTCTTGTTTTTTTCAATTTGTTTTATATCTATGCTAGGTTTTAGACTTTTGCAAAACGCCCGTCCTTCATCTAACACACAATGCTCCGCTATTAAGGATGCAACTTTTTCAAATTGCAATATTTTTAGTATATGTTCCGTCATTTTAATCCCTTAATTTTGTATACATACCTAAATTGTATGCGTCTTTAATGTGGCAATTTCATCCCTTATTCTTAGATAGCTTTCATATCTATCGTACAAAATCTTTCCACTATCTACCCCTTTTAAGATTTCACAACCTATTTCATTTTGATGAGAGCAACTTTGTCCGAATTTACATTTTAAGGACTTTTCTGCCATTTCCCTAAAATATAATATCAATTCGTCTTCATCTATATTATAAAGAGAAAAATTTCTAATGCCCGGAGTGTCTATTACGGTAATGCCATCCTTTAAGTGATATAGATGAGCTTTTGTTGTTGTGTGCACGCCTCTATCATATTTATACGAAATTTTAGCAGTTTTAAGATTTAGGGAAGGTTCCAACGCATTTAATAGACTAGACTTACCAATTCCCGACTGACCTACCATCGCTACAGTTAAACCTTTTAATCTTTCTTTTAATACTTTTATATTTTGTCCAGTTTTGCCGGAGACTTCCAAAACATCATATCCCAGTCTTTTCCAATCTTCAATTCTTTCCCTAACATCTTCACCAACCTTTAAGTCTACTTTGTTTAAAAGTATTAAAATTGGAATTCCCTCTTTCTCTGCTTCAACAATCACTCGATCGATAAATCTGGGTCTAAAAGGGGGAGAAGACGGTGTCGCGACGCTTATAAGCAAATCTATATTTGCACACAACGTTTGGGCAGTGTATGTTTTTATATTTAGCCTATTTATTGCAGAACTTCGCTCTTTTAAGGAAATAATTACAGCAGAGTTTTCATTTTCCTTTTCAAGTTCTACTATATCGCCCGAAGCTAGCGGATTGTAAACTTTTTTGTCTAGCTTTAGCATCTTACCTTTAAGAGAACAAGTAAAGAGTTTTCCCCCTTCCACTTCAACAAGAAAAGAATTGTTGCTTCCAGTAATTACTATGCCCTGCATAACATCAAACTTAATAGAATCTGATCCTTAAAACATATGTGATAAAAAAAGGAATGATGATGCTATTTCCTATCCAGCTACTACGCGGTATATATGACTGTAACAAAAGAATTTCTATCACTATAGCAATAATAATACTCCCTTCTATGAGACCTAAAAAAAAGCCCAAGATTTTATTTATGCTATCAAGAAGTGGTAATGTAAAAATATTACCAACAATATTACCTATTCCTTTAATTGCCACGTGAGAAATTGTAAAAAGCAAAATGAAGGAGATTATGTATAAAAGAGGCTCGTTTGTTAAACCTGTAACACGTCCTACCAACCCAATCCCAAAAAGCGGAGAGAAGAAAAACGCAATAATAGCACTACCTATCCAAGCAAGCTTGGAAAAAAACTCGATTACAAATCCTCTTTTATACACTGTGATAGAAAAAGACAATAACACCAAAGCAAAAATGATATCCAATATGTTTATATTCACTTCTTTCCTCTTAAAAACAATAACTTAATTTTAAAGATACTTATGTAGAACTCTCTCCAAATCTTCCTTTGTGAAGGGTTTAGATAAAACATCATTCATCCCAAAAGAAATTGCCACATCTCTTTCGTTTTCTTGCGTCCCTGCAGTGCAGGCAATTATTGGATATTCATAGCCGTCCTCTCTCAATTTTTTTGTTGCTTCATAGCCATCTAAAATAGGCATTTGCACATCCATAAAAATAAGATCAAACGACTCGTCTCCTGCCTTTTTTATCGCCTCCATCCCATCTTCTGCACCTTTAATAAGATAGCCCATCTTTTCTAAAACAATAGTCAACAACTGTTTATTCACAGGATGATCGTCTACTACAAGTATCTTCTTTTGTTGTTTACCCGCGCTAGAATCTTGAATTTCAGAGCACTCTATATCTTTTGATACCTCCTCTGATTCATCTTTATTTTCGTTTTTGATATTCTCAAGCACTCCAATTTCTTCGCTTTCATATTTCGCAATATTTCTTCTATAAATATCATTAAGCAAATTAAAAACAACCCTTCTCTTAAGAGGCTTATAAAGATAGCCTTTAAACCATTTTAAAAGTTTCATTTTGGCATCTCCTGCAAGGGTGCCTTCAGGAATCATCAGATATAATTTTGT
>CAUTVN010000013.1:0-19376 GCA_963541705.1 uncultured Treponema sp.
ATCTTTGTTTCTAATAGAAAGATGAGAGATGGTTTGCATGAAGACTTGCAGGCTGCTTGTGTAGAAATGGAGGGGGCTGCAGTAGCGCATACTTGCGTTGCAAACAATGTTCCCTATCTGATTTTAAGGTGTATTTCCGACATTGCAGACAAAGAAAACGCCGCTATGCTTTCCTATGAAGAATTTTCAAAAAAAGCAGCTTTCTTATCATCTAGATTTGTCTTAAAGTTGATTTCTTTCCTTTCGTAAGGCTTAAGACGCTATTGGGCTTTGTGAACACCTTGACGTTGTTGCCAAACGTCAAGGTAGAAGCTAAAAAGCAAATTGATACATCGAATAGAGAATATTTTCTAGCTTTTTGCTATATTCCGGGTCTGTCGCCCATTTGCCTGTTAGTTGCTTCAGCTTGGGTGCTTTTCCTTTTGGGACGACGTATTTATAACGTGGATCGACGCAAGAGTTGATAAGTGGCTTTTTGGATGCATAGGCTTTTAGGTGTTGAATATGCGCCCTAATTCCTATTGCTTCATTTTCAAAAATGATGCCGTTGTGTTCTGCATCTATAGCGCCGAGTCCGCAAAAATTGTTCATATCACTCTTTATAAGCCCCTTAAAAGACAAATAGCCTGTTTCCAAACACATTTGCGCAAAAGCGATGTCCGAATTGATTGACTCCATTTTGCCTTCTTCTACATATAAAGCAGAAATGAGTTTCACTTTTTCTACGTCTGAGTTCGGGCTCATATACATAAAAAACGCTGTGAGCTGTGCGCTATTTAACTTAGGTTTGCTCACTATTTTTTTTGGTACTGTTTTGCAACTAGCAAAAGAGAGCAATATAGCGAGAAAAAATATGTTGACAACACAAAGTCTAAAACTTTTAACAAAAGAAAAATTTAGTCTAAAACGCATTGAGTAGATGTATCGGAAAGACAACGCATATTTTCAAGATTTATTAAGATTATTTTATATAGGAGATTATTTTATATAATTTTCGATTTCTTCTATAATTTCTTCTGGGGTAGAGGCGCCAGAGGCTAAGCCTATAGACTTAAATTGTTCAATTTCTTTTGGCAAATCTAAAATCCCTTCTGCTAAAAATGAATTAGGCTTAATTTCTTTTGCTGTTAGGAAAAGTCTTTTTGTATTGGCTGAATTTTTGCCACCTATCACCAGAACTGCGTCCACATTTTTTACCAATTCTTTTAGGGCGTTTTGTCGCTCAAATGTTGCGGGGCAAATTGTGTTTAGCGCCCTGAAGTTTTCAATCTTTTTTTCTAAAACATTTTTAATTGCAAGAAACTCTTCTTCTTTGATTGTTGTCTGTGCAATTAGATAGTGTGGTAATGTCTTATTTTCAACTCTCAATTCTTCAGCTTCTTTTTCACTTTGAATGATTATGCAATTGACACTGGGGTTTTCCAATACATATCCATAAATGCTAACTAATTCAGGATGGTTTTTGTCTCCTACTAAGATGACCACTCCATTCTTTGCGCACTTTTGAGCGAGTTTTCTATTCGCAACTACACGAGGACAGGTGCAGTCTACAATGACTACTCCCTTCTCTTTTAATTTTGAAAGAACCAAAGGACTTACTCCGTGAGCTCTGATTATGATGATGTCGCTTTTTTCAAGCACTTTAGTTTCGATTTCTGCTTCGCAAAGTACTTTTATGTTTAGGCTTTCAAGTTTTTTTAGCGTTGTGGGGTTGTGAATAAGCTCTCCCAATGTATACACCCTTGCGTCTGGGTGCAATTCTCTCATTTCGATTGCTTTTTCCACTGCTCTTTTCACGCCCATACAATAGCCAATTATCGAAGAGCGAATGATTAGTCTTTTATTGTTCATAATGAATTAGAACCAAATTATATAAACTATTTTGTTTTAGTTAAAGAGTGAAGGGAAAAGATGAGGGATTGTGCACAGCGGGAGTTTTGAAAGCTCTCTTCTGGTGGAAAAAAGAGAGCAAATATTAATTTATTAGAAATGCGACAGGCAAATTAGATTTTAGTCCAAGTTCCCCAGTTTTCATCCTTCAGCTTTGTTTTTTTCGAATCCAAAATCTCAAACAGTGTTATACCAATAACATCATCTACAATTTCTTTGCCTTTGACCTTATAGGTAGTTTTGAGAAGAGTAACAGAGCTACCATCAGGGAGCTTTTCTGTAACTTCGCATTCTGTTTTACCAAAATGAAGAGTCATCGAGGAATTGTTATCATTCTTGTAAGTATAATTCGTCAGTTTTCCACAAGAAGAAAGAGTCGCGACCAACACGACCAACAATAAAAGAGCCATCAATGGCACAAAAGACTGAAAGAATTTTTTCATATCATCTCCTTAAAAAACATAAATTTTATTAACATATTCAATAAATTCACAAAATCCTAATTCGGACTCCACCATAACCATTCAAAACAGAAAGACTTTGCTTGCCATATTGAAAACCCGAACTCAAGACTTGAGAATGAATTGCTTGTTTTTTGATTCTATATTGAAGAGAAATTGATTGTGTTAATGAAAACGTCGCGCTACGGTTGTAGCTATAAGATAGAGGAAGATCGTACCAGCAACCTTGATACACTTCTAAGAAGTAAGTAAGTAAGTAAGTTTGAATTTACACGCTGTATACACTCAAACTTGAATTTAGCAGACATCAAGCGCCTCCACGACCTATTCCATAAAATAGAATATAAACTGTCAATATAAATAATTTTATTTCTATTGACCAATTAATGAAACATTTTTATAATGTCGCTCCTAGTTGACATAGTATGGCAACAATTGGAGTGTTTATGAAAAAGCAATATATTTTTGCTACTATAATTTTGATTTTAGGTATTCTTTTTATATTGGTTCCTTTTAATTTGGGAACCCACGTATGCCCACCCAAAGCCGACGGCTCTTTTATGAAGTGCCACTGGATGGGCGAAGCGGTGAGAATGCTCGGCGCTTTAGTCGCTGCTTTGGGGATTTTGATCGCAATTTTGAACAAAATGAGTCGAGGTCTTGCGTTGAGTGCAGCCCTTGTTGGTGTTTGCCAAATCTGCTTGCAATTTTTCGTTATTGGTACGTGCAAAACAGCCCAGATGGTATGCAACGTCTACACAAAACCTACAGTTTTGCTTCTTTCTGGCATTTTAATTATTGTTTCTTTTATATACATCTTTATCAGCAGAGAAAAGTAACATGTTACTAAAGACTGTCAATCTTTCTAAACAATTTAAGCGACGAGACTCTTTGTTTTATGCAGTGAACCATGCTTCTATAGAATTGGAAGAAGGCTCGTTTAGCTTTATTGTAGGGCGTTCTGGTTCTGGAAAAACAACGTTTCTCAATTTGATTTCAGCTCTTTTAACGCCATCGGAAGGTGATGTTTTGTTTGAAGAGAAAAGCATTCTTTCGATGGGCGACAAAGAAAAAAGTCGCTATAGAAATGAGTGCATAGGATATGTCCCACAAGGTATGGCGTCTTTGCCAAACCTAAATGTACTAGACAACGTGCGCTTGCCTTTTTTCCTCTACAAAAGAGAAGGGGATAGCGAGGGGAGAGCCTTAAGTCTTTTAGAAATGATGGGCATTTTGCACCTAAAAGATGAGCCTCCCTCATCACTTTCAGGAGGCGAAGAAAAGCGAATGTTGATAGCCCGCTCTCTTATGAACAATCCTCGTATTTTAATTGCAGACGAGCCTACCGCCAACCTGGACGGAGAGACCTCAAAAGAGGTTATGCAAAGCATAGAAACAGTTAGACGGCAGGGTGTTGCGGTTTTGATTGTAACGCACGATTCGTCTATCATAGAAAAAAGTTCGCGTATTTATAAGATGGAAGACGGAATTCTCTCTTTAGCTTCTGGCGCATAGTGCGAAACCAAAGAGAGTCGTCTTAATAGTTTGCTATTCAAATTTCCTATACATTTTTGCGAGCTCGTCGAATTCAGCATTCATTTTATCTCTCAGCGCTTGCATCTTCTCTTCTTCGCCATTTTTATATACGCTTTTCATCCTTATTAGCTCTTCTTTTGTTTGCATATTGACTATTTTGTGCAAAGGACAGCCACTCTTCAAAAGAGCGAAAGCTCTTCTATAAAATTCCACAATTGTGTTGATAATTAAGACTTGTTTGTGTGGTTCGCAATACATATCTACAGCGTCAAATGAATTTTGTTGCAAAAAGCCTTGTTTAATCATCTCGCAGGCAATCAGAAGAGCGCGGTCGGTGTCGGGCAGGGCGTCCTCACCAATTAAGTGAACTATTTGTTGCAATCTTTCTTCTTTTTTCAAAATTCCCAAAGCTTCCAGCCTTACTTTCTCCCATCCTTCGTCAAAAGCATTCCACCAGTCTTTTATTTGTTCTGCATATTCCGAATACGAAGAGATCCAGCTGATTGCAGGATAGTGCCTGCTATTCGCAAGCTCTCTGTCCAAGCCCCAAAAACAACGTATAAATCTCTTTGTGTGCGCAGTAACAGGCTCGGAAAAATCGCCACCCGGCGGGGAGACTGCCCCGATGATAGAGACAGAACCATTTTCTCCTTCAAAAGTCTCAATTAGCCCTGCTCTCTCGTAAAACTCCGCCAGCCTAGTTGGCAAATATGCTGGAAAACCCTCTTCGGCTGGCATCTCTTCCATACGCCCAGAAAGTTCGCGCAAAGCCTCCGCCCAGCGACTGGTAGAATCTGCCATAATCGCCACATCAAGCCCCATATCTCTATAATATTCTGCTATGGTAACTCCAGAATATAGCGACATTTCTCGCGCCGCCACCGGCATATTGGAAGTGTTTGCAATGAGAATTGTTCTCTCCATTAAAGAACGCCCAGTTTTTGGGTCAATTAGTGCTGGGAACTCGTTTAGAACGTCGGTCATTTCGTTTCCACGTTCTCCGCAACCAATATAGACAATTATGTCGGCATCGCACCACTTCGCAATTGCGTGTTGCGTCATGGTTTTTCCAGTTCCAAAACCGCCTGGAATACAAGACGTGCCACCCTTCGCAATCGGGAAAAAAACGTCTATCACTCGCGTGCCCGTGAGCAGTGGCTTTGTAGTCGTAAGCTTTTTTGAATATGGACGCATTTTTCGCACTGGCCAATAGTGCGCCATATAGATGGACTCGTCTAATTCAGTTTTCGCAATCGGCTCTTCGATTGTATAGTCGCCTTCATCTGCCAAAAAGGTAATTTTCTCGCCTTCTATATTTTGTGGAACCATTATTTTGTGCAAAACAGACGAAGACTCTTGCACGCGCCCTAGACACATCCCGCGCTTTAATTTGGCTGGCAACGAATCTTTATTAATAGTAGGAACGAAGTGCCATCTCTTTGTGCTATCTAGAGGAGACGCTTCCTCTCCCGATTGCAAAAAATGTCCATATTTTGAAAAAAGTTCACTTAAAGGGCGCTGAATTCCGTCGTATATATTGCCTATAAGACCAGGACCTAGCCTGATAGAAAGAGGTCGCCTAAAAGAAACCACCTCGTCTCCTATATGCAAGCCCGTATCGTCTTCGTAAACTTGAATTGTTGCAACGCCTTTTTTTAGGCGGATAATCTCTCCCGTAAGCTTGTTTTTCCCTATTGCCACCACATCATAAAGCCCCGCGAGGGACATTCCTTCAGCATAAATTATAGGCCCGGAAATACGGCTCACTTTTCCAATTATTGCATCACTCACCTAACGCTCTCCCAAACAATGCATAAAACAATTCTTCTTTTATTTCTGCAGATATTTTGATTTTCACTTGTTCCAATCCTGCTTTGCATAAAAAAGTGCGTTCAACGTCTTCTATTATAACGCCTTCTTCCACATTGGCAAAACGCCTTTCGGCATACGTTGCTTCTTTTAGTTCCAATATTTTTGAATTTGGAAACGTTGCCAAAACTAATTTTTCTATTTTCTCTTTTTCAAACCTTGCGTATCGAACAATAAGCTCTTTCCCTTCTACGATATCTTTGAAATTTCTTAAGCTGTTTTTTATGATAAAAAGACGCTCATTCACGCTCAAATTGGCGAAATATTCGTCCAAAGAAGAAGAGATGATGTCTTCTATATATGCTGTTTTTTCTTTCCATTTTTTTAGCGGGATTGTAACAAAAACTTTTTGTTTATATTCTTCAATTTTGTTTTTATAAATTGTTGTCTGCTCTTCTTTCAACTTCTCTATTTTTTTTTCTGTTGAGCGGTTAAGATTTTCTATTTCTCTATCTGCGTTTTTTAGAATAAGGTTTGCCTTTCTTCTCGCCTCTTCTTTTATTTCTTCGCCTATAACGTCGGCTGAATTGAGAACTTCCATAAAATTACTTCCATAAAAATAAAAAAATGCCTAAAGATTGACGCCTACAGCTTCTCTAATTGCATCTTGCAACGACTTTTTGCCATACATTTCGCCTTGCAAACAAGGAATCTCCACAATCAGCGGATACTCTCCCCTCATCTGCCATTCTGTGACTTCTTCCGAAAGATATTCGCTCACCTGTTCGCTCAAAATCAACACTTTAACATCTTGCAACTCCAAAGGAATGTTTGAAGAGCTGTCTGCTTTTTTTGTTATCATATTGAAGTGCAACAAAGCTTCCTCGCGAGAGGTTGCAATAAAGCCTTTAACGCCGACAAGGGAGAAAGCCACAACCAGCTCCCTTTCTGCAATTATGCTATAGGTCATCTTTTTATAGCAGAATGATTAGAAGAGCTACCAAAAAGCCCCAAAGACAAATACCTTCTGCGAGGCCTACGAATGGAATCGCCTTTCCCGAAACTTCAGGCTTTTCGCTCATAGCGCCCATAGCAGCAGCGCCTATTTTTCCCACTGCAAAGCCACCCGCTATACAAGCCACGCCAACCGCAATCGCCGCAGAAAGATACTTAAAAGAAGCTTTTTGGGCTTGCGATTGTTCTATTTTTTGCCCCTCGTCTTTTTCGTTTTG
Source organism: uncultured Treponema sp. (assembly GCA_963541705.1). Lineage (GTDB taxonomy): Bacteria > Spirochaetota > Spirochaetia > Treponematales > Treponemataceae > Treponema_B. The sequence goes on from CAUTVN010000013.1 coordinate 6,929, forward strand.
TGCAGGTTCAGTTGCAAAGAGCGAAATAGACGAAAGTATAATGAAAAATGAAAATATAAAGATTTTTGCTTTATTCATTTAAACCTCCAAATAGACATAGATCGCCTATAATAATCTTAATGGATATAATATTCAAGGTGGGAAGAAATAATTTGGAATAGCAACCAAGCTAAAATCAGCTAATTTGATGGGGCCAAACGCTGGCATGTTTCGTCCTCTTAGACTAGACAGTTCTTGCCTCCAAAACAATACAGTTTCAACCCTTAAAACCGATCAGTCTCGCACCCATAAGCTGATCAGTTTCGACCCCCGCGACTGATCGGGCAGCGACCCCTAAACTGATCAGTTTTGGGGTCGTACATTAGCTAACGCGCGATTTTATCTTGGAGTGTATAGGGAAAATGTGTATGGTGAATTATCAGGCTAGGTAGGTCAGAAAGGATAGTCCATAGAATAGAACTAATGTCGAAATGTAAACAGCCAAAACTACAATTAGAAGAGGCTATGCCATCGCAATGAGAACATCTTAGCACAAAATAAAAATTTTGTCTTTGTAAATTCACTAAATGCAAACAAAGCGTTGAAAAGCATGGAGTCAAGTATTAAAGCGTGGAGCGGACTAATTGCTAAAACAGAGAGCGTCTACAATTTCCCAAAAACTCTATAATCTCATAAATTTGTTCATAAGGCTATATTTTTCCAAAAAATATTCTGAAAATTTGCAAAATAATATCTTGATTTATTGAAAAAATGACGATAAGGTACTGTATAGAAAAGGCGAAGAAAAGCGTGTTCGGGATTTTAGGTTTGGATTGTACAAATTGATTGTATGGAGAAGTAATATTTATGGAAAAAAAAGAACACATTCCTTTCATCAACAGAATTAGCGTAAAGGCAAAGTTTATATCTAGCATGCTTATTCTTTCGATATTGTCGCTGAGCATTGCTTTGGGTGTTTTATATTCTATAGTTAGGTGGCACCTTCTATACGATGTTTTAGATAAAAACTCGAGCCAGTCATTGCAAGTTTTTTCTGCATATGTAAACGAATATTTTCAACAATACGAAGCAATGCTGGAGATTTATACACGCTCTGAGCTAATCACCACTCTAGACGAACACCCAGAAAATGTGGAGCGCTTGCGCTCTCTTTTCAAAAAAGTGATGGCAGGAAATAACAGCGTACATGCAACATATGCTTCCTATCAAGCTTCGCATAACCATATTCACTATCCACCAAATCCTCTTCCGCAAGGATATGATCCAACGCATCGTTCTTGGTATATAAAAGCAACAGAAGCAAAGGGCAAAATTGTCTTTTCTGAAGTATACATAGACGCAATGACTGGGGCAAACACAGTAACAGTCTCTAAAGCTATGTACGGCGAGAATGGAGGACTGATAGGCGTTGTGGGAATAGATTTGGCTCTGGATCTGCTCGCAACCCAACTGAAAAAGACAAAGATAGGCAAAAATACAGAAATCTTAATTGTAGATAGCAACGACAACTTAATTTCTAGCTCTAACGAAGAGAGAATAAAAAAACTGAAAGACCATAAGAACAAAGAAGAAATGACAGCTCTTGTAAAAAAGGTTAAAGCTGACGCTACGAAAGATACAGTCTTTGTAAAAGGAGAGCACATCGATCGACAGGGCTGGGATGTATATGCAGTATACGACAGGCTGGCAGAAACTGAGATATTGACGAGTATTTTGCTAAACGGAATGGTAATGACTCTTATAATGGCTGTAGCTGCAGTCATTGTCTCCATTTTCTTGAGTCGAAATGTCGTAAAGAGAATTAAGAAGACCGCACGCGGTTTGTATAATATTTCGGAAGGCAATGGAGACCTAACTGTGCGCATTCCTGTGCACGGCACAGACGAAATTTCGCAAATTGCAACATACTTCAACAAGACAATTGAAAAAATACATCTAACAATGAGGGATGTAACAGAAGAAACAAACATTTTGGGGCAGGCTTCCGACGAGCTTGCCGACAATATGTCTGGTGCTTCTAGCAACATAGAAGACGTAAAGGCCAACATCGAAAGCACACAACAACAAGTGCTAACTCAAGAGGCGAGTGTTACGCAAGTCGCTAGCACAGTGGAAGAAATTATTCGCACTATCACCTCGCTAAACGCCCGCATAGACAGCCAGGCGCTGAGCGTCTCGCAGTCTTCGTCTAGCATAGAAGAGATGGTGGCAAATATTGTTAGCATCACAAGCACATTGCAAAAAAGCGCAGACGTTATTGCGAATCTATACCAGGCAACAGCGAGTGGCAAAGACGAGCTTTCGCGCTCTAGTGCGGTGGCAAGCAAAATTGCAGAAGAGTCGGGCAGTTTGATGGAAGCATCTAACGTGATTCAGCACATAGCTAGTCAGACAAACCTTTTGGCAATGAATGCTGCAATAGAGGCAGCTCACGCAGGGGAGGCCGGCAAGGGTTTTGCTGTGGTTGCAGACGAAATTAGAAAACTTTCGGAAGAGTCGTCCAGTCAAGGAAAGATGATAAGCACAACGCTAAAAAGTCTTTCGGAAGAAATTAATAGTCTTTCGGCTTCTTCAAAAACAGTGGGAGATAATTTTAGCGAAATATTTGCGCTAGGAGAAGAAGTAAAAAACATGAGCGAAAGCATAATGAAGGCTATGCGAGAGCAGGAGTCGGGCAGCCAGCACATATTGGAAGCAATTCACCTAATAAACGACGTTACGCAAGAGGTTCAGATGAGCTCCGCAGAAATGCTTGTTGGTGGCAAAGACATAGCGAAACAAATGCACAAACTAGACGACATTGCAAAAGGCATTAGCGAAAGTATGCATTTAGTAGAGCAAAGAACGCAAGCGCTTGACAGTGCTGCGCAAGAAGTGGGTAATGTTGCAGAGCGGGTTAGGATGTGCGCTAATAAGCTCTTTACCAACATAGATAAGTTCCATATATAAAGTGGGAAAAAGAGAGGCGCTTAACGCAAGTTAGGCGCCTCATTTTTTTACATTTCGTCTATTGCGTCTTTTATTTCTTCTATCATCTTTTGGGGAATATTTACCACTTGTTTTATCTCTTCTGTGCTAGCATTTTTGAGTTCTTGCATAGTGGAAAATCTCTTTAGCAATTGTACGGCTCTTTTTTTGCCAATGTGTGGAAGTTTTTCAAATATAGAAGTGGTTTTTTCTTTGTTGTTCATTTTAGAAATGCGACTATTGCAAAAATGGTGTACTTCGTCTCTTACCCGTTGCAAAAGACGCAAGGCATAGCTTCTGCGGGGCAAGATGAGTGGGGCAGAAGTGTTTGGAAAATATATCTCTTCGTTCCTTTCCGCCAAGCCTATGATTGGCAGTTCCAAGTTAAGTGCTTTTAAGACTTTCCACGCCACATTCACTTGCCCCTTCCCGCCGTCAATCAAAATTAAGTCTGGCAAATCAGCGCTCTCGTTTACTAGCCTTGTATATCTTCTTGCAACGGCTTCTTTCATCGATTTATAGTCGTTTATAATTCCATCTGTCTTCTTAAGTTTAAAAATGCGAAAGTTTTTTTTGTCTGGAACTCCATCTCTAAAATAAACCATACCTGCGATTGTAAACTTGCCTTGCAAGTGCGCAATGTCGAAGCTTTCTATGATATGTGGCAAGGTTTTCAACTGTAAAGCAGCTTTTAACTCTTCTAGTGCTGGCAAATTGCCATTTTGGCGAAGACGAGCGACTATGTCTTCTTTTGCATTAAAAAGAGCCATTTCTAGCGCTGCGTAGTGATGACGGCTTTCTTTTTTGTTGAAGTTTTTTTCTATAGTCAGTTGCTCTCCCTCGTCCGCTATATTTATATTTTTTCTATCTTTAGAAAGATTGAGTTTTTCTATTTTTTCTGTTGGCATAGATTGTATATTTTCAGTTGATTTTTGGGTTGATTCTGAGTTATATAGCCCAACTTCTTCTGGCATTATGGAAGAGGTGAAAAGGGATGTTTTTGCCTTTAGCTCTTCGTTAAGCCATCTTTGGGCTAGATTTGCGTCTTGAGCCGATAGGATGAAAATCTTGTGTGGTACGTTTTTTGCTTCAGTATAATAGGCGCTAAAGAACTCGAGCATTGCTTCGCTATCGTCTTTTAAGGTTTGAACTCGGTATAGGTCTCTGCCCACTAAGCGTCCTTCTCTCATTCTAAAAACTGCAAACGTAACCATTTTGCCAGCGCTTGCCCAAGCTATATAGTCTCTGGCGGTAGGGTCTAAATCTTGCACAATGTTTTTTTCTGTAATGGCGAGAATTGCCTCTATTGTGTTGCGTATATTAACGGCGTCTTCAAACTTCTCTTCTTCTGCCATTTTTTTCATTTGTTTTTCTAGATTTTTCAAGATTGTTTTTGTGTTTCCAGATAGAATAGAGACAATTTCTTTAATTTGCTTGTTATACTCATCTTCATCGACCTTGCCACAGCAAGGCGCAAGACACCTGCCTATATGGTAGTATAGACATGGAGATGTGCGTTTTTTTACGCGTTTGCATTGATGAAGCTTGTAGTTTTTGCTCACCATTTCTAAAAAAACATCTATATTGTTCACGCTTGGGAATGGTCCAAAATATTTCGAACCATCGTTATATATGGTGCGTGTTCGGTATAATGTAGGAAAATCTTCTTTTGTTATCTTTAACATTGGGTATGTTTTTCCATCTTTTAGGCTGATGTTGTATTTTGGCGAGTGTTTTTTAATAAGCGTGTTTTCCAACAAAAGGGCTTCGTATTCGTTTTTGGTTTTGATATATTCGATCGACGATGCGTTGGCAACCAAAGAGCGTGTTTTTATGTCTTTGCTTCTATTAAAATATGAGGCAAGCCTGGCTTTTAGAGACTTAGCTTTGCCTACATAAATTATCACTCCTTCAGCGTTTTTCCACAAATATACACCGCTAGACTTTGGCGCCTTTAAAGCTATTGAATGCAGGTGTTCAAAATTATTTTGTTTTTCGCTACACATATAATCAAAACAAGAGCCATTATCATCTTTCTAAAACAAAAGTTCAGAATATTTTTGTAAAGTGCCGTCCAAGCTTTCGCTTTCAATTTTTTTGGCAATTTTTTTGCCTAATTGCACACCTTCTTGGTCAAAACTATTAATATTCCATACAAAACCTTGAAACATCACTTTGTTTTCAAAATGAGAAAGCAAAGCTCCCAAAGTCCTTCCATTTAGGCAGTCTGCATATATAAGCGAAGAAGGGCGCCCGCCTTCAAAATGTTTGTTTTTGTTTTCATCTTCTTTTCCAACAGCAAAAGCATATATTTGCGCAATCAAATTGGTTAGGAGCTTTTTGTGGTTTTCTTTTAGAGCCTGAATATATTCAGCTTTCTTTTCTTGGATTTCTTTAGAAGCATATTTATATGTTGCGCTTTCTTTGAATGCAATAAATTGCAAGGGAACAATCTCTTTGCTTTGGTGCAAAAATTGGTAGAATGAATGTTGACCATTTGTGCCGGGCTCGCCAAAAATAATTTGACCTGTTGGATAGGCAAGTGTTGAAAAATCTCGATTTACTGCTTTTCCGCTTGACTCCATGTCGAGTTGTTGCAAATGGGCGGGAAATCTCGACAAGGCTTGAGTATATGGAAGAACTGCAGTGGTGTTATAGCCCAAAATGTTTCTCTCGTATACCCCTATAAGAGCGGCCATGAGACTTGCATTTTCTCTAATATTTGGGTTTAGCGCATTTTTGTCGGCTTCTCTGGCTCCTTGCAACAATTCTGAAACGACTTCATTGCCAAAACAAAGAGAAAGAATTAGCGCTCCACAGGCAGAAGTAGAAGAATAGCGCCCACCTACAAAATCGTCTATAAAAAAACTTTTCCGATATGAGTCGTCTTTTGCAAGGGGGCTAGCATTGGACGTTACAACCACTATGTTTTGTTTTGGGTTCTCTATTCCGTGATTTGCTAAATATTCTAAAACAAGTTTTTCGTTTGCGAGGGTTTCTTCTGTTGTTCCGCTTTTGGAGACAAGGATGAAAAGAGTTTGGTCAGCTTCGATTTTTGCAAAAACTCTGCTGGCATCTTCTGGGTCAACATTGGAGATGAAATGGGCGCTCATCTTTGCCACGCCTTTTGCATTTGCATATTCTTCTAGCGCAATGTATAGGCTTCTAGGCCCTAAATCCGAGCCACCTATACCGATTTGAACCACGTCTTTAAAAGCTTTGTTGCTAGATGAAAGGATTTTGTTTGCATGCACCTCATCTGTAAATCTTTTTATTTTTTCTAGCTCTAGTCTATAAAACTCGCCTATATTTACTCCGTCATAAATGATGGGACAAGATTCTTTTGAGCGTGTTAGGTGGTGTAAAACAAGGCGTTTCTCCCCAGTGTTAATCATCTCTCCAGATAGCACAGCCTTATATTTTGGGATTAATTCTTGTTCCTCGCTCAATTTTTGCAAAATATCAATTAGAGAATCGTCTACTTGTTTTGCAGCATAATTATAGTATTCACCCGAAATTATAGGAATTGAATAGGACGAAATGCGCTTTGCGATATCATCTTCTCTAAAAATCTTTGCAATATCAACTTTTTTTGCGTTCTGCAAAGCCAAAAAACTCTTGCATTCGTCTAAATTCTTCCACATAGTACTCTAAGCTCTCCCTTTTTATGTAATTCTTTTTACTTTTCTAAAAAGTTCCATTTTATCTAGCATAAAATAAATCGGTCTGCCGTGTGGACATAGTGGCTCGGGTAGCAAAAAAACTCTCTCTACAATTTCGTGCATGGCGCCATAGTCGAGGATGTCGCCGTCTTTGCATGCTGCTCTGCAACTCGCCGTGGCTAAAAGATGGTTGATGAGGCTACTTGCATCTTTCGCTTGCACAATATCTGAAAGCAAGTGTTGCTGCGTTCCTTTGTAAAAAAGGGGTATGGCAGAGATTTCCCAGCGCCCGCTTTCGAGCTCTTCAATTCTAAAGCCCGCTCTCTTTAGCGCTCCCTGATTTTTCCTAATAATCTCATCATTCTTCTCGGAATCTGTTTCTAATATATAGGGAGCCAAGAGTTCTTGGGAGGCGCCAACGCTTTTTTTTAGCTCTTCGTAGATAATTCTCTCGTGTGCTGCGTGTTGGTCAATTATATAGAGAGCATTATTTTTTTCGACTGCAATAAATGTGCCACAAAACTGTCCTAATATCCGAAAAGAAGGCGTTTCCTTACGAACATTGCCAGCTTCATATTCCGCTCTTTTTTCTGCTGTCTGCTCTGTAAAATATTCTTTTTTTATGGGGAAAACTTGAGAAACATCTGCCACATTAAAAGATGAGAACTCTTTTGCTCTCCCTTCAAAAAAAGATTGATAGCCCATCCCTTTGCTATATGGGGCATACTCTGCTCTATTTGTTATATTTTTCCAATTATGTTCGGCGTTACCAAAGTTAGACTCTTCTATAGGAGCCGACTCTGAGTCTTCAAAATTTAGTGACGGCTCTTCTATGGCATCTTCTTTTTTTTGCAACATAGACATAATGGTTTTTTGCTTATAAAACTCATTTAATCTTGTGTGAATTGCCCTGTGAATTTCGTTATAGTCTTCGAAGTGGGCTTCTCTTTTTGCAGGATGAATATTGAAGTCTATTCTTGAAGGTTCGACTTGTAAAAACAAAAAAATCACAGGAAAACCACCGTTTGGAAAATAGCCCTCGCTACCATAGCAAACAGATTGTACAAAACCATATTCATTTATTTTTCTGCCATTAACAAAAATGTTTATGTATTTTTTGCTTGAGCGATATACATCGGGAGTGCCCAACACTGCACTAAAAGAAAAATTCTCTCCTTTATATTCTGTTTCAAAAAAAAGATTGCTACTTTCCTTAAAGCCAAAAGCATTAGAAAACACTTGCAAACAACGTTCTTTTAGGGACGAACACTTATCAAAAACTAAAGATGTTTTGCCGTTCATGACTAAAGTTGTGTGGATATCGTAGAATGGAAGAGATTTTTCTATAAATATTTGTCTGCAATTAGTCCCTTCGTACTGGGGGCGTTTTAGGAACTTTTTACGCGCAGGGAAATTTTCAAAAAGATTGGCAACTTCAACTATCGTTCCACTTTGGCATGTCGTTGGTACTACTGTGCCATATTTTAGTTTCCACGCGGAAAGTCCTTCGCGTTTTGAAGCGATTTCGAGTTCGCTGACAGCCTGAATGGAAGAAAGAGCCTCGCCTCTAAAGCCAAGAGAAGAAAGGCGCAACAAATCGTCTGCAACTTTTATTTTGCTAGTGCTATGGGTGAGTGTGCAAAGCTTTAGGTCTTCTTTTGTCATTCCGCAGCCATTGTCGATCATTCTAATTTTCGCTATTCCGCCATTTTCTATTTCTAATATGATTCGATTCGCACCTGCATCTATAGAATTATCCAAAAGTTCTCGAACAACGGACGCAGGGCGTTCTATTACCTCGCCTGCTGCAATTTTTAAGGCTGTTTCGGGAGGTAAGATTTCGACAGGATTATGTACTTTGGCATTCATTTTTTTATTTTTGTGTAGAAAATAATTCGAGAGCTGGTTTTTCATCTTCTTCCAGAGGTTGGTTTAGAAGAATACTAATCCTGCCTTGCATTTTTTCTATGTCTTTTTCCAATGTTTTTGAAATCTTCATTCCTTCTTCACACATCGAAATTGCATTTTCTATAGAAACATTGTTTGTTTTTATCGCACCAACTATTTCTTCTAGTCTTTTTAGTCGCTCTTCAAAAGTTTTCATAAACCTACCTCCCTCTCCTATAGCATCAGCATTTTACTCTACAACATACTAGCATAAGTTTAGGATTAAATTCAATTTAAAATCTAAAAATAGAGAAAGACTGTTTTTTTAAATATTTATTTTCTAAATTAACTAGTAGAGAAAAGTTTTGTGATATTTCTACAGAAGAAACATCTTCAAATTTGAAAAGTAAAGAAGAATCTGTTTTTTATAATATGTATTAACAAGTTTTATTTGCAATGATAGCATTTCTTTATGCCAATAAAACTTTGCAATAAATGGCGAGTTACTTTTGCCACAATTGTTAAGAGGTTTATTTTATTGAGGATAGATTATGACCAAAGAAGAAATCTTAGAAAAAAGCAGACTGGAAAATATCGATGAAGGTGTGCAACAAACAGAGTTAACTGGAATTAAACTAGGTTTTTGGTGGATGAGCGTTATTTACGCTGTAGTAGCAATTTCAAATTTAATTATTATTTTTATAAAAGGTGGAGAAATGCTGGCTTTTTATGTTGCATCTTCAATGTATTTTGCGTTTAGTGCCAGCGGTGCATATGCAAAGTATAAATTTAGCCAAGAAAAGAAATATAGATTCTTAATGTTTTGTTCTATAATTGGTTCTGTTGCGTTTTTTCTTAATTGATTTGTGAGAGTGCTATGGTCATAGAGGAAAAGAATTCAGGTGAAAAACTTATTTTGCAAAATAGAATTAAAGAAGCAAGAGCACAAATAAACGTCTCTCAACAAAAGTTGGCAGAAATGGTGGGTGTTTCGCGCAACACAATAAGTTCTATAGAAACAGGTCAGTTCAATCCAACTGCAAAGCTTGCCCTGCTCTTATGCATTGCGCTAGACAAAAAATTTGAAGATTTGTTCTATTTTGAAGGATGATGTGAGGAGGCTTATAAGAACTTGAAAGCTTTCAAGTTCTTATAAGTGTTTTTTGTTATTGTAGTTTAGTGCCAGCTGTAGCGCCTATTTTTAGCGTGTCTATTTCTTCGATATGAATCAACACAACAGCCTTTGGCACTTTGCCTTTTGCCCATTCTACTGCATCGTCAAACAACTTGCCTTCGGTAATCACCTCTGCCTTGCCCACAAAGCGATAGCCATCGAGTTTTTCCCAGTCGACATAAGAAACAGAGGCGCGTCCATTGTTTTGCAAATTTTCCATTGTGCGCCTGCCCGTGTTTTCGTTGTATATAAGAGTGGCATCGTCATAAATCCTCATGGTGCGCTTAGGCCCTATATTTGGTCTGCCGTCGGCACTGACTGTAGAAATATGAGCCAATTGTTTTGCCATCATGGCTTTCATTTCATCTGTAAGTTTTACCATAATAAAATCCTCCATAAGTTAATTATAATATATTATATGCCTTTTTCAATATACATTTTTAATAAAATGTTTTAAATTACACAAGAGGCATTTTTGTCTTTAATAATATTAGAGACAGGATTCTATAAGTCTCGCAGTTTTATGAATTTAGGGCGTTCCTCTTCCCCTTCAATCTTCGCAATCTCTTCAAGAAGTTTTTTGGCTTTGCTGGAGACGCGAGTAGGCACTTTTACATGCACTTTTATATATAGGTCGCCCTTCTTTCCTGTTTGAGTGTTTGGCACTCCTTCGCCTGCTACTTTAATCATAGCGCCATGCTGAGTCCCTTGTGGAATCTTCACCTTAACTTTTTTGTCGTCTAGCGTGGTAATTTCTACTTCAGCTCCCAAAGTCGCCTGCGTGATAGATATGGGCATTGCACAATATAGATTTTTCCCATCGCGCTCAAAAACATCGTGTGGCTTGACCATAACAAGAATGAATAAATCTCCTGCAGGCGCACCATTTGCACCAGCATTTCCTTGCCCCGGAATCACTATTCTTCTGCCGTCTTCTACGCCTTCTGGAATGCTCACCTTTATTGTTTGTTTCTTTTTTTCTACTCCAGAACCGCCACACTTTTTGCATGGTTTTTCTACTATAGTACCCTCTCCTTTGCAACGTGGACACGTATGAGCAAAAGTCATAAAGCCAGATGTTTGCTTAATCTGTCCGCTTCCTTTGCAGTCTGGGCAAGTAATGCGTTTTGAGCCCCCTTCGCCTCCTGTTCCACCACAAGTAGAACAGGCGACATCGTGAGAATAAGAAATATCGACTTTTTTGCCATAGACTGCTTCGCTAAAAGAAAGGGTAAGATTATATTGCAAATTGGCGCCACGCTGTGCGCCTCTTCTTGCAGAAGAGCCAAAGCCTCCCGAACCACCAAATAATCCTTCAAAAATGCTAGAAAGACCGCCCGAAAACAAATCTTCAAAACCACTAAATGCCGAAGGGTCAAAGCCAGCCCCTCCCATTCCGTCAACACCGGAATGACCGAATTGGTCGTATGCTTGTCTCTTTTTCTCGTCTATTAAAACTTCATACGCCTCTGTGGCTTCCTTAAACTTTTCTTCTGCTTCTTTGTTGCCAGGGTTCTTGTCTGGATGATATTTAATTGCAAGTTTTCTATAAGCTTTTTTTATCTCATCGCTAGTTGCAGTTTTTGCCACCTCTAGCACTTCGTAATAGTCTCTTTTTTCTGCCACTTATCCCCTCCAGAAAAAACAAAAAAAAGAAGAGAGATGGCAAAAACAGCATCTCTCTTCTTGCATTCATTCTATAAATAGCTTATTTATCTTCGTTAACCACTTCGTAGTCTACCCCATCGGAAGAACCTTTAGTGCCATCTCCTGTGTTGATATTTACATTGTTTGTAAAATTACTACCGGATGACGCCCCTCCCGCTGCATTTGCGCCACCTTGAGCTTGTTGTTGTTTATAAAGTTCTTCTCCCATCTTCATAGCTACCTGTTTTAGCGCCTCGCTCTTGGATTTAATTTCTTGGGTGTCGCCACCTTCCACAGCTCTCTTTAAGGCAGCCACAGCATCTTCTATCGCAGCCTTTTCGCTTTGTGGCACCTTGTCTCCAATTTCTTTCAGGCTCTTCTCTGTTTGGTAGATGAGACTATCGGCCTCGTTTTTTACTTCCACTTTTTCTTGCTCTTTTTTGTCGTTTTCAGCGTTTGCCTCTGCTTCTTTAACCATTCGGTCAATTTCTGCATCGCTTAATCCAGAAGAGCTTTCTATTCTTATGTGTTGCTCTTTTCCTGTGCCCAAATCTTTTGCAGAAACGTGAACAATGCCATTTGCGTCTATATCGAACGTAACTTCAATTTGTGGCACACCGCGAGGTGCTGGAGGAATGCCCACAAGGTCAAAATTACCAAGCGTTCTATTTTGACTAACCATTCCTCGCTCACCTTGCAACACGTGGATAGAAACCGCTGTCTGTCCGTCTGCTGCAGTAGAGAATATTTGGCTCTTTTTTGTAGGTATTGTTGTGTTCCTATTAATAAGCTTTGTGAAAACACCACCAAGAGTTTCAATACCAAGAGATAGAGGAGTAACGTCCAACAATAGAACGTCTTTAACATCTCCACCCAAAATACCACCTTGTATTGCAGCACCCATTGCAACTGCCTCATCTGGGTTCACGCTCTTAGAAGCGTCTTTGCCAAAAATCTCTTTAATGATTTGCAACACTTTTGGCATTCTAGTAGAGCCACCAACAAGCAACACTTCGTCAATTTTGTCTGCGCTAATTCCAGCATCTTTCAATGCTTTTCGGCATGGCTCTTTTGTGCGCTCAAACAAATCGTCTGTCATCTGTTCAAACTT
>CAUTVN010000014.1:0-19136 GCA_963541705.1 uncultured Treponema sp.
CCCCCCCCCCCCCTCCTATAAAGAATAGAGAAAAACGTTTTTCAATAAGGCTAAAGCTGTTATTAATTTTTGGAGTATTGATTGTTTTATCTGTTTCTTCTTTGGGCGTTCTTTCTGTCGTTATAGCAAGGCAGGCGATAATGGAAAAAGTTGAGGCTCATTTAATGGACAAAGCGGATGATACAACGGAAGTGCTAGACGGAAGGATTAAGTCTTTTTGGCAGTTTTTGGAAGGTGTTGCACGGGCTGAAATATTGAGAGATGCGGGTGCATCATATAAAGAAAAGGCGCAATATCTTTCCAAAGAGGCTTCGTTTAATAATCAGGTTCTAGCGATGGGCTTGGCAGAAAAGAGCGGGCTTTTGCATATGACGGGTGTAGCAGATACGAATGTTGGAGATCAAGATTGGTTTAGAGAAACATTGCAGGGCAAAAAAACGTTTTCAGAACCATTTGTTTCTAAGATAGATGGATCGTTTATCACTCGTGTATCTGTTCCTGTATACGGGCAGGATAAAAATGTTGAAGCTGTGTTAACTGCGACATTAGATGGTATGTATCTTTCAAATATGATTAAAGACATAGTTGTGGGCACTACAGGCGACTGTTATATTCTAAGCAAAAAAGGTGTTACATTGGCTTATAGAGATGAGCAATGGGTGCGCAATATGCTATGCTCAATAGATGAAGCAAAGAAAGATAACTCGTTGAAAGAGATTGCAGAATTTGAAAAAGCATCTATTTCATCAAATACAAAAGAGCTACATTTCTTCAATTATGAAGGAAGTTATATGATTGGTACTTTTTCAAAAATGAACACTACAGGTTGGCCAGTAATAGTGAATGCTCCAGTTGCTGAATTTATGGGGACAGTATACACATTGCAATATTCGATGCTAGGAATAGGTCTTGCGGTGTTGGTGGGCGCTTTGGTCATTGTATATTTGGTTGCTTATAGCATGGTAAAGCCCATAAAGACAACAGTTGACGCATTACAAGGAATTGCGATGGGAGACGGAGATTTGACCGTTCGTCTCGACGTCAGGGGTAATGATGAAATGACCGATCTTTCTCTATATTTTAACGAGACAATTTCTAAAATCGGCTCGTCTATTAAAGCTGTTGACGAAAATGCACATATAATGGAAGAAATTGGCTCAGAACTCTCTAGCAATATGACAGAGACAGCAAGCAGCGTTCACGAAATTAGCTCCAATATAGAAGGCGTAAAAGCTCAAGCATTGACCCAAGCAGCCTCTGTTACCGAGACGGCATCTACTATAGAAGAGATTATTCGCACAATTCGCCAGTTAAATAGTAGCATAGAAAGCCAAGCCTCCAGCGTCGCTATGTCTTCTTCTAGCATTGAAGAAATGGTTGCAAACATTTCTAGCATAACCTCTACTTTGGAAAAAAGCGACGAGCTTATTAAGGAGCTCGGGAGCGCGACAAGAGATGGAAAAGAGACGTTGTCACAGTCTAATTCTGTAACAAATAAGATCGCAGAAGAGTCTGGCAGTTTGATGGAAGCATCAAGCGTTATTCAGCACATAGCAAGCCAGACCAATCTTTTGGCGATGAATGCGGCGATTGAAGCAGCACACGCAGGAGAAGCGGGCAAAGGCTTTGCTGTTGTGGCAGACGAAATTAGAAAACTTGCGGAAGAGTCTGCAACGCAAGGAAAGGCAATTACTTCCACGCTAAAGAGCTTGTCGGGCGAAATTGAAGGCTTGTCTTCTTCATCTAAAGTAGTAGAAGATAAGTTTAATTCAATTTTTTCTCTTGCAGAAGAAGTGAGAGATATGAGCGCAAGGCTAACAGAGGCGATGAGGGAGCAAGAGCATGGGAGCAAAGAAGTCTTAACTGCGATAAAAGACATCAATCAAGTAACGAGCGAAGTGAAAGAAGGCTCTGGCGAGATGCTACGAGGAAGCGAAGGTGTTGCAAAAGAGATGGAAAAGCTAGATGGGCTAACTCGAGTCATCACTGACAGTATGAACGAAATGGCAGCAGGCGCTGTGCAGATTAGCAATGCTGTTCAGGAAGTAGCAGACATTACACAAAAAAACAAAGCTAGCATAGATGGACTTGTTAGCGAAGTTGGAAGATTTAAAATATAAACAAAAAGCCCCAAGCGCTGTTTGTGGTCGACACAAACAGTGCTCGGGGCTTTTTCAGCATAAAAGACACAAAAGTAACTATTTTTCACATACTTCTTGTATGGAAAGCAACTTCCTGCCCATTCTTTCGTGAAACAGCACCTTACCCTCTGTTTTTGCATATAGAGTGTAGTCCGAGCCACAGCCCACATTCTTTCCTGGGTGTATTTTAGTTCCTCTCTGTCTTACTAATATAGAACCTGCTTTTACATACTCTCCACCATATGCTTTTACGCCCAAATATTTAGGATTTGAATCTCTACCGTTTTTGGCACCACTGCCACCTCTTTTTCTTGCCATAATATCGCCCCCTCTCAAATTAATAAAATTTATAAATCCTTATTCACGTTCAACTTTAAAGCTCACATACTCAGGATATTCAAAAGCTATACTTCCAAAGCCTAGTTTTAGAAAATTAAAAAGATGCACCAGAGAAGGTACTATAGACTCCTCGTAGTCGGAAACAAACACTTTTGCCTCACCTCTTCTAGGGTAGGACGCTGTTGACTCAAGACCTTTTCCACTCACCGCCCACTCACCCAACTGCAAAGCAGCCACACGGGTCAAAATGCTAACAGCAGAGCAGACCACATCTTCTCCAGCTCTTTTATAATTTGCGTGTCCCGTCGCATGTAAAGAGCGGAACTCGCCATCTTTTCCACACGAGAGAACAACCGAAATCATTAAGCTACAATAATATCTTCAATAGAGATTATAGAATACTCTTGCCTATGTCCCTTTAGTTTGTGGTAGTTCTTTTTAGACTTTTCTTTGTATACCAAAACTTTTCTATCTCGTATATCATCACCTTTTTTTGCAACAATCTTGCAACCTGCTACATAAGGAGTGCCAACTTTCACACCCTCCTCACTGCTAACAAGCAATACGCTTTCTATGCTGATTTTTTCTTCTCCCTCTTTTGCTTCGATCTTATCAACTCTTATTTCTGCTCCTTTTTCTGCCTTATATTGCTTTCCCTTATATTCAAAAAGTGCGTACATTTTTCCATCTCCTTAAAAATTGCAACATAATAAAACAAAGTGCTACGCAAACGTCATACCAACATAGCACTTCCATACAATCTGGGAAGGTTATCACTAATTATCTATATTTGTCAATATAAATGAAAGGTAAAGCACTTTTTTATGAAATAAACTTAAATCTGGATTTTAATATGGCAGGCAGGCGTGTTTTACGCTTAAAAATCGATAAGTTTTAAAACTCCAAATAGCCGTGTTTTTAGGCTCGAAACTGATCAGTTTCTATGTGCGAGAGTGATCGGTTTATGGGTTTGAAACTGATAAGTTTTGGGGGCGTTGAATGATCGGTTTAGGGGGTCGAATCTGATAAGTTTCGAGCCTGTACATTAGCTAATGTGCAAATACTTCCCTAGCCAGTGGATCGTAGTTTGTCTAACTAGAGGAAAGGTAATTACTAGGTAATGTATGATAGCGCTTCTTTCGAGCGTCTCTTAAGCGCGTTTATGATAAATAAAAAGCAAAAATTGCAATTCTATTGAATTTTCTCTTTTTATTGTGATAGAATACGAGCCATTATGGACGTAAAAGTTAGATATGCACCATCCCCCACAGGATTTCAACACATTGGGGGGGTTAGAACAGCTCTTTTCAACTATCTATATGCACGCTCTCGTGGCGGTAAGTTTGTGCTTCGAATCGAAGACACAGACCGTACTCGTTATAACATAGAATATGAAAAAAATCTATACGAGACATTGAAATGGTTAGGACTTGAGTGGGACGAAGGTGGCGAGAAGGGTGGGGAGTGCGCTCCCTATGTTCAGTCGAAAAGATTTGATTTATATAGAGAATATGCAAAACGCCTTGTGGATTCTGGTTTTGCTTACTATTGTTTTTGCGATTCGGAACGCTTGGAGCGAATTAGAAAAATTCAGACAATGAATAAGATGCCACCGGGGTACGATAGAGAGTGTCGCCGTCTTTCTAAGGAAGAAACAGAAGAAAAGTTGAAAGCTGGCACTCCATATGTGATACGTCTAAAAGTTCCACTAGAAGGGACTACTAAGTTTCACGACTTGATAATAGGCGATGTGGAGTGGAAAAATGAGGATGTGAGCCCTGACCCAATTTTGTTAAAAAGCGATGGTTTTCCAACATATCACTTGGCGAATGTGGTAGACGACCATCTTATGGGGATAACTCACGTTATGAGGGCGCAAGAGTGGCTACCTTCTACTCCTATGCACGTAATTATGTATAATGCATTCGGCTGGGAGCCACCAACTTTTTGTCATTTACCTATGGTGATGGGACAAGACGGACAAAAGCTTTCTAAAAGACATGGGGCTACTAGTTGCAATGAATTTAGAAATGGTGGCTACTTAAAAGAAGCTATTATAAATTATGTGGCAATGTTGGGTTGTTCCTATCAAGATGGCAGAGACATATATTCACTTAAAGAATTGGAAAGCCTTTTTGACGTGGCGCACCTAAACAAAGCTTCTAGCGTCTTTGACTATAAAAAATTAGATTGGTTTAATGGGCAATATATAAGAGAGAAGAGCGATGAGGAGTTGTTTTCGCTTGTTTGGCCTTTTGTTGCGAATGAACTATTTGGAGGCGAAAGCCCGAGAAAGAGTGAAAGTGGCGAAAAAGATGGAATAAAGATTCCTGTTTTTTTAGATGAGACAAATATAGAGCCGACGCCCGAGCAAAGAAAGATTTTAATGCAGGCAATGCCTCTGATTAAAGAGCGACTTCATCATCTAAACGAGGCAGCAGGTATGGTTCGCTTTTTGTTTGAAGACGTTTCTGAAATAAAAATAGAAGACTTAGTTCCAAAAAAGCTAGATGCAAACAAGACGCGTCTTGCTCTAACAAGGTTTAAAGAGCTTTTGCCCAGTGTTATAGATTTGGTTGAAGACGAAGCTTTTGCAGTTTTTAAGGCGGAAAGTGAGAGGCTGGGGATTAAAGTAGGGGATTTTATGATGCCCCCTCGCGTTTCAATTACGGGAAGCAGAGTCAGTCCACCGCTGATTGGTTCAATTAAAATCTTGGGGCTGGAAGTGGCGATGGAAAGAATTGATGATGCAATAAAAGTCCTTGCTTGAAAGGCTTTAGCATTATTTTGCTATGTGTTTATAAAACAAGGAGTTAATTTTTTAAGATTTAAGAACCTAGTTTAAAAACTTTTCTATAGTTTAAGGAGTTTTTAGGAGAGTGCTTTATGGATATTTTGGATAAATTAAGAGGTGGCGTTATTATGGACGTTACCACACCGGAGCAAGCAAAAATTGCAGAGGGTGCAGGTGCTGTGGCAGTTATGGCTTTGGAGCGAATCCCTGCGGATATTAGAGCGGCAGGCGGAGTCTCTCGAATGAGCGATCCTAAGATGATTAAAGAGATTATGAAAGCGGTTAAGATTCCTGTGATGGCAAAAGTGCGAATAGGGCATTTTATAGAAGCGCGCATATTGGAATCTATAAATATCGATTTTATCGACGAATCCGAAGTGCTTTCTCCTGCAGACGAAGCACATCATGTGGATAAAACTCAGTTTAAAGTACCTTTTGTTTGTGGAGCTCGCAATTTGGGAGAGGCTCTAAGACGCATTCAAGAAGGGGCAAAGATGATTCGCACAAAAGGCGAGGCTGGAACAGGAGACGTTATTCAAGCTGTAAAGCATATGAGACAGATTATGAAAGAAATGAAGGCGCTTACAGTTTTGAGAGAAGACGAGCTCTATGTTGCTGCGAAGAATTTTTCAGTTCCATATGCTTTGGTTGAATATGTTCACAAAAATGGAAAACTACCTGTTCCAAACTTTTCTGCAGGAGGAGTTGCAACGCCAGCCGATGCAGCTCTTATGGTACACTTAGGAGCGGATGGTGTTTTTGTCGGTAGTGGCATCTTTAAGTCTGGCGACCCCGAAAAACGAGCTCGCGCTATTGTGCAAGCTGTTAAGCACTACGATGACTATGCAAAGATTGCAGAAGTTTCAGAAGGCTTGGGCAAGGCAATGGTGGGGATTAACGAAGACGAAATTAAAACAATTATGAGCGAGCGTGGCGTGTAGACGATCTTTTGATAGATATCTCATGTTTTTATAAAGCTCTTGCAATCTTTTTTGCAAGAGCTTTGCGTTTTTAACGGATGTTGTTCACTTTATAGCTTCTAAGTCTTGACTAGTAAACATATATTAATATACCATTGAGTACTCTAAAAGTACTTTTTGCATCTATTTTTTTTCTTTTTTGGCAAAGAGTGCTTATAGTTTGCGATAGGGTATATTATGAAACGTAGATATTTTCAAATAATAGAATTACTAAAAGAAGACAAAAATATTTCACAGCGAGAGGTTGCAAAGAGGCTGAAGATTTCGCTTGCTTATGTAAATAAGATTTTGTTTTCTATGGAGATTGACGGATTTCTTAAAAGTAATGCAACGCCGTTCAATTTATTCAAAAGAGAGTTAACAGAAAAAGCTATTGCAGAATATGATGCATGTCGGGTTGATAATGCGATAATTATGGCTGCAGGCTTTGGTTCTCGTTTTGTGCCCCTAACTTATGCAACGCCAAAAGGGCTTTTAGAAGTTTTTGGCGAGCGCATGATCGAGCGACAAATAAAACAGCTTCACGAAGTAGGAATTACTGACATTACAGTGGTTGTCGGCTACTTAAAAGACACTTTTGAGTACTTGATAGATAAATATGGAGTAAACCTTATTTTCAACCCAGACTACGAAGAAAAAAACAATCTTTCAACCCTATATCACGCTCGCCATTTGTTGAAAAATACATATATTCTTTCTAGCGACAACTGGATGCGAGAGAATATGTATCACTCTCATGAATATGATTCTTGGTATGCTTCTATAAAGGTGGGAGAGAAGACTAAAGAATGGGTGTTGAAACTTGGGATTCACGACAAAATTACAGGAGTAAAGGTAGGATCTCCTTTAGGGGGGTGGATTATGTATGGGCCTGTATATTTCTCGCGTCAATTTTCTTCCTATATGAAGCCATTACTAGAAAAAACATATGTTCAAGAAGGAACTGATGAGTGGTATTGGGAAGATGTATTGGCTAAAAATTTGCATCAGCTGACGATGTTTGCAAATAAGCAACCTTCAAATCAGATATATGAATTTGAATCTCTCGATGAATTGCGTCTTTTTGACTCTTCCTATCTTCTTTCTACACGAAATGAGTATATGGCGCTCATCGCCTCTGTTTTAGATTGTCCCGAAGGTTCAATTATGAACATAAAGCCTTCTCATTTTGGAATGACCAATAAGTCTTTTTTGTTTGAAGTGTCAGGGGAGAAATATATTTTTAGAATACCCGGCGAGGGGACTTCAGAAATGATTAATAGAGCGGAAGAATATGCGGTGTACGAGGCGATTTTAGACTTGCGTCTTTCGGATAGGCTAATATATTTCAATCCTGATACTGGCATAAAAATTACTAAATATGAAAAAGATTCTAGAAACGCAGACTGCAACAATCTAGAAGATATTCAAAAATGTATGAAAATTGCTCGTCTTTTGCATGCATCTTCTATAGAAGTTTCGCATACATTTGACTTTAGAGAGCGTATTAACTATTACGAAGAGTTGGCAGAAAAACACCATGGTATCTTGTTTCACGACTACTCCGAAGTGCGAGGGAACATGGATAAGTTGCTTGATATTTTGGATGATATGGAGTTGCCCTTAAAACTTACTCACATAGACTTAGTGCCCGACAATTTTTTGATTAAAAAAGATGGTTCTGCTCGTCTTATTGACTGGGAATATGCTGGCATGGCAGATCCGCTAATTGATGTGGCAATGTTTGCAATATATTCATATTACTCTTTTGAGCAATTGGATGAGCT
Source organism: uncultured Treponema sp. (assembly GCA_963541705.1). Taxonomy (GTDB): domain Bacteria; phylum Spirochaetota; class Spirochaetia; order Treponematales; family Treponemataceae; genus Treponema_B. Next base: position 8,021 of record CAUTVN010000014.1, read on the forward strand.
TATGAGCATTTATTTTGAGAGAGAACCTAAAAAAGAAGAAGTTTTGCGAATCTTTTGTTATGTTGCTTTAGGGGGGTTTTTATGGACACTTTGGACTTGTTATAAACAAGCTTTGGGAGTGAGTTTTGGCGAATATGGTCTGAAAATGTATAGATATGCAAAAGAATACTATAAAAAAGTTATGCAACTTATAAAAGAATGAAAATGGGGGCGCAGTGAAAAGTATTAAAAAAATAGATTTATATATGGTTTTCATTCCTCTAATTGCAATAGTGGGCATTTCTGCTTGCATCTTTTTCCTGCCTGTAAAATCTAAAGAGACGATAGACTTTCTTTGGAATATAATGGTGGGGCGTTTGGGTTTTTTTTATATGCTGTTAGGGATTTCTCTTGTGGCAATAGCGCTATACTTGGCTTTTTCTAAGTATGGAAATATTAAACTTGGAAATTTAAGCCGTCCTCGCTATTCAACTTTTTCTTGGGGGGCTATGATTTTTACTTCCACTATGGCAGCCGATATTTTGTATTGGTCGCTAATTGAGTGGGCGTATTATTATTCTGCCGCTCCATTTGCGATCTCAAATCTAAGCCGTGCCGAAAGACAAGATTGGGCCGCAAGCTATCCACTTTTTCACTGGGGAATCACTCCTTGGGCTTTTTATCTAGTGCCAGCTGTTGCTTTTGGGTATATGCTACACGTTAAGGGAGCAAAGACGCGACGAATTTCTGAAAGTTGCAGGTCTATTTTAGGAGCGCATACAGATGGTTTTTTGGGACGCGCAATAGATATTTTTTCCATCATAGGGCTTCTTGCAGGCACTGCCACAACTTTCTCTCTTGCAACCCCTCTTTTGTCCTTATGTGTTTCTCGTCTTTTTGCAATTGAAACGGGAACATATCTTACAGTGATTATTTTGCTAATAATTGCCCTAGTCTATACACTGGCTGTTCTTTTTGGATTTCGGGGCATTGCATATTTAGCAAAAATTTCAGTTTACTCTTTTGCTGTTTTGTTGATGTTGGTTTTTATAGCTTCGGATAAGGTATTTGCAATTGAGTCTGCAATCACTGCAATAGGAAAAATGTTACACAATTTTATTCCTATGTCTACGTGGATGGACCCATTACGACTTTCAGGAGAGGGAGGGGCGGGCTTCCCACAGACTTGGACAGTATTTTATTGGGCATATTGGATTGCTTGGTTTGTTGCAACTCCCTTTTTTATTGGAACAATTTCTGAAGGACGCACGATTAAAAACACTGTTTTGGGTGGAATTTTGTGTGGCATTTTAGGTACATATATGTCTTTTATTATCTTAGGCTATTTTGGACTTAATTTAGAAAGTCACGGGCTCTATTCTGCCTCTTCCGCTCTTTTAAGTGGAGCGGAGCCGTCTTTGGTCATTGTGGAAATATTAAGCCATATTCCATATTATAAAATTGTTCTATCTGTTTTGTGTTTTACTATGGTTGCTTTTTATTCTAGCACGTTTGATGCAATTACTCTAATCATTTCTTTCTATTGCCAAAAAAATAGTGAGAGTGAGGAGATGCCACCAAAGTTTTTGCGAGCTTTTTGGTCTATAGTTTTTATTATTTTGCCTTTGGCTTTAATTCTTATAAATTGCAATTTAAGCCAACTACAAAGTCTTTCTATACTAGCAGCTTTTCCTTTAGGACTTATTATAGTCTTGATTGTGGCAAGCTTTTTTAAGGATGCAAAAAAAGATGTAAATTAGCCTATTTATATTTTTTATAAAAATAATTATAATGGTGGCGTTTTTTGATGCATAACGATGTTTTAATATTTGTATAATAGTTTTTGGGAGTGTGTTTTTATGGATGCGGATAAAGTTTCATTCTATCTAGCAAATAATGCAAAGTGTTTTCCAAGTGAAAAAATTGTGTATCTTAGAGAAAAGTTGCTTTCGGCAGATGAGTCTAAAATGGCAGTTATTTCCGGCATTTCGCTAAAAGACCCTGTGATGTTTTTAGTATTGTCTATATTTTTGGGAAATCTTGGAATAGACCGTTTTATGCTGGGCGATATTGGCATGGGAGTTTTAAAGCTTCTTACAGGTGGATTGTGTGGGATTCTCACAATCATAGACTGGGTGCTGATTATGGGGAAGGTGAGAGAGGCAAACTATAATTCCATAATGCTGGTGTTGTAAGATTTGACTTTCATGCTTTGCATATTACTTCTTTTTTACAATATGCAAAGATGAAACTTAGTTAAGGCAATTTTGAAAAAAACTCTTGTTTTAATTATTGTTGTATTGATTCTTTTGCGTCTTGTGGGGCGGGGGTGTGTTGTGCGCTCTATCTTTCATCTTCCATGTCCAACTTGTGGAATGATGCGTGCCTTATTCTCTCTTTTGCAAGGGAATATTAGAGGCTATTTTCATTATAACGCTTTCGCCCTTCCCGTAGCTCTATCATCTCTTTTTTTCTTGTCGGGAAAATATGAAATGAAAGTTGTATTTGTGCTCGCTTGCCTAATTTTGCTTTGCAACTTTTTCTACTATTTATACCGTCTGTTTTTTTTGTCTATACCCTAAAACTTAATTGAATATTTTGATGCTAGACTATTCCAGTGTTTCTGCCATAAAAGAATATTTAGAAGCCTCTAATTTTGCAATGCAAAAGAAGTGGGGACAGAATTTTTTGATAGATGAAAGTGTGAGACTCTCTTTGTTAGAAGCTTTGAAAAATGTAAGAGAGACAAAGATTTGGGAAGTGGGACCGGGTCTTGGAGCTATGACTTATTTGTTGCGAGAAGGAGGAGCAAACCTCACATTGTTTGAAATTGACAAGGGCTTTATTCAGTTTCTAAACAAAAAGTTTGAAAATTGCAATAATATTAAGATTGTAGAAGGCGATGTTTTAAAGACGTGGGGGCAGGAATTAAAACACAGTGGTGTGCCAGAGATTTTGTTTGGTTGCTTGCCGTATAATATTTCTATTTCGCTTTTGCTCGATTTTTTTTCACATGGTATTATTTTTAATTCAATTCTGGTTACAGTTCAAAAAGAGGTGGCGCAAAAGGTTATGGCTCGAAAAGGAGAGGCGTCATATTGTCCGCTTGCAGTGTTTAGTCAATATTTTTATAATGTTAGGAAGGTGCGGGATATTCCGCCGTCTGCGTTTTGGCCACAACCACATGTTCTTTCTTCTGTTTTGCTTTTTGAAAAAAAGAGCAATGTGGTGATTGGAGTTTGCGAAAAACTTTTTGTTAAATTGACTTTTGCGCTGTTTTCTTCTAGAAGGCGAACAGCAAAGAATAATCTTTTGCAATTCTTAAAACTGCAAAAGAATAATTGTAAAAACATCGAAAATGTTGATGTGGACGAGATTTTTAGCAAGCTTAAGATAAAAGCGAATGAAAGAGCTGAAGATCTTTCTTATGATACTTTTTTTGAAATAGCAAAAAGTTTGGTTTGATTTTTTAGGAAGATGATTATATGACGCATGTGCTAAAAACTCTTTGTTGTCTATCTATGTTGCTGATTTTCATATCTTTTTGCAATGCAGAGACCGCTCAGGGAAGAACGCCCGAACCATATGGTATTGATGAATTTACGCAGTGGCAAAAAGATTTGCGAAGGTTTGAAATTCTTTCTTTTGGAGCGTTGCCGTTTGTCTCCCTTTTTACATTTTGGGGCTATGATATGATTCGTTCAGCTCGTCATCCAAAAGATCCTGCATACTATCCCTGGCCACTAAAAAAGGCAGATATCGCTGTGCCCCTAACAGAAAAAGAGCAAAAAAATGTGTTTTTTACTGCAATGGGACTCTCTGTTGGTGTAGCCCTTATAGACTATACAGCACGTGCAATTATGAGATTGGTCAAAGAAAAAAGGCTGAAAAAAGAAATGGAAGGACAGGAAGAGGCGATAGAGCTTATTCCGTTGGAAGATTATATGATATCTGAAGATGAATCCTCCGTAAAGCAAGGTTTTGAATAAAAAACTATAATGTGCAATTATGGAAAACAGAAGTAAGGTATAAAAATTTTAGATATTGAGTTCTTAATATGCAGATTTGTGAGTTTGTTTGTCAGGAAGAGCGGGGGCTAAGGTTTGATGTTGCGTTGCTGAGTCATCTTCCAAACTTGACTCGCTCTCAAATTCAATCTTTGGCACATGCGATGCTGGTTAATGGCAAGCCTTGTAAGTCTGGGTATAAATTGAAGGCGGGAGATTTAGTACGTTTTGAATATGAAAATAGATGTCTTCCTTCCGCTAGATCAGAAAATATTGAAATAGACATAGTTTATGAAGATGAAGATGTTATTGTATTAAACAAGAGTCCTGGTTTGGTTACCCATCCAAGTCTGTCTGTTCCAAATGGAACTTTAGTGAATGCACTGAACTTTTATAGATGTTATGTTTCAAAGATTAGGGATGAATTTGCTAATTTTGTTGAAAATGATGAGGCGGATGCTTCTTTGATATTTTCTAAATATATTGTCGAGAAAAATATTCCTCAATCCGAAACTGATTTTTTGCGTTTGGGCATTGTGCATAGGCTAGACAAAGGTACGAGTGGGCTAATGATTACGGCGCGTAACTTTAAGAGTCAAATATTTTTAAAAAACGAATTTAGAAAAAGAAGTGTTAAAAAATATTATATTGCTATTCTTTCCAAGATTCCACGTAAGAGAGTGGGTCTAATTAAAACATCTATTTTTAGAAGCAAAAAAGATGGAAGAAAATTTGCCACATCAAGTAATTTGACAAAAGGGAAAATAGCAGTTTCACGTTATAAAGTTTTAAAGACTTTTGGTGATCTTTCTTTAGTAAAATTTAGGATATATACAGGGCGTACGCACCAAATAAGGCTTCATGCAAAACATATTGGCTGTCCTATTTTTGCGGATGAAATGTATGGAAAGAAAGTTGATGATATGAGTCTTTTTTTGCATTGTTATAAACTGGAGATAGATATTTCAAGAGGAATTCATAAAGTATTCAAAACAAAAATGCCTAAAAGATTTAAGGAACTTATTCGCAAAATGGATGGGTAGAAAAAAATGGCTGAGAGAAATTGGCAGTGTGAAGCTTTGGTCTTGCAAGTGCAAGAACTTTCTTCTGCACATAAAGTTGCAAAAGTTTTGCTTAATTCTCAAGATGGTACGTCTTTGCTTAATGCAACTATTTTTGGTGGAGCAAAAAGTCGTCTCTCGTCTCTTGTTTTTCCTTATTATACGGGTATTATGTATATTTATACCAATCCTATAAAAGAGGCTAATAAGGTTGTAGATTTTGACGTTCGCTATATGCGCTTTGGAATAAGAGAGAGTCTATATCGTATATGGGCTGCATCTTTTGCAACTGAACTATGTATAAAAATGAGCTCTTGTATTGAGTGGAACTTGATGAATGCGTTTTTGGATGGCATTAGCATTTCGTCAGATGAAGAATGCAAAATTGCCATTTTGCGTTTTATTTGGCGAGTAGCCCTCTCTTCTGGTTTGGCTCCATCTTTTGAGCATTGTGCACAATGCAAAAAACAATTGGATGATGTTGTTTATTTTGACCATGCATTAGGTGAGTTTTTTTGTGAGACTTGTTGCGAAAAGAAGATCTCATCTACTCCTCTTTCTAAAGAGGCGTGCGATTACTTATATAAGATTGCATATAAGGCACCAAAAGAGGCAAGACTTACTGCGCTTTCTTCTGAAGCTTTTACACTTTTAACTACTTTTTTGCATCGGTTTGCCCTAGATATGGCAGGATGCGATTTGTACTCTCTTTCTCCTAAAAATCCGGTATATATGACAGTGTGTTTTTGAAGGGTATCCTTTTTGATTCTTTTGTTTTAATATATATTGTGTATACTACTTGAATTTTATATCGAAAATAGTTACAATGTAAACGCTGGTATAATTGTGTAAAGATATAGATATAGTAAAAATGGAAATGACGCACTCAATACTCAATACTCAATACTCAATACTCAATACTCAATACTGTCCTTATAGTCTCTTGTAAAATATATAGATTTGTTCTTTTTAGAGTTGTTTTTCTCCTGATAATTCTCTTTATTTTTTGTAGAAAATATCTTTCTTTTTCTTACCATTTAATCGCAAAAAAGCCATATTCAATTACAGGAAATAATTTTCAATTGTGCAAAAGGACTTTCTATCTTTACCCTCATTTTTTGGCTTTTGTTGCGAATATAGTTTTCAAATGCTTCATCTATTCAATTCAAAAATCAAATGACAAAAAAATAAAACCCATTTTTTAGGAGATATTGTATGAAAAAAATCTTTATTGCGGTGTTTTTGTGTGCTATTGTTTTTGCGAGGGCAATGGCTCAAGCCTCTGGAAATCCTGTTGTTGTGATTGCACCTTTTGAAGCTCAAGGCGTTCAAGCTGAAGAAGCGAATGTTATAACAGAAATGTTCACTTCAGAATATGCTACAACTGGGCTTGCAAATGTGGTGGATAGGAATAGTTTTGATAAGATTAAAAAAGAGCTATCTTTTCAAGCATCGGACTGGTCTAATAGCGATAAGGTAGCAGAGCTTGGGAAGGCACTTAATGCGAATCAAGTGGTGGTAGGAACTATAACGTCTTTTAGGGAGCAAGTGATAGTTTCTATTAAAGTGATAGATATCAATTCTACAACAATTCTTGCCTCTCATGTTGAAAAATTGCGAGCGATAGATGGTATTGTTGGTAGAATGCCTAAGATTTGCAAAACTCTTGCAAGCAAGGCAAGAACTGCAAACAAAAATGGATTTGCGAAAAGCAGTACTGCTATCACTTCGCGTAGGAATGCTCCTATTGCTACTGTTGAAGAGAAAACTCACTCTTTTTATATTTCGCCAGTTATAGGCTACGATAGCTTTATTTTGGCCAACACTTGCACTCTTGGCGTAGACTTCAAGTATAAACATAAGAGTGGCGTGTCTGTTTGGGCAAATAATGCAGTTCTTTTGGGAAGAGTGAAATACAGCCATGTTACATATAGATTTACTGAAAAGTATTATAGCAATGGAAAGCTTTATGATAGATATAATGACAGTGGATATCATGGCTCTGATGAATTGTTTTTCTCTGCAGGGGTATCTACAGAGATTATGCTAGGTTATTCAAAAGTTTTTGGTTCTCATGGCATAGGAATTGGGGCAGGATATCAGGGGGCTGTTACAAAGCATTTTTCTGAAGCGTATGCTTTTGCATTTCGTTTTGAATATTCATACGGAGTTCCACAGCGTAATGTAGGTTTTATAATGGCAATAACAGATGGCATAGGGTATATAAAACATAAAGGTGAGGTAGGAGAGGTAAGAACTGATAATGTGAAATTTTCATCTGGTTATTACATTGGTAGCGACTATACTGCGGAACACAACGTAGATATTACAAAGAAAATTAGCGCCAACAATCGCTTTTCTCTAAAACTCGGTGTAGTCTTCACTCCATAAGTAAGTTTTCATTTTATAGAAAATGCAAAGATTGAACACTGCATAGAATGCTCCAATTTGTTTGTTGGAGCACTTCAGTATTAAATTAGAACTGTAATCTTCTAATTGACCAAAGTTTAATAAAAAGACTAATATAGACGTGTTATCATACTTTATACCTATAGGAGAGTTTTTATGGATAATTTGGAAAATTTGGGTTTTGCCTCTAAACAAATTCATGCAGGACAGGATAAAAACACATATGGTGCATTGGCTACACCAATATACCAAACTTCTACTTTTGTTTTTGATTCCGCAGAACAGGGGGGTAGGCGCTTTGCGTTAGAAGAAGAAGGCTACATCTATACTCGTCTTGGAAATCCTACTACAACAGTTGTAGAAAAAAAACTTGCAGCGCTAGAAGGTGGAGAGGCTTGTGTTTCGTTTAGCTCTGGTATTGGCGCAATCACATCTTGTCTTTGGACAGCATTGAAGGCGGGAGACCATGTAGTTGCAGGAAAGACTCTTTATGGATGCACATTCGCATTTTTGAACCATGGACTTACTCGTTTTGGTGTGGATGTTTCTTTTGTGGATATGAGAGTTAGTGAGAATGTAAAAAAGGCTATTAAACCAAATACAAAAGTGGTTTATGTTGAAACTCCAGCAAACCCTAATATGTATCTTTCTGATATAAAAGAAATTGCAAAAATTGCTCACGAAGCAAATCCGGAGATATTGGTTGTTGTTGACAATACTTATATGACGCCATATCTGCAAAAGCCACTCGCTCTTGGAGCTGATGTTGTGGTGCACTCTGCAACAAAATATTTGAACGGGCACGGCGACGTCATTGCAGGTTTTGTTGTGGGAAAGAAGGAGTTTATGGATCAAGTGCGATTTGTAGGCTTAAAAGATATGACAGGAGCAACGCTTGGACCATTTGAATCTTATCTAATTGGGCGAGGAATGAAAACTCTAGATATCCGTATGGAAAAACATTGTGCGAATGCTCAAAAAGTGGCAGAATTTTTGGAAAGCCATGAGGCGGTAGATTCAATTGCTTTTCCTGGTTTGCCATCTTTTCCACAATACGAACTTGCAAAAAAGCAAATGGAGTTGCCAGGTGCTATGATAGCCTTTACAGTGAAAGGTGGGCTTGAAGCAGGGAAAAAATTGATTAATGCAGTGCGTTTTGCAACTGTAGCTGTGAGCTTAGGAGATGCAGAAACGCTAATTCAACACCCTGCAAGCATGACACACTCTCCATATACTCCAGAAGAAAGAGCGGCTTCAGACATTGCAGAAGGTTTGGTGAGGATTTCTGTGGGGTTGGAAGATGCAAAAGACATAATTGCAGACTTGAAGCAAGCATTGGATAAGATTAAGTAGTTGTTGCAATTTTGTATAAAAACATAAGATAGGGCATCTCTGAAAGGCTAATATATGCTTTTAAGGGATGTCTTTTGTTATGAGATTCAGTCGGTTATTGTGAGAAAAAAATAGAATGTGATTATTGACATTTTTTTTTATAAATGATAGGATAGCACCACATCGTGTGTGCGATGATGGGCCATTAGCTCAGGCGGTAGAGCAACGCCCTTTTAAGGCGTGGGTCTCAAGTTCGAATCTTGAATGGCTCAATTTTTTTATAAGTCCCTCCTGTTTGTAGGATGGCGGAGGTTTTTGAGAATCTCTTATTTTTTTTGTTGAAAACAAACTGAAATGTTATTTTGTTGAAAATTGATAGTCTTTTAAACTTGTAGGAAGTGTTAATTTTGTTTTTGATTATCCCCTCCCTCCACCTCGCCTCAATGTTTTTGGTTTTTGCTGTTCATTTATTTTTTAAAATTTTTAATTGTTGTTTGAAAAGATATGTTTTTTGTAATTTTACAAGGATGACAATAGAATTGTCTTGCGTTGCTATAGTATGCAATTGGTGTCTTTTTAAAGGATAAAAAGAGCTAAAAATGGTAGTGATGCAGATGTTTTCTATTAAATAGAATAGGGGATGAAAAGTTATGAGCGAAGAAAAACTTGTAATGATTGACGGCAACACTGCCGCAGGGCATGTGGCTCACGCATTGAGTGAGGTGATTGCAATATATCCAATCACTCCATCTAGTCCAATGGGTGAAGTTTCGGATGAATATTCTGCAAGAGGAAGGACAAACATTTGGGGGACAGTTCCAGATGTTGTAGAGTTGCAGTCTGAAGGAGGCGCTGCAGGCGCAGTCCATGGAGCTCTGACAACAGGAGCCCTATCTTCGACGTTTACAGCATCTCAAGGATTGCTGTTGATGATTCCAAATATGTATAAAATTGCAGGAGAGTTGACCTCTACAGTTTTTCACATAGCGGCAAGAGCAATTGCTTGTAGTGCACTCTCTATTTTTGGCGATCACCAGGACGTAATGGCTTGTAGGCAAACGGGCTGGGCGATGCTTTCTTCAAACTCGGTGCAGGAAGTTATGGATTTAGCATGTATCGCTCATGCTTCCACTTTAGAGGCAAGGGTTCCATTCTTGCATTTCTTTGATGGTTTTAGAACCAGTCACGAAATTCAAAAGATAAAAGAAGTCTCTTATGAAGTGATGAGAGAAATGGTCAGTGATGATATGGTAAGGGCTCATAGAAAGAGAGGACTTACACCAGAGAATCCTGAAATTCGAGGAACTGCTCAAAATCCAGACATATACTTCCAGGGACGCGAGGCAGTTAACAAGTACTATCTTGCGACACCTGCGATTGTGCAAAAGCAGATGGATAAGTTTGCAAAGTTGACCGGCAGACAGTATCATTTGTTTGACTATCATGGTGCTAAGGATGCTGAATATGTTGCGATCTTGATGGGCTCAGGATGCGATACAATGGAAGAGACGGTTGACGAGCTCAATGAAAGAGGAGAGAAATACGGTGTGCTGAAGGTTAGATTGTATCGACCTTTTGACATGGGCTATTTTATTTCAGCATTGCCAAAAACAGTTAAGGGTATTGCTGTTTTGGATAGATGCAAAGAGCCAGGTTCTTTGGGCGAGCCACTTTATGAAGACGTGGTTACAGCTATCAATCAGGCAAAGAAAGAAGGAAAATATCCGTTTGGAGAGGATTTGGTTGTTGTTGGCGGTAGGTTTGGTTTGGGTTCTAAGGAATTTACGCCTGCAATGGCTAAAGCTGTGCTAGAAAATCTAAAAAAAGATAAGAAAAATAACTTTACTATTGGTATTGAGGATGATGTTACTCATACTAATATTGAGTATGATCCTTCTTTCAAACTAGAAGATAAGGATATGCACCAAGCAATGTGCTTTGGGCTTGGCTCTGATGGAACCGTCGGTGCAAATAAAAACTCTATTAAAATTATCGGTGAGGCAACAGAAAATAAGGCTCAAGCTTATTTTGCTTATGATAGTAAGAAGTCTGGTGGTTTTACTATTTCACATTTAAGATTTGGGAAACACAACATTAGGAAACCATATCTTATAACAAATGCGGATTTTGTAGCTTGCCATAAGTTTAGCTATCTTGAGACTTATGACATGCTAAGTACTTTGAAAAAAGGTGGGACATTTTTGTTGAATGCTCCATACAATAAGGACGAGATTTGGGAGAAGATTCCTGTAGAAGTGCAAAAGCAGTTGATAGAAAGGAATGCCAAGTTCTACGTGATTGATGCTATTAAAATTGCAGAAGAAGCTG
>CAUTVN010000015.1:0-18399 GCA_963541705.1 uncultured Treponema sp.
TGTTGCGATAGGTCTTTTTGTAGGTGGTCTTTCGATATTTACGTATCTTTTTTTTTCTTCTAACACATATCTTTTGGATTCTATAGTATTGCCGAGAGAAGAAAGTTCTGTGCATTTTATGGAAAAGCTCGCAAGTACTCATATACAAGAAAGCGAAAATATAGTCTTAAATCTGCCAAAAATGATGAGCGAAGTCTCCTACCAAGACTATATAGTAAAAAGCGGGGAGACAGTGGGTGGTATTGCATATAAAATGGGCTTAAAAAAAATTGGAACCATCTTTTCTGCAAACAATATCACAAACGCACGTCGTATAATGAGTGGTACAAAGCTTGTCATTCCATCTATGGACGGCATTACCTATATAGTGAAAAAAAACGATAGCATTGAAAGTATTGCAAAGTCTTTTAACGCAAAAATTGAAGACTTGTTGGATGCGAATGATATAAATGAAGAGACTATAGAGGTTGGAAGACGCATATTCATTCCTGGAGCTTCTATGCCCTTTTCAGAAATTAAGCGCATTTTAGGCGAGCTTTTTATATATCCAATAAAAGGCAGGCTAACCTCACCCTTTGGATATAGGAGCGATCCTTTTACGGGAAGGCGCAGCTTTCATTCGGGAATAGATTTGGCAGCTCCGACTGGCACCCCTATAAAGGTGGTTATGGATGGAGTGGTTTCTGAAATGAGCTATTCTCGCATTTTTGGCAATTATCTCATTGTTACTCACTCTAATGGATATCAAAGTCTATACGGACATGTAAACTCTTTTAAAGCAAAGAGAGGACAAAAGGTCGAACAAGGAGAGGTAATTGCTCTTGTTGGCAACACAGGGATGTCTACAGGGCCCCATGTTCATCTTTCTCTATATAAAAATGGAAAACTTTTAGACCCACTGACTGTATTAAAATAAGACCGCAAGCATGAGCCTATTTGGGTGGCGAGGTATGGCAGAGTATATAATAGAAGAAAACGATGTGGGACGCAGAGTTGATAGAGTGGTGCGCCATTTTTTAAAAAAAAGGCTTAACCACTCATCCCTTTCTTCAATATATTCTTATTTTAGAAAAGGACTGGTTCGACTAAATGGAAAAAAGGTCAGTCCCGCCACGCTTACAGCCCTAAAAGATGTTTTGTATATTTATGACTCTATTTTTAAAGACTTAGATATATCCAATGGAAAAAATGCAAAACAACAGGTGCAAGTTTTAGATAGGGAGAAAATTTATGACTCTATTTTTAAAGACGTAGATACATCCAATGGAAAAAATGCAAAACAACAGGCGCATGGAAAAAATGAAAAAAACATATTGCAAAGTAAAGATAGAAAAAAAATCGAACTATTACTAAAAACAGATGATCTATTGTTTATTAATAAACCTTCTGGTCTTGCAACCCATGGAAGGCTTAGTGTTGACGAAATAGTAAAAGAAAGATTTTCCCCCCTTGCGCCTTCACTCTCTTTTGTTGTTGGCTCTTTGCATAGGTTAGACAAAAACACCACGGGCGCTCTCGCCTTTTCGCAAAGCCTAAAAGGGGCGAGAGAGTTTTCTAAAGCAATTAAAGATGGAAATATTTTTCGCTACTATATTGGAATAAACGAAGGGTTTGTGAAAGATAGGATATGGAAGGTGAAACATCAAGAGATAGGCGAAAAACCAAAAGAAGAAATTACACAAGTGTCCTTAATAGAATATTCAAAAAAAGAAAAACTTTCTCTAGTTTGTTATCGGCTTTTTACGGGAAAGAAACATCAGATAAGGAAGGGCGCGGCAGACTTTGCCACACCTCTTTTTTGTGATGTAAAATATGGCAGCAAACGAAAAGACTATCAAACATATTTTTTACATGCCTTTGCTATTCATTTTAAAGAGCCTCTTTTTCCTGATATTCCAGGCGATGTTATAGCTCCCCTTTTCCCAAATTTTATGCTTGCTATTACTAAATATTTCCCAAAAACCGCACAAAACCTCCATAGCTTTGGATACTCTTCATTTTTTAAACAGCTGTTAAATTTTTTTTAGAAACATATCATGTGGAAAAGTTTTATGTAGTCAATACATGAATCATATATCATTTTTTTTTAAAAAAGTTCTTTAGAAACCTGTCATGCGGAAAAGTCTTATGTAGAAAATACACAAATAGTATTTCACGGTTTTTAAAAAAAGGTTTTTGCTAAAAGATATTTTATGTGTAAAAGTCTTATGTGGAAAATACAAATCATATATCATCTTTTTTTTTAAAAAGTACATTGGTACACACTTTTCTTTTTTTTTATTATATTATATAAACTGTTGTTTGAAATGGTGGCTGAAACTACGTTTTTTAGTATTTTAGGTTTTTAACCTATCCTTTATAAGGAGGATTAGATGCCAAAAGAGGCTAAATCAAAAATGAGTATCATTGAAAGTGTTGGCCTTGTTGCAGAAAAATTAAAAGACTCAAAATTGAAAGTGAAAAAGACAAAAGCTTTTTCTGAAACTGTTGAAAAATTGAATGAATACTTTGGAACAACTGATCGCCAGACATGGCTACTTTGCGCAATGCTTTCCCTATATTTTGAAAACAAAAAACAAGCTTGTCGTTTTCGAATACTCGCAAACTTTTTCGATTGTTCGGTGCTGACTACACTTAGTTGGATGGGCGATATAGAGACGATTATTTCAAAGTATTATATGTATAATGTGTTGGATCCAAGTGGTTCCAATGGTTACAAAATAGATTCGGATAGTATCTTCCAATTTTCAGAAGATTTTTTGAACTGTGTTTTGCAAAATGAAAAACCAATTATGGACCCCCCCGAACTACCTGAAAGAAGTGTGCTAGATATGATAAGGAAGATCAGACGTTTAGTACGTCGCCATCACTCTTCCAAAGCTAAGAACCTTATAATGCAGACAGAAGAAAAAAAATATGCAAATGAACCATTTGTGATTGAAACAAACAAATTGCTACCGGGGAGTGAATTTTTTGTAGCAAGAATGATGTTTTACATATGTTGTTCGTACTATATTACAGGAGATATAGTAGATCTGGAAGAATTGCTCGACGATACTCTCTTGTTTTACGGTTCAAGATTTGCTATTACACGAGAATTTATGGACGAAAGCTTTATTTTGTTCAAAAGAGATTTGATACTTTTCGACCAAAAAGGCAATGTTACAGATGCGACAATTGAAATTACGCAAAAAGCAAAAGAAATGCTTTTAGGAGAAAACGTAGACCTTTTTACAAAAATGGGAGAAGGGTCAGGGGTTATTAAACCAGAGGCAATTATTGAAAAAGAAATGTTTTACGAAGAGAAAAACCTGGCAGAACTTTCCCGTCTCACCTCTTCTTTACAAGAAGAAAATTTATGCGAAATACAAAAACGTCTTGCGCAAAAAGGTTTGCCTAAAGGAATTGCTGTTTTGTTTTATGGAGATGCGGGGACTGGAAAAACAGAAACGGTATATCAACTTGCAAAAAAAACTGGAAGAATTATTTTGCATGTCGATATCAGCAGAGCGAAATCTTGCTGGTTTGGCGAAAGTGAAAAAAAAGTGAAACAGATTTTTACAGACTATCGTCAACTCTGCCGTGCATGCAACAAAGAAAAAGGAAAAATGCCTATACTCTTTTTTAACGAAGCAGATGCAATTTTTTCCAAACGTAAAGATTCAAATGCTAGCAATGTGGCGCAGACAGAAAACACTATACAGAATATTATTCTAGAAGAGGTAGAAAAGCTTGACGGCATCTTGATTGCAACTACAAACCTTGCTAGCAATTTAGACGTGGCATTTGAAAGGAGGTTTTTATTTAAGATTAAATTTGAAAATCCTTCTGTCGCTGTAAAACGTAAAATATGGAAGTCGAAAATAACGTTTTTAAGCGAGGGCGAACTAACCGCTTTTGCAGAAGACTACGACTTCACCGGCGGACAAATAGACAATATAGTGCGAAAATTAACGATGGACGAAATTATCTCAGGCATACAACCTACCGCAAAAACGCTCTCTGAGCTATGCAAACATGAAAAAATTGATAACGATAGCACACAACAAATAGGATTTTTTTCATAAAGAGATATGTTTTTGAGTGCAGTTTAGATACACCGATTGGCAGGCGTAGGTTTCTATTTATTTATGCAATCATTTACTATTTCTTCCAAAATGTCTGAATTAAATAACCAACCACGCCACTTACAACGATGACATAGAGCGCGGAAACGTTAAAAAAAGAAATTGCAAAAAAAGCAACAAGAAAAATTAAAAAGGAAGGAATGTCTATAATTGTCTTTTTGCTGATAGGGATAAAAGCTTTTAACAAAAGCCCAGCTACTGCAATGTTTACTCCTTTCACAGCCTTTTCAAACCATATCAGACCAGACGCTTTTTGCATAAAATGAGCCAATATAATAATTACCAAAAAAGAAGGGAAAACAACGCCAACAGTTGCGGCAACAGAGCCCCAAAATCCAGCACGCCTATAGCCCACAAAAGTTGCAACGTTTACCGCAATAACACCTGGTGTGCACTGGCTTATAGCAAAGTAGTCTAGCATCTCGTCTTCTGTAATATATTTTAATTCTTCTACTAAATATTTTTTTAAAAGTGGCAACATCGCAATCCCGCCACCAAAGGTGAAAGCGCCAATCTTAAAAAAGGAAATAAACAGAGTAAAACATTCCTTCAACACTTTAAATCAAACCTTTTTAATCTTTAAAAGTCAATATATGAGCCACTCTTATCTTCCATAGATATTGAGAAAAGTATTATAAAAACGCAAGAACCGATCTTTTTGAATCGCATCTCTAATCTTAAACATCAAGTTGCTTAAAAATGCCAAATTGTGATACGTTGCGAGCATTGAATACAATATTTCATGGCTTTTAAAAAGGTGGTGCAAATAAGCTCTGCTATACCTTCTGCAAACAGAACAATTGCAACGAAGGTCTATTGGATTATTATCGCGCTCATATCGTTTTTGTTTTATAGAAATAGGCCCATTAAAGGAAAAAAGATTGCCATTTCGGGCATTGCGAGAAGGCAAAACACAGTCAAAAAGATCAACTCCATTTTTAACCGCTTCGAGAATATACTGAGGAGTGCCAATTCCCATAACATAGATTGGAAAAGCTTTTGGGACAATTGAAGCAGAAAAGGCTAGCATTTCGTTGTATACCTCTTTCGGCTCGCCCACAGATAGCCCCCCTATAGCAATGCCACGGGGAGAATGTTCTAAGATCGCTTCGAGACTTTGCATTCGTAGCTCTTTATAAAAACCACCTTGCATAATTGGAAACAAAGACCCTTGATAGGAAGGAGAAGTATTGTGCCATTCATTAAAAGCGCGATCCATATAGTTGATTGTAGTTGCAAGGTGTTCTGCGCTTTCTTTTTTGCTAGAACCATAAGGGGAAAGCACATCGAGTTGCATTTGAATATCGCTATTAAAAGCCTCTTGCAATCTGACCACACTCTCGGGAGTAAATATGTGAGTAGAGCCGTCTATATGACTTTGAAATTTAATCCCTTCGCTTGTAATTTTTCTTAGGCGAGAAAGAGAGAAAACTTGGAAGCCACCTGAGTCTGTTAGGAAGTTTCTCTGCCATCCTGTAAACCCATGTAGACCATTCGCATTTTCAATTATAGAAGCGCCAGGTCTTAAGTGTAAATGGTATGTGTTTGCCAAAATAATATCAAAGCCCAACTCTTCTAAGTCGTCTTTGCGCATAGCCTTTACACTTGCATGAGTGCCAACGGGCATAAAGGCTGGGGTTCGCACCGTTCCATGTGGCAATTGCAATATACCGCACCTCGCATCGCTTCCCTCATCTTTATGAAGAAGAGAATATATTTTTACATCTTCTTTTTTCATAAAAACTATTCTTTGTGTTTTAACACAGCTAAAAAAGCAGACTGTGGAATCTCCACATCTCCTACCATCTTCATTCTCTTTTTTCCTTCCTTTTGCTTTTCTAAGAGTTTTCGTTTTCGTGTTATATCTCCACCATAGCACTTCGCCAAAACGTCTTTTCGCATAGCAGAAATAGTTTCCCTTGCTATCACTTGGCTACCTATTGCTGCCTGGATTGGGATTTTAAAC
This sequence comes from uncultured Treponema sp., assembly GCA_963541705.1. Lineage (GTDB taxonomy): Bacteria > Spirochaetota > Spirochaetia > Treponematales > Treponemataceae > Treponema_B. The sequence continues at coordinate 6,094 of CAUTVN010000015.1, forward strand.
AATTGCCTTGGAATTTCTTCTTTTAATTTTTCGCACACTACACGAGATCGCTCGTAGCTAGAAGGTCTATATAAAAGCTGAGCTAAGGCATCTACTGGTTTTCCATTTAGGAGAATATCAACCTTCACTATGTCTGTTGGACGCATATCTATCACATCATAGTCAAAAGATGCAAAACCTCGACTAATGCTTTTAAGCCTATCGTAAAATTCAAACAACACTTCAGAAAGTGGCATTTCGTAGACTACCTCTACTCTTTTCTCATCAAGATAGTTCATACTTGTTTGCACACCTCTTTTTTCTATACAGAGTGAAATGATATTTCCAAGATATGTGGAAGGAGTGATGATTGTAGCTTTTATATATGGCTCACGAGTCTCTGCGATATTGCCTTCTTCGGGATAATTTGCAGGATTGTCGCACATAATCTTTGAGCCGTCTCTCATCGTTATAGAATACATAACAGAAGGAGCTGTAAAGATTACCGACTGTCCGAATTCTCTCTCAAGTCTCTCTTGAACAATTTCTAGATGCAAAAGTCCCAAAAAGCCACACCTAAAGCCGTGCCCCAACGCAACAGACGAATCTTTTTCCCAGTTCAAACTAGCATCATTTAACTTTAATTTTTCAAACGAATCTCGTAGTGCTTCATAATCGTTTGTGTCTGTAGGATACACTGAAGAAAAAACCACTGGTTTTACCACTTTAAAACCTTTTAATGCTTCGCTACATGGCAACATAGCATCGGTAATCGTATCTCCTACTCTAACATCGCTTATTGTCTTAATTCCTGCAATTATATATCCCACTTCCCCCGCTTTAAGAGAGTCGGTTTTTACTAAATCGAGAATGAAATAGCCTGCCTCTTCAACTTTATACTCAGCATTGCTATTTATAAACTTAATTGTTTCCCCTGCCCTAATTTCACCTTCAAAAACTCTAACGTGTACTATCACCCCCCTATATGCATCATATTGGGAGTCGAAAATAAGTGCTTGTAACGGATTTGAGGTGGAACCTGAAGGGGGTCTAAAATTTTCTATAATTGCTTCAAAAAGTGCGTCTATGTTCTCTCCTGTTTTTGCAGAAACAGGAACTGCAACGCTGGAGTCCAAGCCTAGGTCTTTGTCTATTTGTTCCTTGCACGCTTTTATATCACTTGCAGGTAGGTCAATTTTATTAATTACAGGCAAAATATCGAGATCATGCTCTAGCGCCATATACATATTGGAAAGAGTTTGTGATTCAACTCCTTGACTTGCATCAATGACTAAGATTGCTCCTTCGCAAGAGGCAATTGAGCGAGAAACTTCATAAGAAAAGTCGACATGACCTGGAGTATCAACAAAGTTTAGAACATACTCCTCTCCATTTTTCGCCCTGTATGGAAGGCGAACCGCATGGCTTTTAATTGTTATCCCCCGCTCTCGCTCAATATCCATATCGTCTGTCATCTGCTCTCGCATTTTCCTGCCATCTATAATTTTTGTTTTTTCTATTAGACGGTCAGAGAGGGTAGATTTGCCGTGGTCTATGTGGGCTACAATGCAAAAATTTCTTATATTTTTTTGGTTATACATAAGTACTGCCTATAATATATAAAAGTTTTGCAATAGTCTATCCATATGTTTTAATTTAGATAACTATATTTTTTTTTTTTTTTTTGATAAAGTAAATCTTATCTTTTTTTAGGAGAAATTAAATTATGCAAGAAGAAACAGAAAGCGTTAAGTATGACGAAGAGGTGGTATATAGCGTGGGAAAAGATGAGGTAGTTTATGCAGATCTTACCTCTGATTTAATGCCAGTGGCTATGATTAAAGAAAAACAGAAGTCTGAATATTCTCCAAAGTCGGTCTATTTTTTATACAATGATAAATATCTTGGACCTTTTGATGAGATGGAGGAAATCACTGCTGCCGGTGACGATAGCAAATTTTTATTTGTAGCTAGCAAAAATGGGATAATGTCCATATATTGTGGTGATGAAATAATTGTAGAAAATTGTGGGTCTATAGATGATTTAATATTTTCTGATGACAAGAAAAAATATGCATATGTATCAGACCAAAAAGAAGACAATTTTGTTTTTGTAGACGGCGAGCGTTCTTATGGACCTTTTGATTCAATTGAGAGGCTTTTTTTCCCTTCTTACGATAAACTATATTTCTTTGCTAAAAAGGACCATGTATGGGACTTATATATTAACGGACAAGCTCAAAATCTTAACTGTGAAAGTGTAACATACTTTCTTCCCGTAGGAGGAGAGAAATATAGCCAAGAAGCTTTTTTTTGTATTGAAAAAAACCAAAAATGGTATGTTTTTTTTACAGATGGAAGAAATGCAGGCCCTTTTGATGCTATGAGTTTCCATATAAGGCATGGAGAAAAAACTGGCGATTTTGCTTATGTGGCAATAAATAATGGAACAAACTACATATATCGCAACAATAAAAAAATTGCAAGTACTTCTCATTTTGTAGACTACATCAACTTTTCTGAAGACGAAGAGAACTTAATTTATGTCATTAAAGAAGATAAAGGGCAATTCATATATGTCGACAAAACCCTTGTTGCAGGTCCTGTTGCACGAATTGGTTTTGCCACAATTTTATCGCACGATAAAAAAGCAATTTATTATTCTTCTTTTAAGGATGGTATTTGGAACATAGGACACACATATTTAGACGACAAAGATAGAGTTTTCCACAAAGATTTGATGGTACCATATAAGTGTAATGAGATATTTCTCTTAGGCATTCTCAAAGAAGGATCTCGCATTTTCTATACAACTTCAAGTAGCGATTCACTAGACGATATTCAATACTTTTATTTACAAGGCTTTGGCTCTTTAGGCCCTTTTACTCTAGTTGAGTCTATTGAAACATCTCCTGATGGCAAGTCTTTTGCTTTTATTGCATATTCTGGACAGAACTGGTATATCTATCTTAATGGAAAGGCGGTAGCAGGTCCATTTTATAAAGCTATGAATTGCAAATTTTCTGAGAATAGCCAAATGCTAAGATTCATCGCTGTTCCTTTTGAGGTTCCTAAAAAAATGGTGAGAATGGTATGTATAGACGGAAAGGCATATATTGGTCACTTTGACACAAAAAATACAACCGCAATATATTGGAAAGAAGGAAAACTCATCAAACGCACCTTTAAGGAATAAACTCCTTTTTAAGAAATAGGATATTGCATTGCAATATCCTGTTTTCTATTTGCTTGTCATATTGACTATGTCGTCGTGTGTTTTCGCTTTTTCTACGTTCCTACAAAGCTCTTCCATTCTCTCTATGTAGAGGCGGGTAGGCTCGTCGTCAGCTTTAATTTTTTGGCATTCTCTAAAAGCCTCGAGGGCTTGTTCATACTTTCTTTCTCTATACAACGAAATGGCTTTTTCAAAATGCTCTACAAGAGACAGCATCTCCAAACTTGCCTCTTTTTTTACTGCCATAATATTATAAAGTTGAACTGGCGTATTTATTCCCACCACCCTAACTCTATCAAGACGTCTTGCCAAAAACACGCCATCTGTTTCCTTCCAAGTAGATTCAGATGCCAATATCCAAGTTCCATATTTTTTGTTTACACCCTCTAGCCTTGCTGCTAAATTTACATCGTTGCCCATAATGGTATAATTCATCTTTTTTTCTGTGCCCATATTTCCTACAACCATCTCTCCTGTGTTGATTCCAATACGAGTGTTTATAGGCATAGGAATATGACCTGTTTCATAGAGAGTTTTGTTAATTTCCTCTTCTGCCTCTTTCATTTTTAAGGCTGCATAACAAGATCGTTTTGCATGGTCTGCCACATCCAAAGGAGCTCCAAAAAATGAGACTATAGCATCTCCTATATATTTATCTATCGTGCCCTTCTCTTCTAAGATTATATCACTCATACGTGTAAGGTATATATTGAGAACTGAAACTAAATGTTCGGGGCTCACCTTTTCAGAAAGGGTTGAAAAAGACTTGATGTCGGTAAATAAAGCTGTAATTCTTTTTGCCTTGCCTCCCAACGAAAGCTTCGCCGGGTCTAGAACTATTTGCTTTACGACATCGTCAGAGAGGTATACTGCGAAAGCGCGTCGCAAAAAACTTTTCTCTTTTTCTGTTAAAATAAAGCTGAAAAAAGAAAGCAAAATAAAGTTTAAGATGAGTGTTATTAAGGGCGTAAATATCTGAACATATATATTAAAAATGGAAAATAAGGCTATATAACAGCCAAACAATACAACTGTTAGTGAAATACCAAAAATAATTTTTACATAAACTTTTTTTATATTTTTAATTGCCCAAGCACTAAACATTGCCAATATAAAGCTTAACAAAAGGCTCCAAATTTTAGGGATGGGCTTGATAAATTGACCTGTCATAATTGTGTTATATACGTTTGCGTGAGTGCCAACATTGGGATATGAATTAATAAACGGATTTGTGCCTAAGTCTGATGTTCCCACCCCACTATAGCCTATAATTGCAAAAGCTCCACTACAAAGTTTGCTTATCTTTTCAATATGTGCCATATATTGCTCATAAAAGGTTTGGGTATTGTTAAATAATAAAGAAATGCTCTCCTTTGCGCTTTTATACATTTCTTTATAACTTTCATTTTCTTCCCCTTCAATCGCTCCATCCAAAAGATATTGCAATTCCCCTTCTGACTCTCCAGATAAAAACTCACCTATAGAAGCAAAAAAAGCACTTCGCTCCCTAAAATATGCCTCTTGCTCTCCCTCCTCTTCTAACAATCGCTCTTTATAAACGCTAAGTTTTTCATACATATCTTTTAGATATGCAACTTCACTATGATACGATAAATACCCTCCCTCTCCTCTTATATCGAGGCTATAGATATCATCTAGCGAAGAAACCAGTTGCTTTTCTAAAAGATCTGCATAAATGAGCTCATAACAAGAAAGAGACTTAAAGCTAGAAGCTTTTGAATCCTCTTCATCTACAAACTTTTTCTTTAGCCAGTTTATTAGTAGGTTTCCATCTTTATCCAGTGGAATGGTAATATCTCTCTTTTTACCATCTATGTATGCATCTTTTAATGTGAGTTTGTGTCGCTCTCGTATAATTTTCGTAGGTTGCAAAATGGACAAGAGGGGGGCGAATACAAGTTGTGCCACATAGCGACCAGTATATTCTCTAAAAAAAGGAATGCGACGTCTAACCCCGTCTCCATCAATGATCACATTTGGAAACCCTGCCCCTTTTGCTCTTTGAATTATAGGAAGAATTGCGGGGGCTATTCCATAAGACTCGTTTAATTTAGCCTTTTCTGTTAATGTTTCGTTTTTTATATATTCATCCTTGTCTTCTACATTTGAGAAAAGCATGTTTTTCCAAGCATATTCTTTAACCTCTTTCGCATTTTCTTCTATATTGATATCTACGGCGTTAATGGTGAGAAAAGTATTGCCAAAAAACTTGATTGCACGAGAAAAATATTCATCATTATCTCTAAAAACTTTAACTTTTAGTGAGTCTGAAAGGGTAGCTACTTTTTCATCTAAATATTCGCTCATATTTCGTCCCTCTCTCTCAACATCTTGTAGTGGAATGCTTTCGTTTGTAATTGAAGAAGAAAAAGAGTCGATATATTCCCTCATTTCGTCTCTAACATCTTTATATTCTTTTGGCAAAGTCTCTTCTATGTATTCTTTGTTTATTGCCTGCAATGACGGCGAGAGATATTCAATATCAAAGACTACCTCAGCCCCTTTTAGCTCCTTAAATCTAATTAAGACATTCGCTAAAACATCTCGTGTCCAAGGCCAAGAGCCTACTTTTTCTATTGCAAGGTCGTCTATATTCAATAAAAGAACTTCATCTCTTTCACTCACTTCTGGCTTTATGTGCAGTGCAAGATCGTATAAAGCATTTTCTGCCGAATCGCCAGCTTTGGTAAAACTAAAAAAAAGAAAGAACAGAAAAAGCAAAAGAGAAATTAAAAAGTCTATTCTGGCTTTTAATATCTTTTTAAGATTTATATTAAATTTCATTGTCTTTTTACGCTCTCCTAATTTGGAAATAGGCATAATCATCCCATTTTTATCGACTTAGTATATATTGTCTATAAACATAAATAACGCTATAATACACGAAAGCGTAGAGTTCTGGCAACAGAGTAAAAAAAGAGCGCATTATAGATGTTGTAAGTATTGAATTATTTAAGGATGGTAATTTTATGAAAAGAATGAGTTTGTTTATTCTTACGTTGCTAATTTTATCTTGCAATAGGAGCGGAAATTGGTCTGAATTTAGTGTTGAATATGAAGCAAAGGTGAAAATTGCACAAAAAGAAGGAACAGAAGGAAAGTATAAAATTACCTATCCGTATTTTAAGGACTATCCAGAACTAAACGCTATAATCGAAAAAAGAGTTAGCGCAGAAGAAAAATATATAAACGATGCAAATGGGCTTTTAGAACACGACGTTAGCTTTGGCGAGATTAGAACCTCTGGCAAATATATAGGTTTTATGTTCAATATGAACAGCTATTTTGAAGGCGACGCTCACCCTTCTACGCAACTATTTTCCTTAAATTACGACATAGAAGAAAAAAAAGAAGTTGTATTAAAAGACGTCTTTTCTCCTCTTTCTAGCGACTACTTAGATATCTTTTCTGGGTTTACATATAAGGAGCTCACCTCTCGTGTTGAAAAAGATGAGCTAAAATCTAGCGACGACTTTATCAGCGAAGGGACAGACGCAAAAGAGGCAAACTTTGCATGCTTTAACTTAAAAGGAGCTGAGGTAATTGTAGTATTTAATCAATATCAAGTAGCTCCCTATTCTTCTGGAATTAGCGAGGTGAGCATACCGCTTTCAATCTTTAAATAAACTCACAACTTGTTAAGGTGAAAATAATAAGAGTCGTATAAAAGACTCTTATTGTTTTTTATTATACATTGTCCATATTGAAAAACTTAACGCTGTTTTGCCACAGTTTTTCAGATAGTTCTTCTACGTCCATAGATACAAGGCGCGCCATAAAGCCGACTGTCGCGGCAATATTTGCGGGCATATTTCTCTGTTTTGTAAACTGGCTCGGTGGCAAAAAAGGACTTTCGGATTCTACTAAAACTCTATCTATTGGCAAATACTTCAAAGTAGAATGAAGGTTGCTTGCATTTTTATACGTAACATTTCCTGCAAACGAAAAGTATATGGGCAACTCAAGTGCTTGTTTTGCAAATTCCACATCTTCAGAGTAGCAATGCAAAACAGCTCCCTTTTTAGGAATCCTATCGTTTAGAATCTCTAAGATATCTTTTCCAGCTCCCCTATTGTGAATTATGATCGGTAAGTCATATTGATTGGCTAAGTCTAGATGAGCGATAAATAACTCAATCTGACTCCTTTTATCTCCATATTGCTTGCAATAGTCAAGCCCAGTCTCCCCAATTGCAACAATTGGACACTCACTAATTTTTTGTGCAATCATCTTTCTCCACTCATGCGGACACGAAGTTACTCGAGAAGGAGATATGCCTATTGTGTGCAAAACCTGGCTTTCATTTTTTAGCTTTTCATAAGTATCTTCAAAATCACTCAAGCTGTTGCATATACTAACAATTTTTTCTACTCCTTTAAGCTTTGCTTGTTGCAAAACTCTAAGAAGCTCTACAGGATCGCTATGTATAAGCCCTAAATGAGCATGAGTATCAAATATTTTCATAAACAAAGTCTCCTCATCATCTTAATGTATAATATAAGTGACTATATCACAATAAAACTATTATTCTACCAATAGTTTTCTATAAAGCTTGTTTTTCTTTACCATTTCAGAAGCCATTTTTTCTTCTCCCAACTCTTCTAACAACGTCTTTCCACCCTTAACCAGGGATCTGCCAATCCCCAAACCTGGAGCATCATATTCAATATCTAACAAGTCGATTATCGTGGGAAAATAGTCAAATGTGCAATATGAGCGGTTTTTGCTAAACTTTGAATAATCTTTTGTATTTATAAAAACATTGTATGCATGTCGATTGTGGTTTAGATATAATCCGCTCCGCTCGTCTCCATATAAATCGTCTCCGCTATATAAATGGTCTCCTAAAATTACTATCAAAGTATCTTCATAAAAAGCCTGCTCTTTAATCCACTGCACAAAACGCCCCACTCTCCTAGAAGTGCATTCATATACATTATGAATACTCCTAACATGTTTTTTCTCACACTCTTCACACACATATCCGTTAGGAAAATGAGTGTCTTCAAAAAACATAGAAAAAGCAAAAGGTTTGTTTTGTTTAGCCAGAGTCAAAATCTCTTCCTTTGCATATTCAACCAACTTTTTGTCTTCTACTCCAAACTGAACATAATAATCGTTCGGCACTTTCCCGATTTGATACCAATACTCTAAACCTTTTAGTGGAAATCCATGAGATTCAAAAAAAGTGTCCATTCCAAAAGAACCTTTAACCGAACCTACAACATAAGAGGTTATATAGCCCCCCCCATTCGATAAAATATTACCCAATCCATAAGCACCGCTAAATAATTTGTTTGAATACCTATTAAAATCTCCGTACACCCACATGATTAATGGCAAGCCCACATGAGTGTTGCAACAAGAAGAAATAGAATTGTTGGTTCCTGGAACTTGTAAGGGACCTCCTATACCATCGTTATGGCTAAAACTTAAATTTTCTTTTGCCAATTTACCAAGTTCGGGAATTAAATCTACACCTTTTAATATATTCCCCACTCCTTCTGCTTCCATTGATTCAACATATATAAAAATCAAGTTCTTCTTTTTTTCGGGAAACTTAAAGTTTACACCTTTGGGATCTATATAATAAGTTTCGTAAAAGGAGGAATAGGGAGCAAGTTCTCGCTTTATAAACTCAATTATAGGAAAACGTATAAACACTACTAATAGTGCAAAAGCTGCAAGTATCAAAGATGGGATGAGCTTTTTTCTAATTGTAATTGGTAATACTTCTTGGACTTTTATAGAAAAATGAAATGCAATTTTTAAGCCCAATTTGTGAAAGATTAAGTTTAAAACCACAGCTATAGTTGGAAACAAAATCAACATAATAATAGAAGCATTGAATATAGCATTACTCATACCTATGGCAGGAGCAAATAAGGTAAAAAATAATTGGTCGACGTCAAGACCTGGAAAAAACATTCTCATATAAAAGAAAAGAGAGGTAAATTGAACTGCAAAAAAAAGGAAGAAGCTTGAAAAAAGGACGTTTTTCTTCTTTTCTACTTTTAATATATCCACGTCCAATTCCATAACTTTGGGGAGAAAAAACATCAAAACTATAAAAGCAGTGGCTATAGCATGAAACTTTAATATATACTTTACACTTCCAAAAAACATGTTGTACAAGCTCTGGTAAAAACCAAAGTGCAAAACAAGTTTTAGCAAAACAGCGATAGCTATGTACATAAAGAAAAGTTTTAAAAGACAAGTAACAAAAATAGACGCCAACTCAAGTTTAGTCTTGCCTTTTAGACTTCCATAGTTAAGGCACAATAGAACCATCTCCAAAATTAATATGCCGATATCCAATATCATTTTCATACAACACCACCTAAAGCTATTTATGCAAAATATTAGAAGTTATAAAAAAAGCTCCCTAAAATAAGGGAGCTTTTTGCGATTTATTAAAGTATCAAAAGTCCCTTTTGTTTTATGTTTTAGAAGCGAGATAGTCATTAATAGCTGCCGCAGCCTTTCTGCCCTCTCCCATTGCAAGGATAACCGTCGCAGCTCCCAGCACTATATCGCCCCCAGCCCAGACACCATCTATAGAAGTTTTTTGGTTTTCGCTAACTATAATGTTGCCTTTCTTTGTTACTTCCAAACCTTCTGTCGTTTGTGCCATTAAAGGGTTTGAATCGTTGCCCAAAGCAACAATCACAGCGTCCACTTTTATTTGGTGCTCTGTCCCAGGCTTTGCAACAGGTTTGCGTCTGCCAGACTCATCCGGCTCTCCAAGCTCGTAGTCTAGCACTTCTATAGCACAAACTCTACCTTCCTCATTGCCTATAATCCTGGTTGGATTTTGCAAAAAACAAAATTCCACACCCTCTTCTTCTGCATGGGCAACCTCTTCCACACGGGCTGGCATTTCAGCCCTTGTTCTTCTATAGATGCAATACACTTTTTTTGCTTTTAGCCTATAGCCCATTCTGGCAGCGTCCATAGCAACGTTTCCACCGCCAATAACTGCTACAGTCTCCGCTCTATATAGAGGAGTGTCCGAAGCTTCCTCATCATAAGCCTTCATCAAATTAGCACGGGTAAGATATTCATTGGCGCTGAAGACACCCATCAAATTCTCCCCTTCAATTCCCATAAACTTTGGAAGCCCTGCCCCCGTTCCTATAAACGCTGCATCATACCCATATTCATCCATCAAAGTCTTTAAGTCTGCAGTACGACCTACAAGAAAGTTGGTTTCAAATCTTACTCCCATCTTTTTTAAGTTGTCCACTTCTTTTGCAACAATCTCTTTTGGCAAGCGAAACTCAGGAATACCATAGACCATAACGCCACCTGTCTTTTGCAAAGCTTCAAAGACAGTTACCTCATGCCCCGCTCTTCTTGTGTCTGCAGCAACAGTCAACCCTGCAGGTCCCGAACCCACAACAGCGACTTTTTTCCCCGTTGCAGGGGCAACCTGTGGAATGCTCATCTGGTTATTATTTCGCTCCCAGTCTGCAACAAATCTCTCCAATCGCCCAATTGCAACAGATTTTTCAGGAGACTTAAACATTCGCCCAATAGTGCACAAAGATTGGCACTGTTTTTCTTGAGGACAAACACGTCCGCAGATAGCAGGTAACAAATTGGTTGTTTTTATTATATCGACCGCTTCCTTAAACTCTCCACGCTGAATTGCTTCAATAAATTCGGGAATGCGTACCCCAACGGGGCAACCTTTAACGCAAGGCTTGTTTTTGCAATTTAGACACCTTTGCGCCTCCACCATAGCCTGCTCTTCTGTATAGCCCATTGCCACCTCGTCCATTAAAGCCGCTCTCTTTTTTGGATCTAAAGTGGGCATATCTTGCATCTTAACCTGCGTTCGCTCTTTTTGAGTTAGTTTTTTGTCTTTTAGAGAAGCCCAAATCTCCGAAGCTTCGCCGGCTAGTTCGTCGTATGTTTTATGTGTGTGTAATATTTCTTCCATTTTATGATACTCCCTCTAAAATTAAGCAAAAAAGCCCGATTTGCATTTATGAAAACTCTCAGTCTCTCTGTCTTTAAAAGAGCGCATACGAGTCATCATATTGTCAAAATCCACTTTATGAGCATCAAATTCAGGCCCATCCACACAAACAAACTTAACCTCATCTCCAACAGTTATCCTGCAACACCCACACATTCCTGTGCCGTCTACCATTATAGTATTTAGAGAAACAGTCGTAGGAACGCCAAAAGGGCGGGTGGTTTCTGCGCAAAACTTCATCATTATAGGAGGTCCTATTGCAAAGACTTCGTCCGGCGGAACATCTTGCTCGCATAGCTCTTTTAAGGGAGCTGTAACCAGCGCTTTTCTTCCATAAGATCCGTCGTCTGTAGTGATTATAAGCTCGTCTGCTATCGCTTTCATCTCGTCTTCAAAAACAATCAAACTTTTGTTTCTAGCTCCAATAATTACCGTGAGTTTGCTACCCGCTTCTTTAAACGCTTGAGCTATAGGATACATAGGAGCAACACCGATTCCACCGCATACGCAAACAACGTGATCCACCTTGCTAATTTTCGAAGGATTACCCAAAGGACCCAACAACACCGGGATTTCCTCCCCCACTTCCATGTGGCTCATTTTTAAAGTTGTAGCTCCAACAATTTGCACCACAAGAGCAATCCATCCCTCGTCTCTATTTGCATCCGCAATGGTAAGAGGCACTCTCTCTCCCATATCCTCATCTAGCTGAACAATAACAAATTGTCCTGCCTTCCTAGACTTTGCAATGAAAGGTGCATCAACTTTCATATAAAAGACATTCTCTGAATACTGTTTTTTTTCTAAAATCTTGTGCATACTCTTTACCCAAATCTCTCCACAAACATAATGTAATAAGCCTTTCCCTTATCAGCCTATACATAAAAAAAAGAATTCCAATTGGAGATATTTTTACATAAAAGATGATTTTTTTCAATAGGTGATTCAATTTTTTTTCTATAATATATGGGAAAACACGATTACATAAGGAACTGTTATAGCATTTATGCCCTAAATTAAGATAGAGAAGAGAAGCCCGATATATCCCAAGTTCTAGAGTGAAATCTGTTAAGTTTTGATATGTGAA
>CAUTVN010000016.1:0-17598 GCA_963541705.1 uncultured Treponema sp.
AAGGGGGAAAAAAATGGAAAATGGATCAGTCAAAAATGCATCATCTAGTAGTGCAGAATATAAAAAACTAGGTAATGGTTTATATGCTGTAATAAACACAGACAGGGGAGATATTGTTTTGAATCTTTTTTTTGATAAAACCCCTATGACAGTATGCAATTTTGTAGGCTTGGCAGAAGGTAAGTTTGCAGTATGCAAAGGAAAGCCATATTATGACGGTTTGAAGTTTCATCGTGTTATAGACAACTTTATGATTCAAGGTGGTTGCCCACTTGGAACTGGCACAGGGGGGCCTGGATATGAGTTTCCAGACGAGTTTCTTCCATCCCTAAAGCATGATGGGCCCGGCGTCCTTTCTATGGCTAATGCAGGGGCTGGAACAAATGGTTCCCAATTTTTTATCACTCATGTTGCAACACCTTGGCTAGACGGAAAACACACTATTTTTGGAAAAGTAGAGGAAGGACAAGATGTTGTAAATTCGATCAAACAAGATGATAAAATCAATTCCATAAAAATTATCAGAAAAGGAAAAGATGCAGAAAACTTCAAAACTGATGAAGATTCATTCAAAAGCTATGTTAGAAATTTACAAGAAGTAGCTCAAAAAGCTATGGATGAAGCTTTTTTGAAAGATATGCCAACAATTCAAAAAAAATGGCCAGAGGCAAAAAAAGATGATGATGGTGTTTATTTTTTTGTTACAAAAGAAGGAAAAGGCGATTCTGCGAAAAAAGGACAAACTCTTACAATGAAATATAAGGGCTCTCTCTTAGATGGAAAAGTCTTTGACGATTCTGATATGCACGAGCCTATCACTTTTCAAGCAAATATGGGGCGCCTTATAAAAGGATTTGATAGCCAGGCTGCAAAAATGAAGGTAGGAGAAAAACGCACTATAATTATTCCGCCACACCTTGCTTATGGAGAGGCAGGAGCAGGAAATGTGATTCCGCCAAATGCTGTTTTAATATTTGAATTGGAGCTTTTAAAGATTGAGTAGGCAGATTATGGATGAAAGTAAAAAAATTGATAATAAAATCTTTGACTCTTTGCTATATCTTTCGCGTCTTAGCGCATCTAGCGATTCAGAGTATGAAGTGTTAAAGGGACAAATCGGAAGTATTGTAGACTATTTTGAAGAATTAGAACAATTTAAAGGAGAAAAGCTAGAAAATACAGATAGTTTTAATTCTGAAAAAGACTTAAGAGGCAATAGTTCAACTTCATATATAGATCAGCACCTTCTAAAGATGATTAATGCTGAATTTATGGACGGCTACTTTAGAAGTCCAAAAGTATTAGGCTCATCTTAAGAAAATTAAAGAAGATGTAGCATAAACACAAAGCTATTTTGCACTAAAGAGACATTTTAAGGAAATTTATAAAGTGAATTTAGATAAGATGAATATTTTGGAAATGGGTTTGACAGAGCTCAAGGCTCTTTTAAAAACAAAACAACTAACTTCTGTAGACATAGTTAGGGCTTGCAAAAAGGCATATGAAGACGATGAGAAGCAAGCGATTCCTTTGCATGGCTTTATTGAATTTTTTGACGATGCAGAAGAGAATGCTAGGAAAAAAGATGAGATGATTAAAAGTGGCATGGATTTGCCACTTCTCGGCTTGCCTATCGCTATAAAAGACAATATTTCGATAAAAGGAAAATATTGTACTTGTTGTAGCAACATTCTAAAAAACTATATCGCGCCATATAACTCAACAGTAACACAGCGTCTTTTGGATGCTGGAGCGGTTTTGGTAGGTAGAGCAAATATGGATGAATTGGCAATGGGCTCTTCTACTGAATTCTCATGTTTTGGCCCTTCTAGAAATCCAGTTGACCGCTCTTTAACTCCCGGCGGAAGCTCAGGTGGCTCTGCGAGTGTTGTTGCAGGATATCAGGCTCCTTTTGCACTTGGAACAGAAACTGGTGGCTCTGTGCGCCTTCCAGCTGCTTATTGTGGAATATATGGGCTAAAGCCAACCTATGGGCTTCTTAGTAGGTATGGAGTGATGGCATTTAGTTCCTCTTTAGACCAAGTTGGACTTTTTAGCCGAAATGTGCAAGATATTGCACTAGTTTTGTCAGTATTAGTTGGAAAAGATGAAAAAGATGAAACTAGTGCAGACATAGATGGAACTCTTTTTAATGAGCTTTCGCTTTTTTCAAAAGATGAACTTCAAAAATTAAGTGTCGCAATTCCAACAGAATTCTTAAATGCAGAAGGGCTAGATAAAGAGGTAAAAACATTATTTCAAGCCTATATAGACAAAATTAAAAGCTTGGGCGTTAAAGTTGAATCTGTTTCTATGCCAATATTGTCTTCTTCAATTCCTACATATTATGTTCTCGCTATGTCTGAGGCGGCAAGCAATTTAGGACGCCTTGACGGCATTAGGTATGGAAACAGAGTCGTAAATGGAACAGAAAACTTCGACGAACTCTACACAAAAACTAGAAGCTTAGGTTTTGGCCCTGAAGTGAAAAGGCGAGTTATAACAGGGAACTATATTCTTTCTAAAGGTTTGTCAGGTGATTGTTACGAAAATAGCCTAAAAGCAAGAGGGGCAATCCAAAAAGCAGTTGAAAAAGTGTTTAAAACATATGACTTTATTATATGCCCCACATCTTGTACGCCAGCTTTTAAATTGGGAGAAAAGATAGATGACCCTATAGCTATGTATCTATCAGATTTGTTCACTACGTTTGTCAATCTTAGCAGAGTACCTTCTCTTTCTATTCCTGCGTTACAAACAAACAAAGGCTTGCCCATAGGTGTGCAGATTATAGGAAAACATTTTTCAGAGCGAAATATTTTGCAACTTGCCCATAATTTGGAGGCTTTTAATGCTTGAATATAAAAATCTAAAATATGAAATTATTATAGGTTGTGAAATTCACTGTCAACTTTTAACAAAAACAAAAGCTTTTTGCTCTTGCGAAAATAAGTACGGAGGATTGGCAAACACTAGAGTGTGCCCTGTGTGTTTAGGACTGCCAGGTGCTATGCCTACAACATCTAAAGAATATGTTGAAAAAGGAATTATGGCAGGTTATGCATTAGGTTGCCATATCAACAATTATTCGCGTTTTGATAGAAAACATTATTTTTATCCTGATCTTGCAAAAGGATATCAAGTAACACAGCTTTATTTTCCACTTTGTAGCGATGGTTCGGTAGAAATTAATATCGCAGCTCAAAATGAAATTCCTATATTAAAAAAAATAGGAATTGAGCGCATCCATTTGGAAGAAGACGCAGGAAAAAGTTTACATATCGAAGGAAATCATTCCTATATTGATTTTAATCGTTGTGGAGTGCCATTAATAGAGATTGTCTCTAAACCAGATATGGCATCTGGTCTGGAAGCATCTCTCTTTATGCAGACAATTAGGGAGATATTGAAGTTTATAGGCGTTACTGATGGCAATTTGGAAGAAGGCGCTATGAGATGCGATGCTAATGTAAACTTAAAAATTATCGATGCTGGAATAGAGTTTAGAACGCTTATTTCAGAAATTAAGAATATGAATTCATTTAAGGCAGTAAAAGATGCTTGTCAATATGAAGCAATGAGGCAACTTAGAGAGTACGAAAGTGGGAAACGCCTATCTTTCTGTCTAGGTGAAAAAAGGACAATGGGCTGGGATGACACAAAAGGAGAAACTATCATTCAGCGAACAAAAACAGAAGCTGAAGACTATCGATTTATGCAAGAGCCAGATTTGAAACCGCTAAAACTTTCTGATGAGTATATACATGAAGTCTCTTCTTCTGTCGGCGAATTGCCTCAGCAAAAAAGGGAAAGATATAGAGAAAATTACCATCTTTCAGAATTTGATGTTTCTCTTCTAACGTCTGAGCGTTCTATTGCAATCTGGTTTGAAAAAGCCGTATCTTCTGCACTCTCTCCTAAAAAGGTTGCCAATTGGATATTAACCAATATCCTTTCCATACTAAAAGAGCAAAAATTGCAAATTGACGAATTAAAAATTAAGCCAGAAGATATCTGTTCGCTTGTCAATTTAGTGGAAGAAGGAAAAATCACTAGTAATCAAGCAAAAGAAATATTTTCAAAAATGATTGAAACAGGAGAAAAGCCTGAAAAAATTGTTAAAGAAGAGAACATGGAACTTTTAGATGATGATGCTAAAATAGCAAAAATCGTAGATGATGTGCTCTCTAAAAACAAAACAGCAATAGAAGACTACAAAAAAGGAAAAACCAATATTGCAAGTTGGTTGGTAGGTCAGGTGATGAAGGCATCAAAGGGGAAAGCAAACCCCGAAACTGCTAATCGCTTAGTAATGCAATTCCTACAATCTTAAATATGTGAAAATGCGCAGCATACTTTTATATGGAAGCATACTGCGCAATTTCCTTCCCGCTTATTTTGTAATGAATTTTAACAAATCCACAACTCTGTTTGAATATCCCCACTCGTTATCATACCAGCTGACAACTTTGAAAAATCTTTTTTCATTTGGTAAGTTGTTTTGCAACGTTGCTTTGCTATCGTAAACAGAAGATGCTGGATCGTGCACAATATCTTGAGAGACAATGTCTTCATCACAATAAGAAAGAAAACCTTTTAAGTATGTTGAAGATGCCTTCTTCATTGCTGCATCAATTTCTTCTATAGATGTTTCTTTTTCTGTACGAAATGTTAAATCAACAACAGAACCTGTTGCAGTAGGAACTCTAAAAGACATACCAGTAAGTCTACCTTTAGTAGTAGGCAAAACCTCTCCAACAGCCTTTGCAGCACCTGTAGAAGACGGAATGATATTAATCGCAGCCGCCCTACCACCTCTCCAATCCTTTTGAGAGACTCCATCGACAGTCTTTTGTGTAGCAGTATAGGCGTGAATAGTTGTCATAAGTCCACTCTCAACACCAAATCCTTCTTTAATCAAAACATGAACTAAAGGAGCCAAACAGTTTGTTGTGCAACTAGCATTAGAGATTACATTATGCACATTTTTATCATATTCACATTCATTTACACCCATAACAAATGTTTTAATTGGTTTAGATGGATCCTTACTTTTACCAGGTGCAGAAATTATAACTTTCTTGGCCCCTGCTTCAATATGCCCATAAGATGCCTCGTTTGCATAGATACCAGTACATTCCAAAACAATGTCCACTTCCAATTCTTTCCAAGGCAATTCATTTGGCTTTAATCCCTTACCTGATATGCACTTAATTTCGTGTCCATTTACAGATAAAACATCATCTTCTTTTGCTTTTATATCGGCCTTCATTCTCCCTTGTGTAGAATCATACTTCAATTGATACGCAAAATAGGAAGCATCTGTCGATAAATCAACTACAGCAACAACATCGAACTTATCCTTGCCTAATAAATTTTGATTCACCAATGCTTGGAAAACCAATCTTCCAATTCTACCAAAACCATTGATAGCAATCTTCATATATCTACCTCCAAAACGTCGTCAGGTTTATTCTTCGAATATTATATCATACTTTATTCAATTTTCTATATTTATCTGCACTAGGTTTAAAACCTATAATCGACTCGTTTTCATTTTGAATTGCTTTATAAAGAGCGGCCTCTGCCTCTTTTAGCATAGTGTCTGCCTCAACAAGACGGAAAGCCCTAGTCGTTATGCCTATTTTAATAGTTGGTCTTTGTCCTGTAAGATATATCTCATTTTGCAATTTTGAAAAAAGAATTGTGCATATCCTTATTGCATCATCTATGTATGCGTCCTGTAAAATACCAGCAAACCCTAACGCTTCACTATCAGAATATTCAAAGACCATATCATTAAAACGAAAATATTCAAGGACAATATCTGCTAATTGCTTCGCATCTATTGTCGAACGGTCAACGTCAAATATCTTTATTATAACAAAAGATAGATCCTGATCTGTGCTAGAAGCACGTCCCAATTCTGCACTCAATCTTTCCGGTAAATAAGTTTTCCAGCCAAGTCCAGTAGAAGGAGAATATAGTCCGTATGGTGCACCCTCACTCTCTTTATTTGCATCTTCTTTGCTAGATTCCGCACCGTCACCCTTATCCATCTCATTTCTCTCAAAAGTAGCTGGAGTCTCTTCATTCTTAAAGTCAGTATCCCCTACCTCTAAACCAGAATTGTCCTTTGCATCAGCGAAAGCACTTCTTTTGGAAGAAGAGATCTCTACATCTTCTGCAACATCATCAGTATTTGAAAAAATATCTTTGCTCTCGACTTTGGCAGAAGATGTTCTAAAAGGATTTTCGTCCTCAAAACTAGTTTTTTCAGAAACAGAACTAGCACCGCCATCTTTAAAGGAAGTGTATACGCGCTCTACCTTTTCACTTGTTTTCATTTGCAAGAGGACAATCACAAAACCCGTTAGCAAAATTAAAAAAAGCATTATAAAAAAAACAGTCCGACTTCTTATGAAGAGCATATTGCTTGGTAGCACACTTCGCAACATCGTAATATGCACGTCTCTGCCCTCATTTTCGACTGTTACATAAGCCTCTGTCTTAAACACTTTTAAGAATCTAGAACTTTCTCTAACTAATACGTTCCCATTTACAATAGAAAAAAGAGAGGAATCCTTAGGGTAAGAAAAGACAGTACCAACCGAAGGAGACAACTGAACCACAAAACCCTTTATCTCCAATAAATCTGCAACTTTCTTTAGCTTATTTCGACCAGTCTCATCTGAAAGATATGTCTGTTTTACCTCATTTATCACCGCATTTTCAAATTTTCCAAAAGCGACTTTCGCATTTTCAATTTCTTGACCCACATCACCTACTATATGAAAAATAAACACCCCTACTGTAATCGCCATTACAGCAACAACAAAAAGAGCGTACAATTTAATACATGTTTGTCTCATTGTTCCCATTATATCATAAGTATTTTTTTTAATACAAGCACTAAATATTAAAAATTATTTTATATTGACGCTATATATATTGTTATTCTAGAATCAAGCAAAAAATTAGCTTAATTGAATTGCCAAATCAAGTAAATTATTTATAAATTGACTTGCACTCTCTTTACTAATGTCTTTATGAAGAAGTTCCCACATAATAAAAGGCAAAAATACTGCATTTTTTGAATTATACAGAGAAAAAGCTTCGCTTTTTAATGTTTCAACAAAAATTTTGTATGGAAAAACTGAGAAATCACTATCTTTCCAAAGTTGTTTAGTGTTTTTTGTATTATAAAATGCACTCTTATACGAATCAAATAACTCGCTTCTATATATTATCCCATCTCCATTTGCTATTTTTTCAATTTTACCTCTAAACATCAATTCAATAGTCAAACTTTCTTCACTCTTAAGCCTTCCAATGCAACTTTGCCAACCATCGGACAGATATGCCCCCTTTGTATAAGCTTTGCCTTTTGTATAAGCAAAATCTAGCCCTTTGCACTCAATTCCTCTAAAACCCAAAGAAAAAGCAACATTTAGAGCTGCAATGGAGACGGTGCCTCCCTTAATTTCCAGTTTTGGAAATGGTGAGAGAAATGTTGCATACTGAGCAAATGGATGATCTGAAGCTGTGAATATTATTCTATTTCCATTGTTTAGAAATTGTCGCACTAGAGCAGATGATGATGAGAGATCAAATATTGCAATGGTGTTATTTGGAAGCGGACAAATGCAATGAGTGCTACAAGCTATTTGTGGGTCAATGCTGATAAAAAAATCTGCGACAATTCCATTTTTGAGTAAAGGCAAAAAGGCAGCATCTGTTGCAAAAAGCACTATTTTTTCTCTTTGCTCTTTTATTTCTTCAAAAGCATCTTCTAAGCTGGGACCTGCCCCAAGTATATAAGCAATTTTTGTTGAGTCAACTTTTGGCATTTCTGCTCT
The DNA here is from genome assembly GCA_963541705.1 of uncultured Treponema sp. Lineage (GTDB taxonomy): Bacteria > Spirochaetota > Spirochaetia > Treponematales > Treponemataceae > Treponema_B. Next base: position 7,860 of record CAUTVN010000016.1, read on the forward strand.
AATTTGAGATGCAATATGCAAGTTTAACATGATATTTCTCATCCAAATTCTGCCAAATCTTGCCTGGGTTGATGCATCTTGTTTTATAACCTCTAGCGTAGAAAAAATTTTTTCATCAAGAATATTATGTTCACCTGGGAAAAAGTAATCCTTCCATACTCTTAAAGGCTTAATGGAAAGAGAACCCATAGTAGATGGAATATAATTTTGTAAAAACACGCTTTCCCATTCACTAGAGGTAATAGGTGGCAATAAAATAACATGCTCATTTCTTAAAAGTTCAGATAAATCGCACAACGCCAAAAGAGCTTTTAAAGCGGGATAACTTGCTTCGAAAATAAGTGCCTTTTTTTTATCAAAATGTTGCAAAAAATATTGAATATGAAAACCTGCTCCAATTCCACAAAATAAAACAGATTCTTCATTGCCACTAAACATTCTTTCACTTTCTTTCACATATGAATATTTTGAATGCAACAGATTTCCGTCTTTCAAAAAAGGCACACAATATTCATTCGTTTTAGATTTTTCCACTCCAAAATAGCTATCATCAGCTATGCTCCTTTCTAGCTCTTCATATATTATAATGAATCTTTTTCTTATGACTTTGATATTTTCTATATAAATATTATTCATTTTGAATTGTATATTTTTCTTCTGTGAGAAACAAACGAACCGTCTGCCTAATCCTTTCTATCAGCCCTTCTCCCCCCCCCTCCTTTATGAGCGATATATAATCTGAAAATGCAACTAATTGAATCATCTCTTTTTCTATCGTCTGTTTTGACGAATCCATAAGATCTCTTAAAAGAAAGTTGTCTCCAAGTCTTTCCTCTATCTCCTTAAAAAAAGAATGGATAATGCTAAGTTTATCTTTTTTAGCAATCTTTATTTCTATTTTTTCTAAAGAATTTCCTATGTTTTGTACTTTTAGTATGTTAAGAAAATCAGATGACGAAAGATTGGTGATACCTTCAATCTTAACTCCCTCATTTCCAATTCTAAAAAGTCGCTGTTTTTTAATCTCTGGCAAAGAGGAAAACCACTTTGCATAGGTTGCAAGACTTGATGAATTAAAACTACTTTTTGCCAAAATATTTGCAACTGGTTCTAATCTATTTTCATCTACAAAGTTATTTTCAAGATTTTCATTTGGTCTTGTATGAGTAAATCCTTTAGAAAAACCTAAATCCAAACCAGACATAAATATATTTCCACTTGTGTTTTCAAGTAAAAACTCAATAGCAGTTCCCGAAACGCTACCATTCCGCCTAGCCACTAAAGGCTGTAAATTAAGTTTTGAAAAAAAATATTTTTCAATCTCAGAACAATAAGTGATAAAAGAAATAGAAACGTGCTCTAAGATATTTTTAGGCACTTTCGCCTCAAGTGGAATGACTAAGTGCTCATTATACGCTTTTTTTAAGTGTTCACCCGCCCAAAAGCCCCCATCGGTTGCAAAAGAAAGTTTAGAAGTTACGCCTGCATACTTCAATGCAGCAATACTAGACGATGCACACACACAAAAACTGGAATTAATTTTCTCTCTAACTGTTTTGTCTTTAATGAAAGACTCCAAACTGGCTCCTGATGCAAGAAAAACCGAGTCTTTAATTCCATTTAGTTTAAGAGCTTTTATATGGGTAGAAAAAAAGATATTATTAACAATATTTCTTGCCCATATTTTCCCAAAAAATATTCTGGTATTGATAACAGACAGAATGGTTTGTGATGCTTTTTTTATTTCAGACCAAACAGTCTCGGCTTCCTTTTGCCACACAGCCTCACTAGGTTTCCACGAGAGAAAAACAGTTCTAGAAAAAAACTCATCAGGAATATGTCTTATCAAAAAAAAAACTAAACTACCACTCCCCCATCTCCAGACGGCATCAAACATAAAATCATACTCTAAAAACATAGAAGTAGTATAGCGAATCGCAAAAAGTTTTGCGTTTGGGAAGCGCCTCCTAAAAGAGGCTACTAAGTAAGATTCCGCCGGTTCAGTTATAACGATATACAAAGGACTGCCCGACACGCGATCTGCAAACCTATCTGCCTCCCTCTGTGGATTATATTTTGAATGCAACCTTAAGCGACTTTCCATAATGCTTAATTTTAGATAAGCCTTGGATCATAGCAATTTTCAATCCATTTTCTAATCTCTTCTTTCGGTGATGCAACCTCTTTATCAAACGTTATGCACAACTTATCTATTAAAGATGCTCCGTAGATAGAAGAAAGCACGCTTTTTAGCACCATATTATAAATTCCTTCATCAAGGAGTTGGCTAGAAAAAACACAAATCTTTAAAGAATAATCCTTCTCTAATACCGACAAATTAGAAGAGCCTATAAGAATAGAAATTCTATTCACCAAAGAATAAAACACTGCCAAATTTTCTGCATCATCATTCAACGAAGCAAGCTTAAAAGCATTTTCAAAAGAAATATTAATTATATTTGCCACTGTGGAAGCGATGCTAGCTCCTTTCAACTTAGACTCAACAAAAGAAAAACCCAAATGTTTTGGAAAAAAAGGAGTACAAGTTTCTATCAGAGTTTCATTTTCTTTATATTTTGTCTTAAAATCTTTAATAGAACTAAAAACATCGTCTCTTTTTTTTTGAGAAACAAAAAAATCCGAACCATCTTTAAATTTCAAAAATAGAAAAACGCAATGGTTGTCTTCCATAGGCACAATAATAGAATTTAGAAGTAGAGCCCCAAGTTCATAAGAAGAATCGGTGTTTAAAAAACCTTTCATCCTATCACTAGAAAGCTCTATAAAATCTCCATCCAAATTATATGAAGCATCAAATACAGCCCTATTGAAAATTATCGCATCAAAAGAAACTGGAAAAGCAAAATGAAATATTCCAGCGTGCTTTACCAAAAAAGCCCCACTTAATGCATCAACTTCACTTAAAAATTGAGAAAAAAGCGACCTAAACAAAAAATATCTAGGCAAGGGCTCCTTACCTTCTCCCGTGCTTTTTAATTCTTTAGTTTTTGTTAAAAGACCCATTAAAGCCCCAACTCTTTAAACAGTTTCTTATACATTTCAAAATATTCAGACTCTGCAAACTCTTTCAGTTTCTCTTCTGGTAAACTATCAAAAAGTTGATCCATATAAGAAAGCACAGATTTAACATCCTTCTTTACAATAGAAGGCAATTCTTCACTCTCGCTCCTATCGTCTGGTTCTAAAGCCGAATCCGAAAGTACCCCACCTTCGTCTGCCAAAGAAGAAGAATCCTCAGCTAAAGAATCGGATGACAAATCGCCTTCTTCTATAGAAGAAGAGTCATCATCAATAGAAGCAGTATTAATTTCTTGAGTAGACGGTAAGAAAGAGCTATCTACATCTTCACTCTGTTCTGCAACATCTTCGTCATCAGTCTCATCCAGATAGGACATATCTGCCCCTTCTGTTTTCTCAACTCTTTCTTCTCCCACCTCACCAGTGCTTGTCCCTTCGCTTTCAACATTCAACATGTTGTAATCCAACTCTTCAGGAATAACAAAATCATCAAGTTTAGGGTTATCGAGTTCTATCTCGTCAAAGTCAAAATCTTTATCATTTGTAAACTCAACATCCTCGTCAATATTTTTTTCATCTTCCCCGCAAGTCTCTAAAGAATCCTCACCAGCCTGTATGTCTTCTTCTGTTTCGTGGTTATCCAAAGCAACTTCGCCTTTATCTTCAAAAGTCTCAGTTGCCTCACCGTCAACTTCATCTTTCGCCAGTAAAGATTCATTTTGGTCAAACTCTACCCCATTACCACTTTCTTCTGTAAAGTCTGCAGTAATCAAAATATTATTTAACTCATCCCCGGTAAGTGCTATAGCCTCATCTGTATCTTCATCCTTAAAGAATCCGCTATCCTCTGCTGTATCCTGAACTCTCAACGCTTCATCTTCAGCCTTTTCTTTTGCAACTTGAGCAGTATCGGGCACCTCATACTTTAGGTTTGCAATTTCTTCTTTTATACTCCTTAACTCTTGTATAACACTTTGCAAAAGAAGCTCCAACCTATCAATGCCTTCAACTTGAACAACAGCAGGGATAGAAGACTTTTGGCAAACCTCTCCTTGGGCCAGGTCGCGAGCTACAGCCTCTACATCATTGAAATGTGCGTCAGACACATGAGTTTTTTCTTTACTATCCACTGTTTCACCCAAAACTTGTTTATTTTTTTCTACTATCTCGCCAATATTCTCAGGCTCCACAACAGTATTTTTAATTACTATTTTCTCTTCACCCACTTTCTCTTCCGCCTCATGAGCATCCTCTATAGACGGCTTTGCAATATCTAAGGAGACATTCTCCTCGTCGTTAGGAAGATTTGATAAAGATTGACTTTCATCAACATTGACGTTAATGCTGATATCTTCCAGCTTCTGCTCATTTTGCATATTGCTAGAAGAAGCTACTGGCGTCGAATCCGAAAGTAAGTCGTCTATTTCTACATCTTCAAGCGAATCACTTCCACCAGAAGATATCTCATTTCCTTCAGCTTCGCTGAGCATAGCATCAAAGTCGTCGCCCCCATCTTCTTCAGCAAAGGAGTCCATATTGTCAAAGTTTAAATCCATATTTAGCGCAACTTCATCTTCTTTTGCTGCAGTCTCAGCAGTATCGTCGTTTTCAAAATCTGTAAAAAAATCTGACATATCAATATCATCGAATGACGAAGAATCGTCTTGGCTACTCAATTTTTCTGTTGAATCATCTTGCATAGATACCTCCTCCTCAGCCCCGTCAAAGTTAAAAGGCTCCCCTTCCATCTCATCTTTGTCTTCATCGTTGTCTGAACTAGTTTCTTCTACGGCATTTTTATCACCTTGCACACTTGCAAGATCGTCCGTCTTTTTCTTTATCCACACACCATATTCATCTAAATCTGAGCGACTATCATCTTCAGTATTCAAAGACAAATCGTCAAATTCATCATATTTTTCCAAATCTTCGCTCGACATTGTTACCCATCTCCTTAAAAAGTCAAAAGCCTCTCCATGTTCATCGGCTTCTAGACCACAAATTTTAAGAGAAAATTATAAAACAACCATAAAGATAGAGCCCCAGCACGTCCCCACTCACCCTTCTCAAATTCATTATATAATTTTATTTGAGAACATTCAAGAAAGAAAGGCAAATTGCCGTTAATGAGAGGCATAAGTATGCGTCTATATATTCATATAATTTTTCCGATTTTTGTCTCCGTGGCTGTGTATAGTATGTTGACTTTCTTCTTTGGTAAGAGTGGAATCTACGCCCAAAAAGTTTTAGAAGATGAGCGACAGGCTCTTCTAAAAAACATAGGAATGATCAAACAAAAAGGAGTAGAGTTGGACGTGTTGATAAAAAATCTTACCTCTGACGAAGAGACAATCAAGGTTTTTGCGCACGACTTAGGCTACATTGAAGAGGACGAAGTAATTGTAAAACTTTCTTCCTTTGGTAACAAAAATCCCTTATCAGAAGTGAGTTCTGGCTCTGCTATTACAGTAAGAAAATCTGCGTTTATCTCAGATTCTCTTTGCAAAAAATTTGCCTTGCTTATGGGAATAATTGCATTGATAATAGAAGTGTTAATTGCTAAGTCCTATGAATATCAAGAAAAGGAAATGAGAGTATTTAGCTACACATAAAACCGTGCTACTAAAAGATTATGTATTAAAAATATTATGACTATCAAAAAAGAAAGCAACGAATCTTTAGCTATAGCTCGGGATTTGTTACTAAAAAATGAAACAATTATCATCCCCACAGATACAGTCTACGGTCTTTCTGCCATTGTTAACAAAGAGAACAAAAGCAAAATATCGGAAATAAAAAAACGCCAAGCAAACAAGCATCTAATATATTTAATAGAAAAGCCACTGGATGCATTAAGATATGTAGACTGCTCTTTCTATTCAAAAGATGAACTTGATCATCTAACCTCTTGCTGGCCATCTCCGCTAACTATAATCTTTAAAGCAATAGGAGAGCCCACGATAGCGCTAAGATGCCCAAATGACACGTGGCTTCAAGAACTCATAAAAAGTGTAGACTCTCCAATTTTTTCAACAAGTGCTAATCTATCAGGTTCTAAAACAATAACTGATGTAAAGATGATAGAAGAAGTTTTCAATCTTTTAGTTCCTTTGATAGTAGACGGGGGCTACATTGGCGAAGTGGCTTCTACAATACTAGACGCATCAAGACGCCCTTTTAAGGTAGTAAGGGAAGGTAGCTATACCTATAAGGAAAAAGAAGTTTAATTTCTATGCCATCTATCAGGCACTGCCACCTCAGAAACGCTTAGTATTTCATTATTTTTATACTGGACTGAAGACATAGTCTTTAATCCCGAAAGAACTTTTAAGTCTTGGTCAACGTTAAACTGCCATATAATAGGCTTTGCAACTCTAGCAGCAAGAAAAGCAATATCATCAGGAAGGCTAACAAACTGGCGTGGCTGTGGAGATCCTTTTTGGCTAACTATCAAAACACCATCTTGAAGTTTTAAATCTAGCAAAATAGAGATTCCAGAAGCCCATATTGCAACACCTCGCCCCCCTCGCATAATCATTATTTTTTCCACCTCACCGTCTTCTCCATACCAAGCACCGGCGAGAGAGTCAAGAGTATAAATTTTATTAAACTCTTCTTCTACAAGACTTTTAACATCTGCATTGACCGAATCTTCAGCACTGTTTCCAACCCTTGCCGCAAGGTGAGATGTACGCGCCATCTCTATATCATCTGGCATATTAAAAATTTCGCGAACTAAAAGACGAGACTCCAACAATACCTTAGACGTTCCTTCATAGTCTTTATATACACATCTCACCATTTCTAAGGCTCTATTTTTAAATACCAACTCCAATCTAACCCCATCTTCAATTCCTACTACCCGTCCTGTAAAAACATAGGAAACATCCGATGCTGTAACGACTATTTTTTCATTTGCCGCCTTAAAATCTTCAACAACATAACCCTTAACTTCGCTAGTAAAAGAAATTAAAATCTCGTTTATCGTACGCTCTAGTTGATTGGAAACATCGACTGCATCTATATACAAAAATGCAACTTTTACAGGAGAGCTTTCAGCAGAGAGGTGAGAAACGCCTAAAAACAGTGTGAAAAAAACTAGCACAATCTTTGCATCTTTAATATTATTTGCCATCGGCATACAAACGCCCCTATATTTTGTAAAGTTACAAAACACATTTTTCACTGTGTCTCATACCTTGCAAAGAAGTTTTCCAAAAAAACATCCTAAAATCATATACTCGACGTTTTAACCTCTCTTTGAATATCTCTCTTAATATCTCGCTCTTTTATCGTAGCTCTTTTATCAAACATTTTCTTACCTTTGCACAAACCAAGCAAAATCTTCAACCTTCCACCCTTAAGGTAGAATTCTAAAGGCACGAGTGTAAATCCTTTTTCTCTAACTCGCCTGTCCAATCTTTTAATTTCTGCCTTATGCAAAAGCAACTTCCTAACCCTATCTGGTTTGTGATTAAATATCGAAGAATAAACATATTCGGCTATAAAAAAGTTTTTTATAAAAACTTCTTCCTTTATAATTTCTGCAAAAGCATCTACGAAAGAAATCTTTCCATCTCTTACAGACTTCACCTCACTACCACACAACACCACTCCACATTCGATAGTAGACTCTACAGAATAATCAAAAAACGCTTTTTTATTGCGTGCAATAATCTTTTTTCCTTCATCACTCACAAACTCTTCTGCCCCATCTTAAAACTTCAGTCTCAAAAACGCCCCGTATCTCATAATAATCATAATCTACAACAGCTTAAAAAAAGCTACGCGCTCATTATACATAAGAAAAATTAGTTTTTCAAGTAAAAGCAAAGAGTCCATATTTTGCTGTTAAACTTAAACCCAGTCTTGGGTACTAGAAATGAACCATCCCTGCATGCAAGACGAAAAAAATGCATGCAAGGATTGGTTTGTTAAAAAGGCAAAACTCTATTTCATTTTATAGCGCAAAATAGGCTCTCTTGCCGCTTTTGTCTCATCCACGCGCCCAATAGGCTTTGTGTATGGATAGCCGTGCAATTTCTCTTTATCTTCGTATGCTTCCTTTTTAAGTTTCGACATAACCTCTGCAGTATAGTCGAGCGTTGCCTTGCTTTCTGTCTCTGTAGGCTCAAACATAAGAGCTTCATGCACAATTAGTGGGAAATACATCGTAGGTGGATGAATGCCACTGTCTATCAAGCCTTTCGCAATATCCAACGCCTTGACTCCCGTCTCATCGTGAATATTCTCTAAGCTCAACACAAATTCATGCATACAAGTTCTGTCAAAGGCTACGTGGTAATCTTTTTCAAGAAGTTTTTTCAAATAGTTTGCATTTAGCACTGCATAACCAGAACTTTCTTTAATACCCTCAGCGCCTAAAGTGATTATGTAGGCATAGGCCCTTAAATAGACTAGGAAGTTTCCATAGAAGTTTCTCACTCGTCCTATGCTATCTGGGCGGTCAAAGTCTAGCTTATAGCTACCTTCCGAACCTACCACCAAAGGACTCGGCAAGAAAGGCTCCAAGAATTTCTTACAGCCAATAGGACCACTTCCAGGTCCTCCACCACCGTGTGGAGTGGAAAATGTCTTGTGCAAGTTTAGGTGCACAATATCATATCCCATATCCCCAGGACGCACTCTTCCCATAATTGCATTGAGGTTAGCTCCGTCATAATACAAAAGACCGCCTGCATCATGCACTACTTTTGCAATCTCTTTGATATGTTTTTCAAAAAGTCCCAATGTGTTTGGATTTGTCAACATAAGGGCTGCAGTATCGTCTCCCACAGCTTTTTTTAGCTCTTCGAGGTCTACGTTTCCATCTTTGTCTGATGGGATGTTTATAATTTCGCACCCTACCATCGCCGCGCTTGCAGGATTTGTGCCGTGTGCAGAGTCTGGAACCAATATTTTGTTTCTCTTAGAATCTCCCCTCTTTGCGTGATATGCCCTAATCACTAAAAGAGCTGTAAACTCGCCGTGTGCTCCCGCAGAAGGCTGCAAAGAAAATGCATCCATTCCTGTAATTTCGCCAAGCTTTGCGCCCAAATCTCCCATTACTTCGATGCATCCTTGCATAGTATGCTCTGGCTGCAGTGGGTGAATATTTGCAAAATCAGCAAGAGATGCAATCTCTTCATTCAATTTAGGGTTGTATTTCATTGTGCAAGAGCCCAAAGGATAAAAGCCATTGTCCACGCCATGCGTCTTTTGGCTTAATTCCATATAGTGCCTAACAAATTCTAGCTCAGAAACTTCAGGAAGCCTTGCATCTTCTCCTCGCATATACTTTGCATCCAGCTTATACTCTGGCACAGTAAGCTTTTGTGAGTAAGCTTTATGACCGGGAACAGATTTTTCAAAAATTAAGCTACTCATTATAGTGCCTCCTTAACAATTTGCACTACTTCGTTCATGCAACATTTGCATAGTTTTTCTGTAGCGCACCACAAAATACGGTCTGCACAAAGACGTTTGCCTCCAAGAATTCCCTTATCTTCCAACGCCTTAAGAATCGCATCTGCTTTGTGTCCTGTAGACGTTACAAACTCGTTGAAAAACTCGCCATTGTTTTCTACTTTCAAACCAATCTTTTCAAATTCGCTTGCCAAATAGTGGGCATTGCTCATAGAAACTACGCCCAATTCCTTAAAGCCTTTCTTGCCATAAAACGCCATAAACATAGCAGCAC
>CAUTVN010000017.1:0-16400 GCA_963541705.1 uncultured Treponema sp.
CGCTTGTAGCGGAATGAAAGGACCTTTTTCTATCAAGCAATTCTTAAAAAGTATGAGGGCAGGAGATATAGACGGAGTGCTTACCTTGATAAAAGCACTGATGGCGAGCATTCCATACGACTCTTTGCCACCCAACAAGGCTTTTTTGCGAGAATATAACTATCAAATTGCAATCTATCTCATCTTCCGTCTTATGGGGCAATATGTTCGTTCGGAAGTATGTAGCCACCGCGGACGATCGGATGTTGAAGTTGAGACAGCCGACGCTATTTACATCTTTGAGTTTAAAGTTGGGGGCACTCCAGAGATGGCGATTGAGCAGATAAAAGAGATGGGCTATGCGGAAAAATACGCTTCGTCGGAGAAAGACGTCTTTCTTGTTGGTGCTGTTATAGGAGAGGGTGAGCGAACGCTTTGTGAGTGGAAGAGTGAAAAGGCGGAATAGGGAGAAAGTTATATCCTTAATTCCAGACATAATTAAAAAAGCACAGCTAAGTAAAAAAGAGAATATTGTTGAATAGCACTCGGGGAAAGGTTCTTGAAACGTGAAAGTAACAGGGGGAGGACTTGAACCTCCGACCTCCGGGTTATGAGCCCGACGAGCTACCAGCTGCTCTACCCTGCTATGCAATGGGGGCATTGTAGTCACTAAACTTCTTTTTGTCAATAGAAAAAGAAAGAGAATTAAACTGGATATTTTTATTTTTTTTCCTAATGTAAAAACTGAATCTTGCCGATAGGTGTGGATAGATGTGGGTGTGATATATAAAGAATGAGGGGAGTGGGGTATGACAATTTCAAATTATGCACCTTTGCAAACTATTTCGTATTCGGCATTGCCTAAAGTTTCTGCTGGGGGCAGGGCGTATATGCCTGTTAACTCTAGTCAGGTAATATACTCTAATTTTAAGTATGTTGCTGGTGTTGCTGCAGGCAATGGGCAGAGCGGAATGAGCATAGACAAGCTTAGCATTTTAAACTCGCTTATTGACCGTCTTGTAAACGCAAGGCAGACTTCTATGGCGGAAGCAAAAGCTACAAAAGAAGCCTTGAAAAGAGATGATGTTTCAGGCTCTCAGATAGATCAGTTAATCCAATATTATCTTGCAGAAATAAAACGTTTCAATAGCGTAAAAGCAAACTTTGGCTATGGTGGTGTAGGAAGGGCAGATCCGCTAATTAGCCTCGTAGCGTAGGTTTTTTTGCTTTTAACTAAAGCGTGGTGTATGAAAGTCTCATTTTCTAAAATAAAGGCGATATTGGTTTTTGTCTATTCGCTTCTTATAGTCTCTTCGCTTTGGTCTCGTGGGATGGAGGTTTTAAAAACCAAATATTTCGACATAATATATTCGCCAGAATCTAAAGCTTCTGCTGCGCTCATATATGCACACGCTGATGAATATGCCGAAGAGATTGCGTCGCGTCTTGGTAAAAAATTACCACATAGATATCCCATATATATTTCTAGCAATTCAGAGCTTCTAAACGGCTATTATACTCTGGTTCCGTATCAACGCATTGTGATATACGATGCAACTCTCCAAGACGGTGAACTTGGCAACTCTTATGATAAAATACTAAATGTTTTTTACCACGAACTTACTCACGCTATCTCACTTTGGTACTGGTTGCCAACCCTATCTCTTTCTTTTGACGAAGGCGTGGCGGTGTTGTTTGAAAGCAGAAAAGACCAGGGTAGATTGAACGATCCCTTGATAGCTCACCATCTTATGCAAACCAAAATAGATGGGGAGAGTCCTACGTGGAGGGAGGCTGCAGGACATAGGGATGTATATCCCGGCTCTTTTTGGGCATATATTTATGGGGCTTCTTTTCTTCAATACTTGGAAAAAATATATGGAGCAGACAAATATATAAAATATTTTCACAGCAACTTTTTTCTATTTCCCAAAGAGAAAACAAAAAAGATTTTTGGCAAAACTTTGGAAGAACTTTGGGACGATTTTATTGCTTCTATAAATTATCCTGAAAATGTTGAAGATGCGCTGCCTTTTTCAAAAGAAAAAATGTCGAATGTTGTGCTATCTCAAAGCAGGGATGGTTTTGCCTGTTATGATTCTGCGACACGTTCGGTCTATTTCTACGATAAAAACGAGAAAAAAGCAAAACTTTTTTCGGCTCCTAGTGGGATTACAGACCTTAATTTTTCTCTTAACTCTTCTTTTTTACTTACAACAGACGTGAAAGATGTTTTGGGAAAAACAAAACAGAGACTTTCTATATACGATATGAGGAATAAACGTTTTTTACCACAAAGAATGTCTTCTGTTAGATATGCTTGTTTTTTGCAAGATGATTCAATTTGTGCAGTTAAAGTAAGAGGGCAATATTCAGATTTAGTTTTGTTGAATTCTTCTCTAGAAGAGGAGCGCAAATTACTTTCGTTTGGTCCTGGTTTGCAGTATTCGCATATATATAACGTGGTCTATGCAGGAGAAGACGAGGTTGCGTTTGTTGCTGCAAACGGATTATATAGAGATATTCTAATTCTGAATGTTAAAGATGGGAATGTGAAAAAATTGCAATTGGGCGAGGGGATAAAGGCTATTCGATATTTAAAGTCTAGCATTATAAATGATGAGGTTTTTCTTACATTTTCGTGGTGTGCAGAAAATATGCTTTATCGAATGGCTTTATATGATGTTAGTAGCAAACGCTTAAAAATACTGGATAAAGACATTTCCGGTGGCGTGTTTGAGCCAATTGTTTTTGAAAAAGATGACGCTGTAAAAATGGTTTATGCAGGGATTCACGGAAAATATACCAGTTTGTATAGAATTACGGATTTAAGTTTGAGAGATGAAAGCTGTGAAATGGTTGCATTCGATTTTAATGAGTCTGCGCCAATAAGCGAAGCTCCCGTCTTTGAAGGCTTGAGTCCAAAAAAATATAATCCTTTTTCATGGCTTTGGAGAGTGCTTCCTCTTCCATACATAAAATCTGACATCAAATTTCCCACTATAAGCAATTTGGGTTTTGGGGCACACCTATATGGGAAAGATCCGACTGAATTTATTGAGTTCTATCTGCAACCAGTTTTTTATATAAAACCATTTTTTATGGACATAGAAAGTAATTTGAAGCTAGATTTTACTTCTTTTAACTTAAACTTTTCAGTAAATGATAGAAACGTTGGTTTTGCTGGTAGGTCAACATCTTTTTCTTTGAATGGAAACACAGATTTTTCGCTTGACCAACAGAACAAGCGCATTTTTATGGGCGCAGGCGCTGCTGTTATGGCGTCTCTAAGATTTCCGAGGGATATATTTAGTTCGACCTCGCTATATCCATATAGGTATACAAGCACTTTCCTTTCGGCGTCTTTAGTGGGGGGGTATTCGCAAGTAGAAAAACACTATAGGCTGGCAACAAAATATTTTGCGATTGATAAGCGAGGTTTTAGGACGTCGGTCAAAACAGACTATGTGTCTAATATTTCAAGTAAAAAAAATATGTTCGTTTTGCAGACAACAGGCAGTTTCTATGTTCCTGTAGTCCCATTGAAAATGAATATTGCTTCGTATTATGGCTATAATGCTTACTACCAGCCTTCCTATGGTTCATTTATTTTTGTTACCAACAAGAGTTTTGTGGGGACTACCAGCTATTTGCCAGATATGTCGGAATATAAGGAAGTTAAAAAGAAAGAAGTTGCGACAAACAATAATTTAGGTTTTTCTTTTGACTTTTCTTTAAGAGTTTTTAGCTATGAAATTCAAAAAGGAAGTAATTTATTTTTAATTTATTTTAATAGGATTAATTTTGAATTGGGTTATCGCTCAATTTTAAATATTGCAATTTCAGAAACTATGAAAACATATCCTGTATATTTCCAGTCTTTTTATGGTGATTTATATTTAGATATTAGCAGTATGATTAAATTTGGGGCTAGGTATAGTCATCCGATAGAAGCGGGCGTAAAGCTTGGAAAATTTAGTGCGATTTTTAAGGCGGATATCTTTTTCTGAAAATGTATGATAGCAGAATCAGATGAGTTTTTAAAAACGCAGATTATCACATATTTAGGCAATAAAAGAGCGCTACTTGCAAACATAGAAAAAGAAGTTTTAGAGATAAAAAAAGAAATGGGTGTGGAACGTTTTTGTTGCGCTGACATTTTTTCGGGTTCGGGCGTTGTTGCGCGTATGTTAAAAAGACACAGCAATAGGTTGGTGGTGAACGACCTAGAATCCTATTCAAAACTACTCAACTCGTGCTATCTTACAAATAAAAGTGATTATCCTACCACGATTTGCAAGGCGTATCGCTCTTCTATTGAGGAGGCATGTGAGGCTCGAAAAATTGAAGGAATAATATCGCGATATTATGCTCCGCAAGATGATAGAGATATAAAAAAGGAGAGAGTCTTTTATACAAGGGAAAACGCTCTTTTAATAGATACCTATAGACAACTGATTGACGATATTGTAAGCAAAGAAGCTTTGAAAAAATTCTTTCTTGCACCTCTTATTGTGGAAAGTTCTATTCATGTAAACACTAGCGGAGTGTTCAAGGGATTTTATAAAAACAAACATACAGGAATAGGTTGTTTTGGAGGGGCAAAGTCGGATGCTCTTAGTCGTATTTATGGCAAAGTTTGCCTTAAGGAGCCTGTGTTTAGTAATTTTGAAGCTGATGTGGAAGTATATCAAGAAGATGTAGTTGACTTAAGCAAAAAGCTCTTGAACATAGATATTGCATACCTAGACCCGCCGTATAACCAACATCCTTATGGTTCAAATTATTTTATGCTTAATTTGATATTGAAAAATTGCTTAGATGCGCCTATTAGCAAAGTTTCTGGAATTACGCAAGACTGGAATCGCTCAGTCTTTAATAAACCTCGCTTAGCTTATGAAGCTATAGAAGATGTGGTAAGCTCGCTCAACTCTAAGTATATAATTATTTCCTACAATTCTGAAGGTTTTATTCGATTTGAAGAAATGGAGAGTATGCTAAGGAAATATGGCAAGTTAAAAACGATAGAAATGCGATATAATACTTTTAGAGGTTCTAGGAATTTGAACGGACGGAATATTCACGTTAAAGAATATTTGTTTGTATTAAAGAAAGAGTAAAATAATCTAGAATAGATATATCTATATTTTCTATCTTTTATTTTTATCATTCTTTAATTATAATAGATCGCGATCTATTCATTCTTAGCTTTGATAAACTCATGGAGTTTTATTTTATGCGAAGTTCTAAAAAATGAATCATACAACATGGAATTTATATGACAATAGCAGAATTTAAAATAAAATTTAAAGATATAAGAGGCAAAGGCTTTATTAAAAGCACAAGATATGGACCTACAGGAATAGGGCACACACTAGAGACTTATCTAGGGCTAAAAGAAAATAACAATGTTTTACCTGACATAGAAGGGGCTGAACTTAAAGCACATAGGAGCGGAGGAAATAGCTTAATCACGCTTTTTACGTTCAATAGTAAAGCTTGGAAGATTCCACCACTTGAAGCTGTAAAAAAATATGGTAGTTTAGATAAAAATGGTAGACAAGGATTGTACTATACAATGTCGCTAAAACCTAATAGTGCAGGGTTATTTTTGTATGTAACTGAATGTGATATTGCCGTAAGACACATATCTGGAGAGGTAGTCGCTGTTTGGCAATTAGAAACTCTTGCTACAAGATTTTTACAAAAAATTCCTGCCCTTTTGTTTGTTCAAGCGCAAACAGAAGAAAGAGATGGAATAGAGTATTTTAACTTCTTTAGAGCTCCACTTCTGCAAGGTACAACTCCCTCGCTTTTAAAAAATCAATTCATTCAGGAAAACATTTTAGTTGATTTAAGGCTTCATGATAAAGGTACAATGGCAAGAAACCATGGGACAGGCTTTAGAATATACGAAGACAAATTGCCTCTTCTTTTTGAAACTATAACGGAGATATAATGTATAAAGTTGCTAGAAACGACTCTTATGATTTTTTAGGTTCTTCATATTCGGCGCTTTATCCTAACCTTCATAAATACCCTGCGACAATGCTCCCCCAAATAGGAATTAAATTATTTAAAGATTTTAATATTAAAGCTAAAACTCTTTTAGATCCTTATTGTGGATCTGGCTCTTCCTTTACTGTAGGAGTAGATGTTGGCATTACAAAAATGAGTGGATTTGATTTAAATCCTCTTGCTGTTTTAATTTCAAAAGTAAAATTCACCATTCTGGATGTTGATAAACTTAATTCTTATAAACTTTTTCTACGTAATAACATATATAATTTTATAAAAAATGAAGAAAATGTGAATAAAATAAAAGTGCCCACATTTAATAATATTGATTTCTGGTTTTCTAAACATGCCGTTATAGCTTTAAGTGTTATAAAATCATTTATAGAAAAAATAGAAGATATAAACTATAGACACTTTTTTTTATTGCCATTTTCTGAAACCGCACGTGAATCGTCTTATACAAGAAAGAGTGAGTTTAAATTGTATAGAATCAAAGAAGAAGATACGCTACTTTTTAATCCCGATATTTATGGACTATATTTTTATAAATTGCAACTTGCACTCAATATATACACAACCTATTATTTACCTAAACTTAAACAAATAGAAAAAATAGAAATAGAAAACAATGCTTTTAATAACACTCAAAATAGAAAATGGGATGTGGTGCTAACAAGCCCCCCTTATGGAGACAGCAAAACAACTGTTGCTTATGGACAATTCTCTTTTTTTAGTAACCATTGGTTAGGTGTAAAAGATGCACGAAAACTTGACAATTTATTGATGGGGGGTGCATCTAGTAAGAATCTTTACTTAAAAGGAATTATAAAAGAATATATTTTAGAAATTGAAAAACAATCAAATAAGAGAGCGTGCGAGGCATCTTCATATTATTTTGACCTAGAATCGTCAATTAAAGAAGTTGCCAATGCAATTAGTTATTCAGGTTATTCTATCTATGTAGTAGGAAATAGGTGTGTTAAAGGAATTACTTTACCCACAGATCAATTTGTAGCAGAACAATTTGAATTAAATGGACTAAAACATGTGATAACTTATGAGCGATTAATTGGAAACAAATCTATGCCACTTAAAAACTCGCCATCTAACATTACAGGAAAAAGAATGGGAACAATAGCAAAGGAATATATTGTTGTTTGTAGAAAGTGTTGAAGAAAAAAGTCTTCTATTCATTAAACCCCATCCTCCAATTTAACCGATACCCATAACAATGCAAGACGAAAATAAAGAATTTTTAACCACACAAATAATCACATATTTAGGGAATAAAAGATCACTAATAGCAAATATAGAAAAAGAAATTGAAGTAATAAAAACTGAAATAAGGAAAGAACGCTTAATTTGTGCTGACCTTTTTTCAGGTTCAGGCATTGTTGCAAGAATGCTAAAAAAGCATAGTCATACATTAATCGTTAATGACATGGAAAGCTATTCAAAATTACTTAATGAATGCTATCTAACTAATAAATCTGATTACCCTTGTCATCTTTGTAATGAATGGCACTCCATTATTGAAAATGAGTGTAAAAAAGATAAAATTGAAGGGATAATCACTCAGCATTATGCACCTAAAGATGATAACGCCATTCAAATGGGCGAAAGAGTTTTTTACACTCATGAAAATGCTCTTTTAATAGATACATACAGGCAATTAATTGACGATGTTGTAAAAGAAGAGAGACAAAAAAAATTCTTTTTAGCACCTCTTATTGTAGAAGCTTCCATCCATGTCAACACTAGTGGTGTGTTTAAAGGTTTTTACAAAAATAAACACACGAGGATAGGTTGCTTTGGAGGGGCTAAAGCTGATGCACTTGCTCGCATTTATGGAAATGTCAAGTTAAAAAGCCCTGTGTTTAGCAATTTTGAAAGTGATGTAAAAATATATCAAGAAGATACAGTCGCTTTAAGTAGTCGCCTCAAAAACATTGATATTACATATCTTGACCCTCCATATAATCAACATCCTTATGGTTCAAACTATTTTATGTTAAATTTGATAATTAAAAAAAAGTTAGATGTTCCAATTAGCAAAGTGTCAGGAATTACGCAAGATTGGAATCGCTCTGTCTTTAACAAAAGCTCATTAGCACTTATTTCTATGGAAAAAGTCATCTTTAATCTTGATTCAAGATATATCATTATCTCTTATAACTCTGAAGGGTTTATCAGTTTTGAAGATATGCAGAGTATGTTAAAAAAATATGGCTCTTTAAAAACAATAGAAATTAAATACAATACTTTTAGAGGTTCAAGGAATTTAAATGGACGGAATATTCACGTTAAAGAATATTTGTTTGTGTTAAGAAAGGAGTAAATAAATGAGCCAACATGATAGCTTACGAAATCGTACAGAACAACATAAGCCTAAAAACTTGAAGTCAAAAATAGATGATAAGGATATTTATAAATCAATGGAAATGGTAACAGATTACATAAAAAATAAACAAGAATTTATTAAATATTTTGCAACTGATTATAAATTAGAATTTGCAAGTGAAATT
The DNA here is from genome assembly GCA_963541705.1 of uncultured Treponema sp. GTDB lineage: Bacteria > Spirochaetota > Spirochaetia > Treponematales > Treponemataceae > Treponema_B. The sequence goes on from CAUTVN010000017.1 coordinate 8,523, forward strand.
GAAATTAAATATATGATTAGCTTTATAAAAAGAAAAAATATTAGGCATGAATTTTGTTACGATTGCATTGATAGAAAAATTGTTCCAGATGGTGGAATTCTATATCTAGTTGATATAAAAAACGATCAAAAATTTCCATTAGTAATTGCAGAAATAAAACGACAAGGCACAAATAAAGAAAGAGAAAAAGAAGGAAAACCTAAACAAGCAACAGGAAATGCAATTGAAAGGTTAGGGAAGAATTTAGCCGGAATAAAAGCCATGATGAACCATGAAAAAATTACGCCCTTTGTTTGTTTTGGTTGGGGATGTGATTTTGCTGAAAATTCAAAAGAAACATTAACTGTACGTTCAAAAATTATAGTAATGAATGAATTTTATAATCTAAATCAAATTTATGTATTCAAACGTGATGGAAACTCCGATGCAAATTCTTTTTCACCAGTTTCAATGTTTTTTAGAGAAGAAAAATGGTCTGTTCAAGAAATGTTTGAAAAAATGAAAGAAATTGCTGAAACATCTATTCGTTACTACTTATATTGATTATAATAAATATGAAATGCAGTTTTTAAGAACAGGTCAGTTTGAAATCTTTGAAAAGCTTTATAAAAAGAGATAAAGGGAAAGTTATCATGGAAGTAATAGGCTTTTTTTCAGGGGTTGGAGGCATTGAAGAAGGATTTAAACGAGCAGGATTTAATCCTTTATGGGCAAACGAAATAGATGAGAAGGTTGCAAAAGTATTTGCACATAATCATAATTGTAAAATAGTTGTAGATGATATAAAAAACTTGAAAATTGAAGATATTCCCGAAGCAACAGGCATTGTTGCAGGCTTTCCATGTCAGGCTTTTTCTGTTGCAGGATATCAAAAAGGTTTTGAAAATACTTTTATTTTGCCAAAAGAAATTAGAAACACTTATGCTTTATAAAATGGCAGGAAACTCTGTTATTATTCCTTTAATTGCAAGAATTGCCAAAAATATTTATGAGGCTCTTATTGGTAGTTTAAGTTTGAAATAAGTTCATATGCATAATAAGACCTTACATAATATACCTAGCCTTATTCAAAGTTTATTGGCAAAACTTGTAAAAAGATGAAAAAACAGCACTTATTTTTTGCATTGCGATACATATGCAAATCATCATTTGCGTCTTTTGCGAAAATATGTTTGTAAACGAAATTAAACATAGACCAGATATTACAAAAGCGAGAGATAGAGAAAAAAGGTGTGGTTGTGTATAAAAAAATGTGAAAATGATAAAGTTATTTCCGTTGAAAAAAAAGAAGGAGTTTCATTACGTGACGTATGGGAAATTCTATGTCTTAATCCAAAAGCACAAGAAAGAGTGGGGTGTCCAATACAAATCTTTCATAGCTGTGATGAATTATAAGCGTTAGTTGAAAATTTATTTCTATAGTGGTACTCTTATCCCTATTATGAAGGATAATGTTTTTTATATTTTAATATGCGTGTGTATTTGTTTTTTTCTTGCGTCCTGTGCAAAAGACGCAGGCTTTAAAACCGAATCTTACGAAAACATAGAGGCTATTACTCAATCTAACATAAAGCGCCTTGATGATATCAAAATAGTCTTTGCGCAAGACGTAAAATATAGCGAAAAGGCAAGCAAAGCCATTGTTTTTAGTCCAAAGGTAGAAGGCACCCATCAGTTTGTTGACGAGAGGACGTTTGTCTTTCAGCCATCAGCACCATACGAGGGGATGAGCGAGCTGAAAATGAGTGTTGACTTGGGTCTTCTTTTTGAAGGAGTGGCTGGAGAGAGGGGGTTTGTAAAAAACTTTATCGTCTCGCCTGCAACTCTTTTTGTAGACTTGAAGCCATTAAAAATCTCAAGCGAAAAAGGTGGTGTAGAAATAGAGGCTTATATAGAAACAGATATTCCACAAAAGTTAGAAGACTTAAAAAATCTATTTAGCGTGAAAAGAGAAGATGGCAAGACTCTGGAAGAGATTAGTTTGGAGATGAGCCCTGGTGCGCAAGATAAATCTTATATTCTTAGAATAGCAGGCATAAAAAGAGAAAATGCAGATTTCAATCTGATTGTAGAATATGATGGCTCTCCTTTAGGTGCTATAGAAAAAGACGCGCAAAGTTATGCAATTTTGAAAAAAGATAGTTTTGAAATCCTTTCCCATAGGGTAGAAGATGGAAGTACTGTCAATATTTATTTTTCCGATATCCTAGAAGTTGGACCGAATTTGGGAACATGTTGTGTGGTAGAAAGTGATGTTTCTTTTAACTATAGCGTTTCGGTGCGAAAAAATGTGCTAAAGTTGCATAACAACATAGGTTCTTGGCCAGACAATACAAAAGTTACCATTACAAAAGGTATTTTTTCAAAATCTCTCGAGGGTGTAACAAGAAAAGACTATAGCTTTGTGCTTAAAGATTCGTGGGACGTTCCGTATGTGAAGTTTGAAAACGCAAGCAATATAGTTCCTTCAAAAGAAAACGCTACAGTTCTTATAAAGACCCACAACATCAAAGGCATTTATATGCAGGCTATCAACATATATGGGCATAATATGTTGCAAATGTTGCAGTATGAAACTGTTGGTAACGAACACGACTTAGATGCCGTAGGTGAGGCGGTTTGGGAAGGTAGCTTTGAATTTGAATGGAGAGACGATATGAAAAACCGCGATGTTGTGCGCTCCATAGACATAACAGAGCTGGTAAAAAAGTTTCCTACAGGAATGTTTCACTTAAAAATAGCTTTTGCTAAAAAAGACAGCATGTATCAAGCAAAAAATCCGGAGCAAGACTTTTCTCACTTGCCTTTTCCAAAGTCTAAGTTTCCAAAAAAATATTGGCAGTCTATGCAAGAATATATGGAAGAGTATGGAGGGGAGGTACGAGTAAACGATTTTTGGAAGCAAAGAGAAAATCCTTTGCACCCCGCTTTTTATATACATAGCTATAACTACAACCTAGTGGCAGGGAAAGATATTCTAGTGTCTAACATTGCGCTAATGGCAAAAAAAGATGCGTCGAGTTCTATTTATGCAAGAGTCTGCGATATTAGAACAGGTAGTGCTCTTTTGGGAGCAGAGGTTAAAGCATTCTCTTTTGCTAAAAGAGAGTTAAAGTCGGCTGTTACAGACAAAGAAGGATTTGTTTTTTTTGAAGAGATGAAAGAGGCAGCCTTTCTTGTAGCGAGCAAGGATGGGAGCGTTGCATATTTAAAGCTTTCTGATTCTGCAGAAATGGAGGTAGGGCATTTTGCGGTTGACGGACAAGAGCGCAAAGAGGGATTGAAGGGTTATATCTATGGGGAGCGTGGCGTTTGGAGACCGGGAGACGATATTCACTTATGTTTTATTCTGCAAGATGAGGAACAAACTTTGCCAAAAGATATTCCTTTAGAATTTTCTTTGAAAGATCCTTTGTATAACGAAGCGTATCGCGAAGTGCTAACTTCTAATGTTTCAGGCATTTATGGAATTGATGCGAAGACTCCCGCTGATGCAAAGACCGGCATATATACAGCGCAAGTTAAGATTGGTGGCAATACTTGGACTCGCTCTTTGAGAGTTGAGAATATCATTCCAAACAGGCTTTTTGTAGATCTAGAACCTAAGGCAAATTTGAAAAACGGTGTTAATTCTATAAAACTCAAAAGCGAGTGGTTGCACGGTGCAAAAGCTTCCAACCTAAAAGCAGAAGTTGACTGTAGCTATAGCATCGATAGAGCTCCGTTTGAAAAGTGGACGCAATATTCTTTTATTTCTGAAACAAATAGAAACAGATTTTCTAGAGCAAGCGCTCAGCTATGGCGTGGTGTTTTAGACGATGAAGGAATTGCAAATTTGAATATTGAAATGAAAGTAGAAAATGCGCCGGGCAAATTGAAGGCAATGTTTGAAACTAGAGTGTATGAAGATTCCGGCTCTTTTTCTGTTGAAAACGAAACGTTTAGCTTTTCTCCATATCAGGCTTATATTGGAATTATGTTGCCGGAAGGCGAAGATGAATATCGCGAGAGAATGTTATATACAAACAAAGAGCAGAGCGTGGATATTGTAGCGGTAGATTCTGAGGGCTCTCTATTAAAAGAGAGCCGTGAATGCACTGTAGAACTATATCGTCTTGATTGGAGATGGTGGTGGCAAAATGATGCTTATGACGTTGAGGCTCTTTATGCATCGTCATCTTCTGTAAAGAACGTGATATCGGACAAAGTGGTACTAGAAAATGGACGAGGGCGTTGGAAGTTTAATATAGAGACTGAAAATTGGGGTAGATATTTGCTAGTGGTTCAAGACGGAAAGGATGGGCACTCATCATCTGCTGTTATATATGTGGATACTCCTTATTGGTCGCGACGAGCTGGAGACAAGGTCGGTATTGCAGAAACTATTCTACATACACAAGCTGGAAAAGAAAAGTATAACGTGGGAGATGATGTGGTGGTAAGCTTCCCGTCTGCGAAGGGTTCGTTTGCGTATATAACTCTAGAGAGGGCGGGTTATGTGTTGGATAGTCGTATTTTGGAAGGAACAGGAGAGACGTGCCAATATACGTTTAAGGCAACTGAAAAAATGGCGCCGAATGTTTATGTCCATGTTTCTTTGGTGCAACCATATCAGAGCGTTCAAAATAGTTTGCCAATAAGACTTTATGGAATTTTGCCTGTTGCGATAGAAGACGCTAGCACTCACTTAGAGCCACTAGTTATTGCAGAAAAGAGTTTTGAATCAAACAAAAAAGCAAAATTTAAAGTACGGGAAAAGAACGGAAGGCAGATGGCATTTACCGTCGCGGTCGTTGATGAGGGGCTTTTAGGGCTAACTGGTTTTAGAACAGCAAATCCATGGAATGCTTTTTATAGGAAAGAAGCGTCTAGCATTGCATCGTATGATATGTTTAATTATATTAGCGGGGCTTTTGGTGGTAGAATTGAAAGCATCCTTGCAGTGGGTGGCTCTGATCTAGAGGATGGTGGAGAGGGGAGTAAAAAAACAGAGAGATTTAAGAGTGTTGCAATGCTACTAGGTCCATATGAAATAGAAAAGGGCGGGGAGAAGGAAATTGAATTTGATATGCCACAATATATGGGAGCTGTGCGGTTGATGGTGGTTGCAAGAGATGGAGCTTGCTATGGAGCGACGGAAGATAGGGTGAGCGTTGCGAGTCCTTTAGTAGTATTGCCTACGTTCCCTCGAATTTTGGGCATAGGGGAAGAAATGGAAGTTCCTGTTACCGTCTTTAATAGCACAAATGATTCTTTTGAGGCAAAGGTTAGACTCAAAGGAGAGGGAGCTATAAAGATAAGTGAAGAGCAAAAGATTTTTGTTCCTTCTATGGAAAACAAAAATGCAATCTTTAAGATAAAGGCAGAAAAAAAGGGAAAAACTGTTTTTACTATAGAAGGAAGCGGGAGTCGGGGATTGAAAGATGTTGCTTTTATTGAGATTGATAGCATTTCTCGTGGCACGCCATATATTAATATTGCGAATGAGTTGTTGGCAGGCGGGGCGGAAAAAGAATTAAGCGTTATGCTACCGGGCGAAGAGGATTCGAGAGAGTTGTTTTTGGAAATTTCTAGGCTTCCTTCTCTTGGGATTGAAAATAGGATATCGCATCTTCTTGAAAAACCCTATCGTTGCTTGGAACAAATTGTTTCTAAAGCTTTTGCGCAAATGTATCTTCCGATATTTGCGGAGCTTAGCGATGCAGAGGCGGAGAGACGAGTGGAAAACATAAAATCTTCTCTGCAGGAGCTGAAAAACTTTCAAACTGCGAGTGGCGGTTTTTCATACTGGCAAAATGAAAAAGATGCATCTCTTTGGGTTTCTATTTATGCAGGGCATTTTATGGTAGAATCAAAAAAGATGGGGTTTGAGGTTGAAGACGCAATGTATAAAAAGTTTTTGGAATATTCAGCTGATTTAGCAAAAAGCTGGGTTGTAGGATATAGAAATGACCCAGAATTGCAGGCCTATAGGTTATATGTTCTCTCTCTGGCTTCACGCGAAGAGCTACAAGCAATGAATAAGCTAAAAGCAGTTAACGATCTTTCTTCTCTTTCTCGTAGCTTGCTTGCATCGTCTTATATCCTGATTGGTAAAAAGGATGTGGGGAAAAACATAGCAGATGGTGTGGATTTAAGCTTTGTGCAAAATGAGCGAGGGCTTAGAAATTATAATTCTAGCGTTAGAGATGTTGCAATGAAGTTGCAAACTTATACTTTGCTAGGAGAAAAGAATGCTGGTGTAAATGAATGTATTTTGGCTCTTGCAAATATTAGTTCCTCTGATGAATATTTGTCTGCAAATGAAATTGCATGGATATTTATTGGACTTTCTCCATATTATAATTACAAAAAATCGGATTTAATTCATTGCGAGGTGCTTGCCAATGGGGAGACGCAAGAATGTACTATAAACAAGACAGCTAAAGTGTTTCGCTTAAAAGTCGGTAAGAGAGACTTGCAAAACGTTAAAGTGAAAAACAAGAACTCCGATTCGGTTTATATAAATCTTACTGCAAAGTCTATGTTGCAAAATGGGGAGGAAAGGAGCGAAGAACATGGAGGGCTTTCCTTACAGGCAAGGTATGAAACTAGAAATATGGAGAGAATACAAAATTTGGACGACATAGAAAAAGGTACGAGGTTTTTTATTATAATTAATGCAAAAAACACGGGCAATGAAAAATTAGAAGATTTAGTTTTGAACTTGCCAATTCCAACTGGATGGGAGCTTACTAATAAAAGAATGTCTGCGATAACACCTGATGGAAAAAGCGATCTGATTAGTGCGAACTATGACTATCAAAATTTCACAGATACAAATGTATACACTTACTTTTCGCTAAAAGAAGGAGAGGGGAAACAGTTTGTATTTGAAGGAGTCGCTGTATATAGCGGAAACTACCATATACCTGCGATAGTTTTGGAGTCTATGTATAATCCTGGATGTAGAGCTATATGGAAAAACTAAAATTTTGCAAAAAAACTGATTCTAAGGGAGATTGCCTACTATACAAAAGTCTATAAACACTTATATAATAAAAATATATTATGATTATAGCTATAGATGGACCCGCGGGGTCAGGCAAAAGCACGATATCTAAAGAGGTGGCTAAGAGGTGTGGTGCTCTGTTTATAAATACAGGGAGCTTTTATAGGGCGCTAACATATAAAGTGTTAACTCTAATAAAAGATACGCAAAAAATTGAAGAGTTGCTTACTGAAGACTTTGTTCTTTCTGTGGCAAAAGCTACAGAAATGCTATACGATACAAGCGGTAGTCTTTTTTTGGATGGGCGAGATGTTACTCAGTTTTTGCGGAAGGATGAAGTGGAAAAGTATGTTGCGCATATTTCTTCTTTTCCTAGTGTAAGAGGCGTTATAACGGAAAAGATTAGAAGAGCGTGCGAAGGGCTTGATGTAGTTAGTGAGGGAAGGGACGCAAGTACTGTTATTTTTCCTGATGCTGACGCGAAATTTTATTTGGACGCTGATGTTGAAACAAGAGCTAGAAGACGTTTTAAGCAGGGCACTAGCTTGCTTAGTTTGAAAGAAATTGAAGATGCAATAAAAAAAAGAGATCAGTGTGATAAAAATAAGGTTATTGGGTCGCTAAAAAAAGCCGATGATGCATTCTATATTGATACATCACACTTGACTATAAAAGAAGTTTATGACATTATATTAAATAGTTTACACGATAAAGGGTTTTATATGGTGAAGGCAGAAGTAGGTAAAGAGGCAAAAGCTTCGGATGTGAACAAGCAGGCATTGACTAAAGAGTACGATAATTTTGAATCTCCAGAGCCTGGTACGCTAAAAATCGGTAGAGTTGTTGCCATTGCAGGTGGCAATGTATTTGTAGATGTTGGTGGAAAG
>CAUTVN010000018.1:0-16395 GCA_963541705.1 uncultured Treponema sp.
GATGGTGTATTATGAGAAAAATGTTTTTGTTGTGTTCTATCTTCCTATTTTTAGGAATAAATGTTGCTTTCGCAGCTTCTTATCAAGTTAAATTTGTTATAAAAGATGATGGCGATGCTTATGGTCAAAATATCTTAACTGGATATCTACAAGTATTTAATTGCAATAGCAATAGAGAGGCGGAAAATCAGGCTAGAAGCAGACTAAGTTTTGATAGTTCTGGCAAAAGGCGACTCAATGGAAGCAATTTAAGACTTATTATTGAACAAACACTTAATATAAGTGAGGCAGACCCGGATCTTTATGCAGACGTAAGTAGCAATACTAGTTGGATTTGCCAGTATTCTGTTATAGATATTGGGACATATGAGGTGCTTGAAAGTTTGAGTCAAATTCAAGTAGATGGCGTTAAAACTGCAAAAGAAGCTTTTAATAGAGCTAGAAGTAAGTTGAATTTCGATAGTGAAAGTAAAAGAAGAGTGTCTGGTAGGGTTTTAAAGATAATTCCATCTCTTTTGCAACACAATTAGTATTTGGTAAAAGACTTGATGCTCCTCCAAGTCTTTTATTTCTCTTCTTCTGGAATGCTTATTTTGTACCACAGCATTTGTGTTTGCATTTTTGCTTTTAAAACCACGGAAATCAAGTTTTGCCTAAAAGGTGTAATAAGTGGTATGGATTCATGAGGGAGCGGAGTATAATGCCGTTTAACGCCAACTTTGCCTTATGCTTAGGCGACGGCAAAGTCGCAAATGCAGGTTAAGCGGTAGATGTTAGGTTGATGGCGTACTGTGCCACTTGTTGTTAATAAGGAAATCCTCACTTTTGTTCGGATTTTCCGCAATATAAAGAAGTTGGATAGATTTTATGAATATTATCGATCAAAAGTTCTTAAAATTTCTTGCAGTCGGCGTTGTAAATACGATTGTCGGTGCAGGAGTAATGTTCCTACTATATAATGTATTTGAAGTATCATACTGGATTTCTTCAGCCTGTAATTATATAGTAGGCGGAATCGTCAGTTTCTTTTTGAATAAATTTTTCACATTCAGAAATAATAAAAAGAGTTTTAAGCAGGTTGTTCTTTTTATTATAACTCTTGCAGTCTGCTATTTTGTCGCCTACATAGCTGCGAAAAAAATCATTTATTTCATTTTTTCAACATTACCTGAAACGATAAAAGGAAATATTGCACTCATAAGTGGTATGTGCCTTTATACAGGTCTCAATTATATTGGGCAGTACCTAATTGTATTTTCTGAAAAGCATGAAAAACGAAGGAAATAATATGATGCCTTTAATTTCAATTGTAGTACCTTGTTTTAATGAGGAAGAAGCAATACTTATTTTTTATGAAGAAACGAGCAAAGTTTTAAAATCAATGAATATTGATTCCTATGAATTCGTTTTTGTTGATGACGGTTCAAAGGACTGTACGCTTGAACTTTTACATAAACTTTCTGAAAAAAATACATCAGTACACTTTGTAAGTTTTAGCCGTAATTTCGGAAAAGAAGCTGCATTGTATGCAGGTCTTTCAAAAGCAAACGGCAGCTATGTTGCTGTTATGGATGTTGATTTGCAGGATCCGCCTTCACTTTTACCTAAGATGTTAGAAGCAATTGAAAAAGAAGGGGTTGACTGTGCCGCAACCAGACGTTCAACAAGAAAAAATGAGTCGCCTGTACGTTCATTCTTTGCACGCAAGTTTTATAAAATCATGGGACATTTAAGCGATGTTCCGGTTGTTGACGGTGCCAGAGATTTCCGCCTTATGACTGAGCAGTATAAAAAAGCCGTCCTTTCTTTGTGCGAGAAAAACCGCTTTACAAAAGGGATCTTCCCTTGGGTTGGTTTTAAAACAAAATGGTTCGAATATGAAAATGTTGAGCGTGTCGTAGGCAAAACCAAATGGTCGTTCTGGAAACTCTTTTTGTATTCGATTGACGGAATCATCGGATTTTCCACAAAGCCACTTGCCTTTTCCGCTGTAGCCGGAATTATAGGAATTCTGCTCTCATTTGCCTTCATAGTTTTCATCATCATGAGAAAACTTGTCTTTGGCGACCCTGTACAAGGCTGGGCAAGCCTTGTCTGTATAATCCTGTTCGTAAGTGGAGTTCAGCTTTTTACAACCGGCATTGTTGGTTTATACATTGCCAAAATCTACACTGAAGTAAAACAGAGACCAATTTTTATTGTTAAAGAGGAAAAATAGAAAAATGGAAAACAATCAAAAAGAAAATGGATTAGTAACTTTATTACTCTTTGTACTAACTTATGTATTCTTGGCATACTTGAATTTCATATTTCCAACACAGAGTGACGACATTGGAAGAAAAATTGAAGGAATTGGAAGAGCCGTTCAATCTTATATGACTTGGAATGGAAGATTCGGAGAATTGATGCTTGTTACATTTGGTTCCTTTTTTTCAACTACACCATTTTATGCTTTTGTGAATGCATTTATTGGTTCTGCTGTAGTTATGATGCTTTTTGTATTATTTTTTGGCCATTTACCAAAAAAATCAAAAAAAGAAATTTCTGTTTATGCAATTATCTTCTCTTTCATTATGTTTGATCCTGCATTTTCATTTGGTTCTGTATTTTATTGGGCCGCAGGAAGTTTTAACTATCTGTGGGCTTGGTTCTTTATTTTGCTTACCATTTTACCCATTGCTCTTTTTGGGCATGGAGTCAAATTCTCAAAAAAACTGAATATCATTATTTCCATTGCAAGCATTCCTTTGGCTATCATAGCCGGCTGGTCAAGTGAATTTGCAATAGTTCTGATTATGTTTTGGATTGCAAGTATTATATTCCAAAAAATTAGACACGAAACATTACCAGTATGGTATTACACATCATTATGTGCGTTCGTGCTTGGATGGATAATACTTTATAAATGTCCAGGAATGAGAGAAAGAGCAAAATTAATAGAAAGTTACAGTTCTTTACTAGATATATTAAAGCTAGGTCCAATTGGACTTATTGAAAAAATATTAAGTACATTTAATAATTTCTCTAAAAAGTTTTATTATGAGAATTATTGCTTGATTTCATTATTTTTACTCCTAACAAGTCTGCTATTCAAGCCATCGTTAAAAAAGTTTGAAAGTACAGTTTTAGCCATTTTCTTGATGACTTTCTGTATCCGTTCTATGCCTAAGATTTTCTTTGTTCTATGTGCTCTTTTCATTTGTATCATGAGTGCTATCGTAATCAGAAAGGAAAATAAATTTATTTCCAGTCTTTTTATAATTTTATCAGGCATCATTTTGGCTGAATTTTTATTCATTGGTGCTACAATCCAAATTGGGATTCCAAAAAGAGCACATTTCCAATATACAATTTTAAATCTTGGAATTATTGCAATAAATATGGTTTATTGTTTTGAAGTATTTCGGAATAATCAGAAAATTCAAAAGATTGCAACAATTAGCTGCCTTGCTTTTACATTAATTTTTGCAACTTTTGTAAGTTTTGAATGTACAAATATGAAGAGAAAATGGGATTTGATGGAAACAAATATTGCTGAACAGAAGAATCAAGGAATCACAAATATAATTGTTGACAGAAATACATTTCATTCAAAATACTGGGGGTATGGTGATTGGGGAAATCCCGGAGAAGACTCGTCTGTATGGCCAAACACGACTTATGCAAATTATTATGGGGTAGAAACTCTTATTGCAAAATAATTCAAACAAAGATTTGATACCCTGTTTAGTAGGGTGTATATTATAATCATGACACGTGAATTCATCATTACTAGAGAATTTGACCGCACATGGAAAGAGCTTGGCTTGAATGATGATGAGTTGGGCGAATTGGAAATATATCTTTGCAAAAATCTTTAGGCTCTTGACTCTTCCTCTCAAGAAAGGAGATGCTATAAGCCATTAGTGACTGACTTAGTACAACAAAAATTAATAAAAATCCTGATTCTTTTAATTCTCCAACTGCGACTGCAACAGCTAAAATTGTGGGTGTAAATCGTAACACAGTTAATCGATATTTTAACTTAATACGGCAAAAAAGAGGAAGAAGAAAGCTTAAAAGAAATAAAAAAAGAAGTTGGAGATTTTGAAAAGAGATGAATCTTATTTTGGAGCAAAAAGAGTTAGAGGTAAAAGAGGTGAGAGAAGCTGCTGGTAAAAAAATGAGTTTTTGGATTATTAAAAAGAGGGGATAAGGTATTTACAACACGGAAATCAAGTTTGATTGTCCTCTATTTAAAAAGTCGGTAATGTGATATAGTAAGTGCATGAGGTGGGAAGCATTAGAAGATGCACTTGAGGTGCTTGAGACGGAGCGTGAATACAACGGGTATTTTTGCAGCATAAAAGACGCTGTAATCATCGTGCTATTGGGAAGTCTATGCGAGATGCGGAGTGTAAAGAGAATACATATGTGGGCACAGGCGGAACACGTCAGAAAGTTTCTTGAAGAAAAGTTTTATATCAAACGACTACCGTGTTATTGGTGGCTGTTGAGTTTACTTGCAATGATAAGGTCTGAATCGCTCAATCGGTGTATGAAAAAATGGGTTTTATCGGTTGCACCGCAACTTGCAGAAAAAATAGAGACGGAAGAAGAAGAGCAGGATAAAAAAAAGAAGAAAAAGTTGACGGTTGCGATAGACGGAAAAGAGATACGTTCGACTGGAAAAATGAAAAAGTACAACAGTCCGTTGCATATTGTCAGTGCCCAAATAGGTGAATTAGGGCTGACATTGGCACAAAGAACGGTAGCATCGAAGAGCAATGAGATTCCTGCCGTGCAAGAATTGATAAAAGAACTTGAAATTGCAGGTTGTATGGTGGTAGCGGACGCACTAAACTGCCAAATACAGACAGCACAAGCGATAATTGATTCAAAAGCCGATTATTTATTGAGTGCAAAAGGCAATCAGAAAGAACTTATGAGCGATATTGCAGAGTATGTTCAGGATGAAAACTTAAGAGCGAAGATGGACAGCACAACCCGAACGGAAAGGGGGCATGGACGCAAAGAGAGACGCAGTGCGTATACGACAGATGATGTTTTATGGCAACCCGGAGGAAGAGAGTGGCCGGCTCTTAAATGCATCGGGGCGGTACATACCCGATTTGAGACTAGTAGAGGCGTAACGGATGAATGGCATTATTATATTTCAAGCAAAGTGTTGAGTGCAGAGGAACTCCTTCATCATGCACGAACTGAATGGTCGGTAGAAACGATGCATTGGCTGTTAGACATACATTTTGATGAGGATAGGTGCAGGGTTCAGAGTAAGAACATACAGCAGAACCTCAACATGCTACACAAGTTTGCACTGAACATAGTCCGTATAAACAAACGTGAAACACAGTCAAAGTTGGCGTTAAACGGCATTATGCTCCGCTCCCTCATGAATCCATACCACTTATTACACCTTTTAGGCAAAACTTGATTTCCGTGAAAAATAGATTTGAGGTGTTGACTAAAATGTGCGTTTTTTGCTACCATAGAATGGACTTGAGTTGGTGTTATGTTAGCTTCTCAGACTTTATATCCGCATGCAAAGGTGAATTTACACTTGGAAGTTGGTAAGAAGAGAGTGGATGGCTTTCATGAAGTGCGTTCGCTTATGCAGGAGATCTCTATTTCTGATGAAATGGTTGTGCGTCTCTCAGATTCTAAAGTGTGTAATATTAAGGTTTTAGGGGCGGATATTGGTGAGAGTAATACATTGAGCAAGGCTTGTGAGGTGTTTCGACGGTCGACCGGAAGGGATTTTGGTCTTGAAGTTTCTTTATTGAAAAAGATTCCTGTAGGTGCTGGGCTTGGGGGCGCATCTAGCGATGCTGCTTCTCTTATTCTCGCAATGGACAATCTTTTAGGCACTGAGCTTGGGTTGGATGAGCTTTTAGCTATTGCCTCGGAAGTAGGCAGTGATGTTCCTTTCTTCTTAAGGGGAGGGACTGCAATAGTTGAAGGCAAAGGAGAGCGGGTTTTTCCTATTCGGTTTGATACATCGTATGTAGGGATTTTGGTCTATCCTGGTTTTCCTAGTTTTACAAAAGAAGCATATTCAATGTTGGATGCAAAAGTTAATGTTGAAGATGCTAAAATGAAAGATATTAGCGGACTGAAGGATTTTACTTCTACTCTTTTTAATAGTTTTGAAACGCCTCTTTTTTTGAGGTATCCTGAACTAAAAGAGATAAAGGAAACTTTTTTGACATTTGCGGCGGATTTATCGCTCATGACTGGAACAGGTTCTGGTGTTTATGGCTTGTTCAAGTCTTGGGAAGGTGCCAAGGTGGCATGGGATTATATTTCTAAAAAATGGGATAAGTGTAGTTTTTTTATCCCTATTGAAAAATAGAGATTTTATTGATAAACTACATCTAGTGATCTTCGCGATAGATAAGACATCGAGAAGAGGAGGATTTTATGGAAATAACTGATGTACGAATCCGCAAATGTAAGGATAAGACCAAGTTGAAAGCTTATGCTAGTGTTACCTTTGATGATTGTTTTGTGGTACATAGTGTTGGAATTATTGAAGGAAGTAATGGGCTTTTTGTAGTAATGCCTAGTCGCAAGGTGGGTGAGAATGAATTTAAGAATATTGCTCATCCTATTGTTACCTCTTTTAGGGAGAAGATGTCTAAGGCTGTGTTGGATGCTTACGAAAAGGTTAAGGGCTTGGAAGAGTAAGCATTGTTTTTAGTGCTTTTAATAATCTCCTTACAGGTTTTGGAGGAGATTTATTAGATAGTTTTGGGACGTCGGCAAGTGGTAAGCCAACGGCTTTTGGTGCCGTCATTCCGTAGGTTCGAATCCTACCGTCCCAGTTTTTTTTACAGTGAGTTGCCTATTGTTTTAGGTAGGCTGTTTTATACAGTGTGTGTTTAAGGAGTTTTCTTTTATGGAAGAAAAAGTGTTAAAGGCAAATAAGCGTGTGGTGTTGACAAAGGCGAATCTTCTATCTTTGAGAAAGCAAAAAAGAATTCCTGCTGTTATGTATGATAGGCATGGCAAATCAACATCTTTGGATGTTTGCGAAGTTGAATTTGGAAGGCTGTTTAAAACCATTACGGAGAGTACAATTTTAAAGATTGTTCTTGAGGGTGAAGAGCATGAAGTGTTTATGAAGGATTTTCAATATGATAGGGTTTCTGATAAGGTTCTTCATATAGATTTTTATGCTGTAGAGCGTGGGGTGCCTTTAAGAACAAAAGTTAAGGTTAAGCTTGTTGGCTCTCCTGATGGAATTAGGCGTGGTGGTGTGCTCGAGACCGGGGTGTCTTCGGTTGAAGTTGAGTGTTTGCCAAAGAATCTACCTCCTCGTATTACTGTGGATGTTTCAAATCTTGAGTTGAACGCTTCGTTGCATGTTAGGGATATTGCTGTCGGAGAGGGTGTTACAATTCTGACTGATCCAGATGTTACTATAGCTGCTTTGAAATTTGCGAGCTATGATGCGCCAGAGGCTAGTGGAGGAGAGGCAGGTGCTGAAGGCTCCTCTGATGCTGGTGCGGCAAAGACTGAGTAAATCGATTATTCTTGTGCTGGCTTTTGTTCTCTATAAAAAGGCTAGCATAAGGAGATTGTTTATCTAAATCTAGTGTTTTCTGCATTATATTCCAATGTGTGCTCGTCGCTTTCTACCTTAGAGATTTTTGTTGAGCGACGAATGCGTCTTTTGCTCGCTGTTTCTGCGGGTTCTGATTCTGTAGCTCTTTTGCATATTGTGTACTCTCTAAAGGAAAAGCTTAAGCTTAGCTTAAGCGTAGTTACGGTGAATCATAACATCAGAGGAAACGGGGAAAGTGAAAGGGATGCATGTTTTGTAAAAAATATGTGCAAGACTTCTTTTAGCGAAGAAGTTCCATGTTTGGTGGTAGAGATTCCTACAAACAAAATAAAGCAACTTTCATTACAAAGAGGCAAAGGTATAGAAGAAGCTGCGCGTTTTTTGCGATATCAGGCATTTAACGAAGCTTGTGAGTTTTTTAGTGCGGATTATATTCTTACAGCACATACAAAAAATGATTTTTACGAAGGCGTTTTGATGTCTATCTTTAGGGGCGCCTCTCCTAGAGCCATACTAGGAATGAGGGAGCGACGGGGCTGTATTGTCAGACCTTTGTTAAATATTGAAAAACAAACACTCAGAAACTATTTGCTAGAAAATAAGATAGAATGGATGGAGGATTCTACAAATCAGGATCCGTCTTATTTACGAAATAGTGTTCGCATTAATTTAATTCCAGCTTTAGAGAAAACTTTTTTTGGGTGGCAAGGCGGAGTTGAAAAAACGCTAAAACGATTGGCGATTGATGAGGAATACGTTGAATTTTTGTATAAAACTTTTATTAAAACTAATCCCTATTGGAAAAGGAGTGGAGAGGGGAAGATATATATAGAAAAAAATATTTTTGTCTCAATGCCCAAAGCTTTTAAAATTAGATTTTTGCAAGACGGATTTCTTTTATTGGGAGTGAAAACTCGGGTTAGTTATTTTGCGATTTGTTCTCTTATGAATTTGGCTAAAAATAAAGATGAAGTTAGTTGTGGAAATATTAAAATTTACGTCAAAGATGAAAAAGTTATACTAACTTACGCAAAAAACAACTTTGATGCGCCTTTTGTTAATACTGGCTATATGTTTTGGGTGGAAAAAACTACAAAAATATCCATACAAGGTTGCGAATTGTTTGTAAATTTAAAAGCTGAAGGGCTATATATTAGCTCAGAGGAGGAGGGGGAGAGAGGAATAGGTCCTTTTAAAAGCCCGGTGTGCATAAGAAGTCGTTTGCCAGGTGATGTAATTAAAATTGCAGGTCGTATCAAAACGTTAAAATCTGTATTTAGTAAGTATCTAATTCCTTCAAAAATTAGTTCTATTTTGCCGATAGTGGAAGAGGGTGGCGTGGTTCGGGCTGTGTATGGCAAGGCATTGGGAGCGAAGAATTTTATTGGAGATACACAATAGTGAAAAAAAAAGTTTTTATATTTATTGCTTTGTTTGCTTCATTTACTTTTGCTTCTTTTGCAACTGAAAATGTTTCAGAAGTAGTCAATACTGGGGCTGCCATTGCTTCTCTCGAAAAAACAATTTCTCTTTATACCGACGAAAGTTATAATGAAGCTATGTTTCAGGCAGATTTAGGAATTAGTTATGCGCCGAAGATGGCAGATTTCCCATATTT
Source organism: uncultured Treponema sp. (assembly GCA_963541705.1). Classification (GTDB taxonomy): domain Bacteria; phylum Spirochaetota; class Spirochaetia; order Treponematales; family Treponemataceae; genus Treponema_B. Next base: position 9,186 of record CAUTVN010000018.1, read on the forward strand.
AAAAGCACTGAGCGCCAAAAAAGCTGGGGTTGCTAGTAGGTATTGTTTAGACTATCTTTTGCCTGCCTTTGACGATGGAATGCTTTGGCATCGCTACAATAGAGAAGATGCGACTCTTCTTGCATCATCGCTTTATTTGACGTTGACTCAATATAGAGATGCGCTAAAATTTATAGAAGAGCTTCCGTTTGAAATGAGTGATGCAGCTCTAATAAAGGCTAGTGCATATTATGGACTTTCAAAAAGAGAGGAAGCTGAGCGAATAATATTTTCTGCACTAGATAGGCATTCTTTTGATCCTCGTTTTCCAAAGTTATTTTTTATGCAAGAAAAAGATTTGCGAAAAACCAATTATAGCAAAACAGTTGCTAATAAGATTTTGGACAATCTTTATGTATGGAAAGATAGGGAACCATTTCTTTTGCCACTTTCTGTGCATTTTGAAAATGACGATAAAATTAATGCAAGGAATTTAAAAATATATAGGGAAATGCACACCCATTTTTTGCCTTCATACACTCCTCAAGAACTTTTTTTAGTTGGAGACGCTATTCTTTCAAACATCAACTATGGCGTGTTAAGCGATGAAGCGAGTATTAGAGAGCTTTTTTCACTTAAAGTGCAATTAAAAGATGAGCAATCGGGCAAAGACATCATTGAAAATGCAGTATATAGAACACAACTTTTGCAGTTGTCTAAAATTGTTGGCAACAATGATGCAAGGGAGCTAATTAAAAGTATTCTATCAAATTATTCTGGACTTGTCTTGGAAGATGAAAATATAGACGGCGTTTTGGAGTCCGTTTTATATTATAAAGCGGGTAGACCAGACGTTGCCATTTTTGATAGGGGGCAGAATGGATATCCTGAATTTGTGGTTGAATGCAATTTTGGAGTTCCAAAAAGAGTGAAAATAGGCAAAGAATCGGATGCTCTTTTATATGATGAGTATCCGTTTGTTTCTTCTGTGCAAATGAAAGAAGATTTTTTTCAGATGAGACCGCGCACATTTAGGTGGCAACCGTTCACGCTAGAAAGGCTAAAATTATTGCTTTTTTCAGATTCGGAAAAACATAAGTCCTTTTTTGTTTTGACTCTCAATTCTAAAATAAACGAATTGAAAGATTCTTTGTTGATGCAGGTTGCAGCCTATAGAGAGAGAAAGGTGGAAGACGAAATAGAGCGGGAATTTTACGATAGGGGAGAAATTATTTCTAGAGAAAAAAGGATTGACGGTACTGTAATTTCTCTTGTTAACTATAAAGGTGGAATTCCTGTCTTGGAGAAGTGCGATATAGATCGCGATGGATACTTTGAAAAAGTTCAAGAATATGATAAAAAGGGACAAATTAAAAAGATTTCTTTGGATTTTAACAAAGATGGAGTTTTTGAGTATAACGAGATATATGAAGAAAATGGTGTGATTAGAAAAGAGTGGGCTGACGAAGATTCTTCTTCAGGAAGACCATTTGGAACAGTCGTGTATACTATGTTTTCGTCAAAAAGTTCTGTTGTTGAATGGGTGCATCCTGTTAAGGGCAAAAGTGTAAAGTTGTATTGTGAGGATGGAGAGCCTTCTAGTGTTGAAATTGGTGGGGTATATTTCCCTGTGCTGAAGGATGAAGTTACTCATATTTATTGGTTTAGGCAGATGCCGTTGGTTGCGGGGACAGTGGCGCGGTTGCTGGAAGAGGAATTTGGGAAAAAATCTTCTCCCGTGTTGTCGTGTATGTTAGAAGTCTCAGGTGGGGTTGTTTTTTCAGTGAAATCTGCAGGAAGTAATTTTGCAGAATATTTGGAAAATTAGCTTTGAAACTTAGAATTGTTTTTATTTTTGTGTTGGTATTTTCTCTTCTTTCGTGCAGGAGTGCAGTAGAAGTTAAAAAAGTGGATTATTCCGATAGTTTAAGCGTTTTTTGTGAAATTGACAAAGCTGAACAAAAGTTAAATGAAAAGAAAACTATCGAAGCTCTTTCGATTGCAAAAAATTTGGTCGCGAATCGGAGCGATATGAAAGAGACTGAAGCTATATATGAAAAGGTGCTCTCACGTGCAAGGGAAGAAATGGAAGAGTGCATATCTAGACAAGAGTGGAAAGAAGCGTTTATATTTTTTGAATCTATTAAAACTTGTGGATATAATCTCTCTCAAGAAGTATCAAAACAAATAGAAGACGGACTAAAAAGTCAGGGCGGGAATGGATCCTATAACGCCGAAAAGGATGGCAGAGCTGTATATGCCAAGACAATTGATGAGATGATTGATGCGACCGTTACGGTCTTTGTAGACAAAGGAATAAAAGTTGAAAAGGGATTAGGACGCTCTGATGCAGTTTTGGGTTCTGGTTTTTTTATTGATAGCGAAGGATACTTTATTACCAACTACCATGTGATTCAAAGTGAAGTTGACCCAAAATATGAAGGCTATTCTAAGTTGTATATAAAAAATCTTAATGGAAGCAAAGATAAGATTCCAGCCCAAGTTGTGGGATATGATCCTTTGTTGGATCTAGCTTTAGTAAAAACGCAAGCAAAACCCTCATATATACTTAAATTGGGTTCGTCCGAAGAGTTAAAAATTGGCTCGAAAATATATGCTATAGGCTCTCCTCTAGGGCTTGAGCGTACAATAACTTCAGGAATTGTTTCTAGCAAAAATAGAGAGCTGTTGTCTCTTGCCGATGTAATTCAGATTGATGCGGCTATAAATCATGGCTCTTCTGGAGGGCCTATAGTAGATGAAAAGGGGGCGGTTCAGGCTATAGTTTTTGCAGGCGTTACGCGCACTCAAGGCTTGAACTTTGCCATTCCTGTAGAATTATTAAAGAATATTTTGCCGTCTCTATATTCTGGAGGTGAGAACTCTCATATTTGGCTTTCTGCTTTTGGAAAGGATATAGATGATATGGATGATGCTCCTTGTGTTGAAGGAGTTGTTGCCTCCTATCTTAAGCCTCTGGGCTCATTATCGAATGTGGGAGTAGAGGAAGATTGTATAATAACAGAGCTTAATGGAATCCAGATAAAAAATCTAAAGCATCTTAAAAGCGTTCTTTTGAGTTTGCGGTATGAAGTTATAGTTAGAGTTGGATATATGGTGAGGGCTGGAAATGAATGGACAAAAAAGGTTTGTTATCCGCTTTTGAAAAAGAGACCTCAGTTGCCTGCTCTGGAAATATATAAAGTAGATTCATTTGCAAGATGTTTGCTTCCCTTTTTTGGAATTAAGTTGGAATATGCAGGTAGAAGAAGGTATTTTAGAGTAAAAAAAGTTATTCCACATAGTTATGGAGATGAGGCAGGATTTACAGCGAATGATCATCTGGAAATTAGAAATATGGATGTGGATGAGGAAAATGGGGTAATCCAAGCGCTTTTCTATGTCAAAAAGTTGAAATCGGCGTATATTGAGAGTTTTATGGGAGTGGCAGCCTATGCTGATAATCCGGAATATTTTTAAGCTCTTAACATATACTCTTTTCAAAAGAAATAAAATGTGTTATTATAAATGTGGTTCGTGTGCGATTTGGAGGAGAGACATAAAATGGCTTACAAGTTGAAGGGTGCAAAATTTGAGACATTAGAAGAACTGGTTGATGCATTATTCCCCCTTTTTAGTGACGGAAGAACTTTGGACGAATTTAGAAAATATGCAGAGGAGAATGCAGAAAAAAGCTAGTTTTCTGGCATATTGCTTACTTTAGGTAGCTAATTTGAAAATTTGTCTGTCTTTTAAAGCCTAGTTTGTTGTATAAGTTTATGGCAGTGGTGTTATCTGTTTTTACGAATAGCGTCGCTTCTCTCTTCGCGTTGTGTATGTCTCTTGTTAGGCATGAGACGGTTGCGTAACCTATTCCTTGTCTTCTGTATCTTGGCGATGTGTATACGCCACCTATTTGTTGACATTTGACGCCTTTAACATTTGTGTTTGCTTTTGCGACTACGTTGCCGTATATCTCGGCGAGATATACTGTTTGGTGGTGTAGCATTTTTTCTAGATTCATTAAAGCAATCTTTTTGTTTACTGTCTCTCCTTCTTTTAAAACTTCTTCTTGTTCGTATGCAATTTGAAGTGGGAGCAGTTTTGTTGCATCTTTTAGTGTGGCTTTTCTGATGGTTAGTTCTTTGTTGTCCGTTTCGCAAAAATGGACTTCGTGTTTGTTGCCTTGCAAAGATGGCATATTCCTCATCAAAAAGTATGGTATAACCCATTTTGGTGTAATGCTATGTTTTGTTTTTAGGTGGTATAGCAAAGAGTTTTGGACGTCCCTTTCACCCATTAGTGCAAATATGTTTGAAAAATCGTATAATTTAGCTATAAGAGAGTATATTTGCTCCTTTGGGGTTGGTAAGCAGTACACAAAAAAACCATGACTATTTTTGCAAGAGGCGCCTATGACTTCATCATTAAGATAATAAACATAGGAATATTGCAAAGAACCATTGTTTTTCGTACTTAGCTCTTCTTTTTTTTCTAGTAAATAATTTACTAAGTTAATACAAGTGCTTTCATATTCTAAACAAAAGTCCACAACGGAATCTATATTTGTTAGCTTTATTTCTCTTGCTACAAGATTCATATTATCTCACTTTATATCCTTAAGTGGCATGGTGCCAAAAGCCTTAAAGTCACCTGCAATGCATGAAAAGACTGCCATATAAGAAAAAGGAGAAGAACTGTATATAGCTAATACGTTTTTAACGTTGGGAACATGTTGTAAATATATAGGAGATAGAGACGAAACAACTATATATTGTTTTTTGGGGAACAGCACAGAAAGTTGTTTCAAAACTTCTAGCGAATCGTAGTCGTCAAGGCAAAATATGATTCTCTTTGCATATTTAACTTTGTCTTTTGCATCTTCTAAGTTAGAAAGAATAGCAGAGGAAAAGCGTTGTTTCCCTGCGTTCAAAAAAGCCTCTGAAGAAGAGACTATAAGAGGTTTTTCAGTTTCTGCATTAACAAATATACCTCCATCTGCTCTAATAATTGTTACAGATCTTGCTGCCATTCCAACAAAAAAGTCTTGTGCCTCTTTAAGAGGTAAGATGTTTGTAATATTCTCTATATCTGGAAATATTGGTACATGCGAAGTGTTTTTAAAATATTTCAATTTGAATATTAGTAATCTTTTGCAAGAATTTCTAACAGTAATATAAAAGTCTCTCTCTCTTTTCATCAAATTTAGATTATGAGTCCAAACATGTTCATTTAAAAGAGGAGTGCGAGAAGATTCGATTATATTGTTGCCTGCTTCTATTGCTTTTTGAACGGCAAATGTAAGTCCACCTGCATATCCTGTAGCACCTGCCATCATTATATCGTCTGTAATTATAATTCCCTCAAACTTCAATTTTTTTCTAAGCAAATCTTGCAAAATTGTTTTAGAAAAAGTTGCAGGCTCCCCGTATTCTGCAAGTTCAGGATAATTGATGTGCGCTGCCATAATTGCAGAAATTCCATTTTCAATTAATGCCATAAAAGGAACTAGTTCTCTATTAAATAATACATCTTTTGAAACACCTATTTTTGGCAGGCGACCGTGGCTATCTTCATTTGTATCACCATGACCTGGAAAATGTTTTGCAGTCGAGATTACGCCAGCTTTGTTTGCACCTTTCATAAATGCCACTGCTAATTTTGCAGCCATTTCTGGATCCTCTCCAAAAGAGCGAATCCCTATTACAGAAGAACCGTAGTTTGTGTATAAGTCAACTGTAGGAGCAAAATTTAAATTAATTCCCAGTGTGCGCAGTTCCATTCCAATGTAGTAACCAGTTTTATATGAATCGTATGGAAGAGAAGTAGCTCCGAGCGCTAAATTGCCGGGTGTGTGCGTTGCAAGCCCTTTCACATGCCTAACCAGTCCACCTTCTTGGTCTGTTGCAACTAATAGAGGAATAGAAAATCTTCCGTTATAGGAGCGTTGTTGTAGATCGCTTATAGCCTGAGCTAATTTTATTGAATCTTTTGTGTTCCAGCCAAATATCTTTATATTGCCTAAACCTCTTTTTTCTATCCAATCGAATAGCAAGCTATCGGGAGCTTCTCCTTTCCAACCAAACATAAATATTTGCGAAAGAAGCTCTTCATCTGTCATTTCATTTATGATTTTTTCGGCTAGCGTTTCCTCATCTTCATTATCATAAAAGTTTGGGAGAGAAAAGGCGGAAAAAGCGCAAAATAAGAAAAGAAAAAACAGAGTGAATTTATTGGATAAGAGCTTACGTCTTTCTTTTTTCATCAAAAAAGATAAACATAGATGAACAAAATTATCGGTTAAAAGCGCCATTTTCAATTTCTTTTTCAAGATATTCAAATACCTCTTCCAAATTGGAGTATTTAATTGTTGCATATTCATCGTAGGAAGTTGGCATATCGTTTACAATCATAATATTGCCACCATTTTGTATAGTGTAGGCTGGCAGTGCTGCCGCAGGATATACGGTTAGGCTCGAGCCTAGCACCATAATTGTATCTGCTTTTTTCACCTCTGCAATAGCTTTATTTAGTGCTTCCATAGGAAGAGATTCACCAAAAAAAGTGATGCGAGGCTTTAGCGCTCCACCACATTTTTTGCAGAGTGGAACGTTTCCTTTTTTCGCTGTTTCAAAAATCTCGCTGTCTCTACTTTCTCTACCACATTTTATGCAGTAGTGGCAGGAAGGAGAGCCGTGAATTTCTATCACATTTTGGCTACCTGCCTTTTGGTGCAACATATCTATATTTTGTGTAATCAGTGATTTTAGATATTTCTTTTCTTCTAATTTTGCGAGAACTCTATGAGTGCAAGCAGGTATTTTTTCATCTATGTTATAGACAAAATCTTTTGTTTTTGAATAGTAGAATGATGGGTTTTGTATAAACACACTTAAATCAAATATTTTCTCGGCGTCTTGAGTTTTATAAAGTCCATTCTTTCCTCTAAAATCTTTTATTCCAGAGGCAACGCTTACACCGGCGCCTGTAAAAGCTACTAGATAATGTGCATTTTTTATAAAATTTATAATTCTTTGCATATTTATTTGCCTTAAAAGTTTTGTCTTAAGTTGCCTAGCCTGCCAAAAAAGAAATGTCTGCAACAAGAGCAGCAACAAAAAGGACAGCTATAAAAGCAAAACCAACGAATTGGACTCTATAGGTAATGATCGCAGGTCTTTCACGTCTCATCACTATTTCTCTCAGGCTTCATAAAATTAAGCCACCATCT
>CAUTVN010000019.1:0-16319 GCA_963541705.1 uncultured Treponema sp.
AAGATAAAATTTTCCACCGCTAGATACCACTGCATAATAATATTCTCCATTCTTCACTAGCATACTATTCTCTGCAATTATATCATCACCTTGCTTTACCACCTCTAATGTTCTTTGGTCAATTAAAACTAGAGAAACCACCCCATCACCACTTGAAGAGCCGGCAATAGCAAGCAAATTATCTCCAACTTCATAAACTTGCCTCCCTCTTATAGTATCTAAAGAAGAAGTTTTTAGCTGACGTGCATTTCTCAAATCTAGCATAACAAGACTAGAAGAAAGCGTTTGTGAATCTACCACTTTCAGTGCATAGCCACGTTTTGCAGATGCTATCAAAGCCTCTATTTCTGCTTTTTTCTCAGCCTTTTTATCTTCTATGATTTTTTGGGTGTCTTTTGCAATGTCTTTTCTATCACTCTGTGCATCTTCTTCTTTTTCTTTTGCAAATTCTTCTTCACGCTTTGCATTTTCCCGAGCTTTATCAGCCTCTTCTTGTGCAGTTTTTGCATCCTGCTCTTTTTTTATTCTTTCCGCTTCAGCATCTTCTTTTTCTTTTTGAGCTTTTTTTGCATCTTCTTCTGCCTTCCTTGCAAGTCGCTCTTTTTCGGCTGCGTCAGCATCTCCTTTATTCTTTGCATCTTCAGCCGACTTTCTAGCCTCTTCTGCCTTTTTCTCTGCCTCTTTTAATGCACTATCTTTTTCGTTTTCATTCTTTTTTGCATCTTCTGCGCTTTGCCTTGCATCTTCTGCAACCTTTTCTTTTTCTAAAGCCTTATTCTTTTCTGCTTCTGCCCGCTCTCTTGCCTCTTCTGCTTCCTTTTCTTTTAACGCTACCATATCTTTTCTGGCATCTATGTCCTTGTCCTCTTGCTCTTTCATCTTCTCCACAACGTCCTTGTCGGATATAGTGCCAGTGTCCACAGAACTTGTGGTGCCAGCATATCTTGCATCAGAAAGCGGAATAACAATTTGGGTATTTCCAGGCCAATCACTATATGTAACAGACAAACCAACCCTGTCAGCTAAAAGATGAGACAAAACCACACTTTTGTATTTCTTTCTAAACATGTCAATTTTTAGACGATAGACAGCGTTGTATATGGTAATAAAGTGTGCTAAAGTTTTTGCATCTTTTGAAGAATAGTCGTAGGCAGACATAAGGTAGCCCTCTATTATTAGTCGCAAATTGTCTATATGATCCACCCTAACAGAGCTTCCCAATATCAAAATGTCTGCATCCAAGCCTTCACTCACATTTTCATCCACTGCATGAATTAGCGTATATCTCTCAGGAGAGCCGGTCTGCCCAGTCCTAACAGCTCCGCCAAGTCCACGCCCGATTGCTCTAATTGCTTCTACACTATCTATCTCATCGTGTATGCCTGTATAGTTAATAAAATCTACAGAATCATCGCCACCAGATTGTACCTCATTTTCGTCCACATTTATTGCAAAAACAAACGAAAACGAAAATAGGAAAATACTAAAAAATATAATACTCTTTTTCATAATTGCAGTCCTTAAACCTCCCCACTTTTATATGTCATTTTTTTTATACCAAAGTCTTCAACTTCTTCTTAACATACTCTTTAATAACGGCGGGATACGCACCATTCATTATAGAAAACACACTTTCAATAGCTTTTTTTGCAGTAACTTTATCTCCAAATTTTGCCAAAGCAAAAAAAGTGTCCACTACAGCCTTCAATACATCAACATCATTCGCAGATGTTTTGTTTAAAATAAACATTACTCCTTCAATAGTTCTACCATCTGGATCATATGCCAAAGATGCCAGTCCTTTAAGAACACCAACCGAAAGCTCACTATCTATGGAAACATTTATTTGAGAGAGGAGCACATCACGATACTGATACAATCCCATCTCTCCTAGCAACATAGCAGCCCGTCCCCTTTCAAAGGAAGAAAATTCATGAGAGAAATATGCATTTCGTGCATCATTTTGAATGATTCCCGACAACATAATAGCATAGTAGTTCTCCCTATCTCCAACTGAACCATTTTTTATATCATTTTCAACATCTTTAAAAAAATCAAATGTTGAAAAACCCAGCAAATAAAGCACAGTAGACCTAGTCAAAATTAAGTTTGCTCCTATATCGTCTATTTCTTTTGAACTAGACTTTTTGGACGGATCCACTCTTTTTTCATTTTTTCGCAACAATTTTGTTTCCATACGATAGGCATTTAATATTTCTTTTCTAATCCCAATTAATAGCCCATTGTCTGTAATAATTGGCAAAAAATCTTTTTCCAACAATACTTTCTGCCACTTGATTTTTCCATTTTGCAAAACAATAGCGCCAAATCCTCTATCTCGTATTTTGAATTCACCTGAAGAATAAGTGCATTTTATTTCAGAGCTTATAGATGCCACATCTAATTTGCACGCCCATATTGGACTGCCATCGCCTAGATTTCTCAAGACTGCCTCTCCGTTAGAATATATGCACAAAAAAGAGGAATCTTTATAAGTAATGGAGCGCACAAGATATTCTTCATTTTTTTGCCACACAAGCATGGAAGGCTCTCCAATCTTATAATAGGAAATACTTTTATCATTACAAGAAATAATATAGCCTTCTGGAGCAAAACTAATGGTTTCAATGCTCTTCTTTAGAGAAAGGATTTCAACCAATTTACCAAACATAGAAATGCGCAAAAAACTCTCGTCTTGAAGCAAAACAATCAAGTTATTCCCTGCCACTTCAAAAGGCTCTTTAATTGGAGTCGAAGGCAGAGAAAGCTCCCATTTAAGCTTGCCCTGCCTTGTAAGTGCGATAATTTTATTTTGACAAGTGATTATAAGGTAACCATCGCTTGCTATATACAAAGGAAAAAGAGGCACGTCTTGACATTTATATGTCCAAATAGGCACCCCTTGCGAAGAATAGGCTTCTATATTGCCTCCTTTTGTAATCAGGTATACTACACCTGCGCTAGATGTAGAAATAAGTGAAGTAGGATAATAGCTTGTATTGCGTCGCCACAAAAAAGAGCCTTGGTTTGTAATGCAGTTTAGTGCCTTGTCCGCTCCTGCGGTGTATATATTTCCTCCCGAAAAAACAGGTGTTGTTATATTATCTCCTGCAAAAACTAACGTCCAAAACGCGTCTAGTTCTTGCACGTATGCATTTTGCAAAAAAACAAAACAGATGAAGAAAATATTCAATGAGAATAGAGACTTTTTCATAGATTAAAAATTCCAAAAACTTCCAGATGGTGCGTTTGCGGATAAAAATCCAAAAAATAACACTTTTCCATTCTATAGCCAGCCTCTTCAATTAGAAAATATGCATCTCGTGCAAAAGTTGCAACATCGCAAGATACATAAAGAATGCGCCCAACCTTTCGAGTAGCAAACCACTTCAAACTCATTTTGTCTATTCCACTCCTCGGCGGGTCAACAATTGCAACATCATAAAGCTGACGGGAAGCCTTAAGCCCTCTCCATTTCTCGGATGAAATAGCATGAAAAAAACACTTATTGTCAATAGAAGTTTTGCATGCTGTTTCAATATTTATTTTTGCCATTTCTAAAGAACGCTTATTCCATTCAACTAAATGCAATTCTTTTACCAAATTAGCAAAAAAAACAGAAAACGTGCCAACGCCAGAATAAAAGTCTAAAAACCTATCAGCATCTCCAACATATGTATGCAATAGCTGCACAAGACTCTCCAGCATTCCAAGATTCGATTGAAAAAAGGCACTAGGCGAAAACTTAAAATTATGTCCCAGGATGTCTATACTTACGCACTTCTCCTCTTCGCTCTGCCAGATGTGCCCACCGTGTGCAAATACATGAACCCTCCTCCCCTCTTCTACGTCGGCAAAAATGCTGGGGTTGTTGAGAAAATCTTGAATCTCTTTGCAAGCAATCGGGCACTCTGTTATGGGGATAGAGAGGCAAGTTTTTTCTCCCAAAAGACTAGGTTTTCCGTTGTGTATATGAAATTGAAAACGATTTCTATCTCCCCAATCGCTTCCACCTAAAAATTCTATTGGACAGTCTAATTTGATATGTGCTCTCTGCAAAACCTCTTTTGCACTTTCAAAGCGAAGACTATGCTGGGCATCATCGCTTGCCATCTGCATATTGCAACCGCCACAAGAATAAAAATGCTTACATCTAGGCAAAACGCGCAAAGGCGAAGGCTCTATAATAGAAACAATTTTAGCTCTACAATAACTCTTTTTTTCTTCTACAATTTCGACTTCTATTCTTTCACCCGGCAAGGAAAAAGGCACAAAAACCGTTTTTCCTTCTATACTTGCGAGAGATGAGCCTTGAAAAACATATTTAGTAGTATCGACAATGTGATGAATGCACACAAAAAATTACTTAAAAAAGCTCGCCATTTTGAGGCTCTCCACTTTTCGGTTCGTCTAAGTCTTCCGATGCTTCCACTCTTTCTGTAGAGTGCTCGTCTTCCTTTTCTTCTGCAACAACATCTAGCGCTATCAAATAGTCTGGCTTTTCAATATCCAAAACACGCACCCCACCTGCAGAACGACCCATAGTACTGATGCTTTTCACCGCAACTCTTATAGTCTTTCCCTGCCCGGTAATGCACACTACCTCGTCGTCGTCTCTCACAGTAAGGGCACCTACAATCTCGCCTGTTTTTTCCGAAAGCATATAAAGTCTCTGCCCACCTGTTCCCCTTCCATGCGGCGAGAATTCAGAAAAAGCAACACGCTTTCCATATCCATTTTCGCTTATCACAAGAATCTTCTTGTCTTCAGATAGCCTCAATGCAGAAACCAGCTCATCCTTCTCTTCTCCCGAACCTAACCTAATTCCAATCACACCACGAGTCTGGCGTCCCATTGCACGCACTTCTTTTTCGCTAAGTCTCAAAGCCTGCCCTCTTCGTGTAACAAACATCACCTCATCCTTGCCACTAGTTAGAATTGCAGAAACCAATTTATCTCCCTCGTCAAGCTTTATTGCGATAATTCCACGAGTTTTTGCATTTGCAAAATTATCTGTTGTTACTTTTTTGACAATACCATTTTTTGTCGCCATTAAAAGGCAATCTTTTTCGTTGAATTCTTTCAAAGATACAACTGCAGTTATTTCCTCGTCATTAGAGACCGCAAGCAAGCTCTTTATATGTGCCCCCCTACTCTGCCTCGAAGACTCTTGAATCTCGTGTACTTTTAGCCAATATGCCTTGCCGGCACTAGTGATAAACAAAATATAGTCGTGCGTACTTGCTGTAAACATCTGGTTCAAAAAGTCGTCTTGAGCAAGCGTTGCCGAAGAAGAGCCTTTGCCACCTCTATTTTGACTTTTGTATGCAGAAGTTGCCACTCTTTTAATGTAGCCAAAGTTTGAAATTAATACGACCATTTGCTCTTTTTGAATCAAATCTTCAACATTAAGCTCTTCAACATCCTCACTAATTATCTCTGTGCGACGTTCATCTCCATACTTTTTTGCAATTTCAACAGTTTCGCTCTTGATAAGAGCTAAGATTTTAGAAGGATTGGCAAGCAAGTCTTTCAATTTTGCTATTAATATTTCAAGTTCTTCTAGCTCTTCTTTTATCTTTTCTATTTCGAGCGAAGTTAGGCGCCCAAGCCTCATATCCACTATTGCCTGCCCCTGAATCTCAGACAAAGAGAAACGTCTGCTCAACGCCTCTTTCGCAGTTGGAATATCTCGCGATTCTTTTAGAATTTTAATCACTTCGTCTATGTTGTTGAGCGCAATTATGAGTCCACGCAATATATGTGCCCTCTCCTCTGCTTTTTTCAAATCAAACTGAGTTCGTCTTGTAACAACATTAACTCTATGTTCAACAAAATAAGAAATGAGTTCTTTTAAGTTCAGAAGACGAGGTCTTCCGTCTACAAGAGCTAGGTTTATAATTCCAAAAGACGACTGCAATGCAGTTTTTGCAAAAAGTTGATTTAACACTATTTTGGTTGCAGCACCACGCTTTAGCTCAATTACAATTCGCAAACCAGCCCTATCAGACGTTTCGTCGTTTACGTTGGCAATGCCTTCTATCACCTTGTCTCTCGCAAGCTCCCCAATTTTAGAAACAAGTTGAGTTGTGTTCACTTGATATGGCACTTCGTGGAAAATAATTGTCTCCTTGCCCCTTTTATCTACTTCTATAGTAAACTTCCCACGCATAACCACTTTTCCACGCCCAGTTTTAAATGCTTTTAGGATTCCATTTCTTCCATATATGGCACCACCTGTTGGAAAGTCTGGCCCTTTCATATATGTGTTAAGTTTTTCTATACTCACGTCAGGATTGTCTATATATGCAGAAATAGCCTTTGCAATCTCGCCTAAGTTGTGGGGGGGCATATTGGTCGCCATTCCCACTGCAATGCCACTCGCTCCGTTTGCCAAAAGAAAAGGAAAGGCAGCAGGCAAGACAGTTGGCTCTACCGTAGACTCGTCAAAATTTGGAACAAAATCCACTGTCTCTTTTTTGATATCTTCTACCATCACCTCTGCAAGACGAGCCATTTTTGCTTCGGTATACCTATAGGCAGCGGCTGGGTCTCCTCCAATTGTTCCAAAGTTGCCTTGTGGATGAATAACAGGATATCGTAGAGAAAAATCTTGACCTAAGCGCACAAGAGCATCGTAAACAGAAGCGTCACCGTGTGGGTGATAGCTACCGAGCACATCACCTACGATTTTTGCACATTTTCTTGTAGGTCCGCTATTCCTAAGGTTTCTCTCTTCCATTGAATAAAGAATGCGTCTATGAACAGGCTTCAAACCGTCCCTAACGTCAGGCAGGGCGCGACTTACGATTACCGACATTGAATAGTCTATATATGCTTTTTTAACTTCATCTTCTATAGGAATAGGGATGACAGTACCGCCATCGTCTGTTATAATTTTATCCACTTTTCTCTAATACTCCAAAATATTGTCTCTCAAAGTTTTTCTCTGCCAACCAAAAGCTACATAAAACGCGGTATTATAACACATAAAACCAATAAGGTCTAGTGAAAATCTAAATTATTCATCTACCCTACCCTACGCTTAGTGTTTCATTGCTCATATAAAAAAATTAAAAACTAAAGCAAAATTATTCTGAACACTAAACAAAATAAATATCTCAAAAATATACAATTTATTAGCTTTTACTTTAAATTTAGACATTTTTTGTCGATGCAAAAGACTCAAGAAATATTGTAAAAATTAACAACGTGGAATACAATAAATGTTTAGGAGGGCTATTCATTATGGAAGAGTTTTTATCACGTCTTACTTCTATTGTTTCAAGTGTGAATGGTTTTGTATGGGGTCCATATTTTTTAATTCCCCTTCTTTGTGGAACAGGGCTGTTTTTTACGATCAGGCTGAAATTTGTTCAAGTACTAAAATTTGGAGAGGGCTGGAAGCGCCTTTTTGGCAATTTTTCTCTGAAAGGAGCTGAAGCTGGAAAGCATGGAATGAGCTCTTTTCAAGCAGTTGCAACAGCCATTGCAGCCCAGGTAGGAACGGGAAACCTTGTGGGAGCTATGACTGCGCTGGTAGCAGGCGGTCCTGGTGCAATTTTTTGGATGTGGCTTGCGGCTTTTGCAGGAATGGCAACCAATTTTGCAGAAGCTTGCATCGCCCAAATTTATAAGACAAAAGATGAAACTGGTCAAACTGTAGGAGGGCCTGCATACTATATTTCACGTGGGCTTGGGAACACTGGTTTTGCAAAATTTTTGGCGGCTTTTTTTGCCGTTGCAATTATTTTAGCACTGGGTTTTATGGGAAACATGGTTCAAGCAAACTCTATATCAGATGCTTTCAAAAACGCATTTAATGTGCCAACGTGGATTACGGGGATAGCACTTGCGTTAGTTGCAGGCGCAATCTTTTTAGGCGGAGTCAAGCGAATTGCATCTGTAACAGAAAAAGTTGTCCCTATAATGGCAATAGTATATGTTGTAGTAGGTTTTGTAGTTATCCTGATGAACTGGAAGAACATCCCAACAATGTTTTCTATGATATTTAAGGCAGCTTTTAATCCACAAGCTGTGTGGGGCGGTGCTTTAGGTATAGGAATGGCAACGGCTGCACGCTACGGAATTGCCCGTGGTCTTTTCTCTAACGAAGCGGGTATGGGGTCTACTCCACACGCCCACGCAGTGGCGAATGTAAAGCATCCTGTAGAACAAGGCGTTTTGGGTGTTGTCGCAGTCTTTATAGACACTTTTATTGTGTTAAATATCACTGTTTTTACAGTATTGAGTGCAGATATAGTCAAATTCGGCGCAGATGGCAAGCCTTTAATCAAAGGAATTGAATTAGTGCAAAAAGCCTTTGCTCAACATCTTTTTGGCGCATCTTTTGGCTACACATTTATAGCGCTATGTCTTCTTTTCTTCGCTTTTTCTACAATCATCGGCTGGTATTATTTTGGAGAAAGCAACATTCGCTATTTGTTTGGTAAAAAAGGTTTAATCCCATATCAACTATTAGTTGTAGCGTTTATATTTTTAGGCAGTCTTTTAAAGATTGATTTAGTATGGGAGCTCGTAGACTTCTTTAATGGCATTATGGTAGTTCCAAACCTCATTGCTCTTTTGTTGTTAAGTGGTGTAGTGGCAAAACTATTGCGAGAATATAATCAAGGAATTCAATACAACAAAGAAGACTACATCAACGAGTAGCAGACGGGTTAATTTTTTGTGAGTAAGTGAGTTGTTGTATGTTCTACAACAAACTCACTTTTTTTAAACAATTGGTTATGAAAAATATATTTTTTATAGTTTGTGCTATTTTTTTGTTCATCTCTTGCACACCTAAAATCGCAGTAAAAGTTGATAAAAATAGTAATATAGTGGCAGAAATTGATATTAAACCAACTCTTGCAACAAAAAAGCTTATAAAGTCTTTTTCTGGTTTTGCAGAAGGTTCTTCTTCTGCAAGCGAAGAGGTAAATATTCAAAATGAAAAAACAAAAGATGGAGTGGAGATTATAAAGTTTAAAAAAACTGCCTCGCTTGAGGTAGAAGCCATAATGAAATTCCCACCATCTCATGATGCTCTTTCTTCCATTTTTGAATTAAACCAAAAGGAAAAAAAGCTAATATGTTCACTAAACAGACAAAAATTAAAGAGTTTTTTTGATAACCTGTCGCAACAAGACAAAGAATATATAGAGCTTCTTATGGCGCCAAGCTTTCAAGACGAAAAAATGAGTGAAGACGAATATATACAAATAATTTCCAATGCTTACGGAAATACAATAGCAAATGAGCTAAAAAACTCTTCAGTGTTGCTAGAATTTAAGCTTCCAAACAAAATAAAAAATCTTTCCATAACACCAAAAAGCGAATATAAACTGAAAGGGGATGCGGTAGAGTGCTCGATTCCACTATCTCGCATTTTAGTTTTAGATTCTCCAATAGATATCATTATACAATACTAGCATTGTGCTTTTTAAAAACAATAAAATAGTGAAAAAGAAGATGATTTTATGAATGTTTTTGATATTATAGGGCCTGTGATGATAGGTCCTTCCAGCTCTCACACTGCAGGAGCTACAAGACTTGGATTTATGGCACGTTTGTTGCTACGGGACGAGCCAAAAATGGCAATGATCACATTACACGGATCTTTTGCACACACACACAGAGGACACGGCACCGATATTGCACTGATCGGTGGCATTTTAGGCTTTAAGCCAGATGATGAGCGTATTCGCTTAAGTTTTCTTTTAGCGCAAGAGGCAGGGCTCACATTCGCGTTCAATACAGAAGACATCCCAGACTCTCACCCAAACACGGCACTAATCCAGCTGGTTGCCAATAGTGGTGCGCAAATTACAATGCAAGGCTCTTCTATCGGTGGCGGAAATATAGAAATTACCAGACTAAATGGAAAAACTGTAAGCCTAACAGGGCAAAATCCTGCAATAATTGTTGAATATAAAGATGTGCCAGGTCGTATTTCTGCAATCACTAGTGCTGCTGCAAAAAATAAAATAAATATTTCGCAGATGCATATCTCTCGCGACAGGCGTGGTGGGACTGCAATTGTAACTATCCAAGTAGATGGAGAAAACATTAAAGACAGTATTAGAGAAGAGATAGAAAACATAGAATATGTTTATAATGTTATCCTAATTCCAATAATATCCTAAATATAGATAGGTGTTTTTTAAGGAAGTAATTTATGAACTATCTTTCGATTGCTGAATTGGTGGAAGGTGCAAAAAAACAAAAGTGCAAGATTTCAGAGCTTGTGTTAAAAGAACAAAGTGAGGCTATGGAAGTCTCAACCGATGTCCTTTATTCAAAAATGAAAGAACATCTTGATGTAATGCTATCTTCTATAGAAAAGGGAACTTCTCCCGATATTCGCTCTACTAGCGGACTTACCGGCGGAGATGCCTACAAACTTTATAGAAGAATAGAAACTGGCAAAACACTTTCAGGTCCCCTCCTTTCAAATGGAATTAGAATGGCAATGGCTGTCTCAGAACTTAACGCCTCTATGGGGAAAATTGTCGCCTCCCCAACCGCTGGCTCTTGTGGTATTTTGCCAGGTGCTATAGGCGCCTGCCTCGAAGTAAAAAATGTGAAATTTGATGATGCTGTAATGAGCTTGTTCACGGCTGGTGCTATAGGTATGGTTGTGGCAAACGTTGCCTCTATTTCGGGCGCACAAGGGGGCTGCCAAGCAGAATGTGGCACAGCCTCTGCCATGGCGGCAGCTGCTGTTGTGGAGATGATGGGAGGCGAGGTAGATATGATAGCCGACGCTGTTGCAATCGCTATTAAGTGCATATTAGGTTTGGTGTGCGACCCTGTAGCAGGTTTGGTAGAAGTGCCTTGTATCAAGCGAAATGCCTCTGGAGTAAGTTTGGCATTTACTGCTGCAGAGATTGCTTTGGCAAGCATTAAAAGCCATATTCCTGCAGATGAGGTAATTCTTACTATGAAAAAAGTAGGGCATGATATGTCAGAAACATTAAAAGAAACCGCAGAAGGTGGATTGGCTTGCACAAAGACAGGAAAAAGGCTGCAAGAAGAGATATTTGGGAAAAAAGCTTAAAAATTGAACTTCTTCTAGAAAATATTGTATTATTATAAGACTTTAGAAAAATGTTTAGTCTCGCTTGGCGCTAAGCACACGATATTTGGAGCTTAAGTCTTTGAATGCCTCACAATTAGAAAAGCCTGCAGTTTTGAATATTTTTGCCACATTTTCAGCTTGTCCATCTCCTACTTCACACAGCAAGATGCCATTTTGAACCATCGCGTCATGTGCGTTTTTTGCGAAAGTTTCAAAGATGGCATATCCGTCTTCTCCACCATCAAGCGCCAAAACGGGCTCCCCCCTTCCATCGCTTAAAAGAGCAGAGACCATCTTTTGCGGAACGTATGGTGGATTCGCCATGATGATGTCATATTTTTTTCCATTATAAGTAGGCAAACTCAAAGTGGCATCGTGTTGCAAAAAAGAGCAATTAGCGCCCTTTTCTTCAGTCAATAAGCGCCCCACATTTTTTTTTGAAACTTCCAAAGCACGTGGCGATATATCCAAAAAGGTGAAGTGTGCATTGATAGAGCTAGAAATTGAAGCAAATACTGAAATCCCCACACACCCAGAACCAGAAAATGCATCCATTATATTAAGATTTAATATCTCATCTTCTTTGCTATTTTTAAATCTCTCCAAAATTGCTTCTATTCCTTTTTCTACCAAGAGTTCTGTATCTGCCTTTGGAACTAAAACCGAATCGTCTACATAAAAAGAAAGTGCAAAAAATTCCTTCTCGCCCAAAATATATGCTATGTTCCGTCCACGATATCGCTCTTCTAAAATATTATAAAAGCGCTGTTCTACAAACGACGCATCGGCATCCGAATGAGCAACGAGAGTAGCTCTGTTTTTTTTTAATATGTTGGACAGCAACACATCAACATCTAAAATAGCTTCTTGCAAAGAATATGAACCATTTTTAGAAAGAAACGGAGATGCCAAAAGACGAGCAGTCCCCATCCTCCTAAGTTGCTTTATGCTCGACATTACGTTTATAAATAACGAAGGGGGCAAGATTCAAGTGCCAAAACATGAAAACGAGAGTTTTAAGCATGTTCTTTAATCATCGCCTCTCTTGCTGCAACACACAACGCATCCACAATTTCGTCTATTTCGCCTTGCATTACATGGTCTAACTTATACAAAGTCAAATTTATTCTGTGGTCTGTTACTCTATTTTGTGGAAAGTTGTATGTGCGAATGCGCTCGGAGCGATCGCCGGAGCCAACTTGACTTTTTCTATTTTTTGCACGCTCAGACTGTTTTTTGCTCTCTTCTAAGTCATAAAGCCTGCTACGCAAAACACGCATTGCCTTGGCTTTGTTTTTAATTTGGCTTTTTTCATCCTGACATATCACAACAAGACCTGTTGGTAAGTGCGTAATTCTCACAGCTGAATCGGTTGTGTTAACACATTGCCCGCCGGGCCCCCCCGCTCGCATAACATCAATTCTCAAATCTTCGGCTTTTATATCTATCTCTGTCTCTTCTGCCTCTGGCAACACCGCCACAGTTACTGCACTGGTATGTATTCGTCCAGAAGCTTCTGTTTCGGGCACTCTCTGAACCCTGTGCACTCCCGACTCATATCGCAAACTTCCGTATACATATTTGCCAGAAATTGAAAAAACTATCTCTTTATAACCGCCAAGCTCTGTCTCGTTTAGCGAAATTATTTCAAACTTCCAATTTTTCATCTCCGCATAGTGAACATACATGCGGTATAAGTCTGCAGCAAAAAGAGCCGCCTCCTCGCCACCAGTCCCGCCCCTAATTTCGATAATGATATTTTTTTCTTCCAGCGGGTCTGGCGGAATGAGTAGGAGTTTTAGAGCGCTTGCGCTTTTTTCATATGCGTCCTCTAAGCTTGCCAACTCCTCCCTTGCCATATCTTTCAAGTCGGGATCCCCTTCTGCCTGAATCAATGCTTTGGTTTCTGCTATTTGTCGCTCTATATTGGTATACTTATCATATTCTTCCATCAATTTAGAAAGATATGCATACTCCCTCATAACCTCTTTATATTTATTCGGGTCTTTTACTAGGTCTGGATCTTCTATTCTGTGCTTTAATTCTTCGTAATTTGCCTTCATTCCTTCTAATTTTTCTTTCATTTTGGCTCATCCTCACCCCTTTCAAAGGGTTTTGAAGGGGATATTTTATTGTTTTTTTTTATGTTGTGCAAGCGAGACACTCCCTTACGCAAAGAGCCAGGGGAGTATTTTAAGAAGAGAAGATAACTAATGTTGCGTTTTTGAAAGCTTCTTTTGCAAAAAGGGCAAAAAATCCACTACCTCAATGCCCAACGTTTCGGCAAAGCTTCTGGCAGATCGAGCCCCACGTAACACATCTTGGGGATTATGAGCATCGGAATTGCAAATTATGGTAGCATTTTTATCTCGAGCAATTTCCCAAAAAGCAATCGCAGGATAGCCATACTCTTCGCGCCCATCGCGAACAATCTTTTCCGTCATAGTCCCAGCTCCATTAATTTCAATTGGGATGTTTAAACCTATACAAGCGTCTATAAGATCTGCCGATGCTTTTAGGAGATCCGAATCTATATGAGTGCAACGTGCCAAAAAAAGGTCGGGATGCGCTAAAAAATCATATAATCCAGTTTTTAAACCTGAAATTGTGAAATCTATATAGTCGAATACTTCCCGTCCTTGCAAATAGGGAGCCCAAACCAACTCTCCGTCGCGAGGAAACCAATGAGAGCCAAAGACCAAATATTGCGCTCCCGCCTCTCCTATTAGACGGTCTTCATACCAACTTTTGTATTTGTCTAGCCACTCACACTCAAAGCCTAAAAACACAGGGAACTCAACAACCTCTTGCACCTTTCTTACCATCATCTTATATAGAGGAACATCCCCCACATCCATCCTGCAATAATTCCATACCTCGTTTTTAGGATAAGGACAATGGTCAGAAAAGCCCAACCCTGTACACCCCTCCTTCAATGCAACTCCTGCATAGTCCCAAGGAGCGCCTATTGCATGTTTACACAAAAAAGTATGGGTGTGGAAACTAGTCATCTATTCACCTTTTATAATCATTTAGTTTTAGCTAACACTTTCATCAGCATTATAAAGTCATATATTTTTTTATACGCCTCTTTTAGCCATTCGTCAATTGGACGCTCAGAATATTTTTCAATCTCTTTCCAATTGTGAATTAGATCGCTTTTTGTCTTTTCGTGGTCTGCAATCACGTCCTTAAAATTATTGCCAATAACCACTAAGTGCTTAACAGTCATTGAAACAATCTTAAATGCCATATCGTTTGCAGAATCCAACAACTTTTGTAGCTGCTTAGCAGCCTCTTTTTCACGCTCCATCCTAGAAAGCAACGTCCTAAATTTAACAGAAATATCTGAGCCCGGTTTAAACTGCTCGTCAAATTCAACAACCTTAGTAGCAAGCTGCATAATTGCATGATAGCTATTTGAATATTCTTGCGTAACGCTCTGCGCTCCCCAATTTCCGCGCACAAGCAATAGGTCGGAGAGGCTACGAACATCAGTTTTTACGTAGTCAATTAAAAAAGCCTTTAGGTAGTTCATTGTTTCTGCGTGAATAAAACCATCAATTCCTTTCTTCTTAAACACCTCGTTAGAAACAACTGTATAATTTTTCATTCCAGAGCCAATTGCCTCTCCAAAAACTTTTTTTACAAGAATTGCAACTTGTCCAGACTTTTGCTTTTGTATCAGCTTGTCGAGCGCCCCGTTAGTAACTTTTCTAACATTATTTATATACTCATCTGTAATTTTTTCAGTAAAAGGCACTGTTTGTATTTTATAAAACGGGTCTTGCGATATGTGGCAAATCAAAAGCTCCAAAAAGCGAGAACGCTTCATATCTTGCAACGTTCCAAAAATCTTTTTCCACTGAGCTTCGTTAACCAATTTTAAGGATTTATATTTTTCAAAAACTGCAAAAACAGCCTTCCAGTCCGCAACTTCAGGAAGAGAATAGAGAACAGTAGCAAAGTCTTTTAGTGCATCCAAAACATACTCGCCTCTAATAGCTTGAAAATTTGCGTCATAATTGAAATTGTTTTCGACAATCGCCGTATCAAATTTCTTTAAGAAAAAGTAGTAGTCAAACAAAACAAAGTTAATAAAAGCGTCCATATGCTCGTAAATAACATCCGCTTTTAGTACCTCTCCACTAGTAAAGCCCGAAGCAAAGGTGTTCAACTCTTTTTTAACTTGAGAAACTATCGAGTCTACGTCGGCTCCAGCAGAACGCTCCTCAATTTTAGCATCAGAAAGATTTTGCACCAAATTAAGTTGCTCTTCAGTCAAAAAACACTCAACAGTAACAGCTTTTAAGACTTTAGAGGCATTAGCGTTCATCAAAACAGCCTTACTTTGCCCTATCACTTTATACACATTATAGAAAAACTCCGGCATCGGCGGTTTTATCTCCGAAGAAGATGCCTTATACCATTTGCCATAACGTGTTTTATTAATAGCCTTGGCAATCTCTTTCAACTTTTTCTTTTTTGCTAACTCAGGAGTTGTGTTTGTAGAAAAAATAAGTCCTAAAAGACGCTGCCACAAACTCAACTGCCTTTTTTCATTTTTTGCAGTTTCTTTTTCTTTTTTCATAACCTATTCATCGTCAGACATCAAAATCTCAATTAATTCTTCGCATGTTTTCGCATTTAAGAACTTCTCTCGCATAATTTCACTCTTTAAAAGAGAACTTATTTGGGAAAGAAACTGAAGATGTGGACCCGCCTTATTTACTGGAGAAAGAGTCATAATAAAAATTCTCGTGGGCATTTTGTCTAAAGACGCAAAATCGACAGGTTTGTCAGATATTCCTATACAAGCAACAAGGTCTTTGACGCAATCTGTCTTGCCATGAGGCAAAGCAATACCGTGCTTAATTCCTGTAGACATTTTCTTTTCTCTATCCAAGACACACGCTAGAGCCACTTGCTTGTCAACAATCTTACCAGCCTTAACTAATATGTCAAGCATTTCACTAATAATCTCTTCTTTATTGGTACCTTGCAAGTGCAAATTCACTGTCTCTTTTGTTACCGCACTCCTAAAATCTTTCGAAGTAGTGTCCATAAAAGCTCCTAACGTCCTAAGTATGGATGTTATTCTATGATTATTTTTTGCAAAAGTCAACACATAAGGCGGATACAAAACTTATAGAATTGAGAAAAATAAAAGATTCTGACTTCATTTTTGCAAAGATCCAGCATATAAAATCTTGTACACTTCCTCTTGCCCAAAATA
>CAUTVN010000020.1:0-16119 GCA_963541705.1 uncultured Treponema sp.
AAGTAAGTAAGTAAGTAAGTAAGTAAGTTTGAATTTACACTGAGTATACTTTAATACCGAAAAATCTCTCATAGCACGCCACTAAAAAACGACCAAGAATAACCGCACTTCTAGTTTATATAAAACACAAAAAAATTCAAGTCTAATATTACTATATGTTTTTATTATTATGAAAAGTTTCAAGCCTGTAGAAGCATTGAATATTGTACTACTAACATCACCTTCAGCTCTGTAGCCAAAATCTTCCATATAAATCTAATTTACATCCCCATTTCCGAAAAAGGGGGCTGGTTTCTTTTTCCACTACTTGCTAAAATAAATGTTGTTATGTTACGTTTAGGCTAGCATCGTCTTCTGGTGAGACGATAGTAGCTCTGGTAGAAAAGTATGAAACGCTTGTCATTTCTTCGTAGATTAAGCACTCCATCAAATCTCATATATCAAAAAGCACGCACATTATGTAATGTAAGTCTTGCACACTAGCTAACGTAAAGCCATCCTCTAGCTAGTGGAATGTTGTTCCTCTAGCTAGGGGACAGGGTCAAAACAGCACTGTTTTTAGCGCATAAAGCGATCGCATTTGAATATCAAAAGCAATCACATTAGGAAGGCAAAACCGATCGCATTTGAGCATCAAAAGCGATCGCTTTAGGACATCGAAAACGATCTCTTTCGCCCCCAAACGTCGCAACGAAAAGTAGCCTGTCTCTTTAGCCTGGTTGCCTATTGAAAGCTAGAGTATTTAAGTATTACAATGTCCGCGCAATCCATTATCATTTTTATTTAAGGAGATAGTTTTATGAAAGATGTTTTAGACGAAATGCCATTGGTTCTAACAGGGAAAAATTTGACCATTGAAGACCTTGCAATAGCCAGCCGAAAGCCGCTGAAGGTAGAAATTGCAAAAGATGCCCAAGAAAGGATTAAAAAAAGTAAAAAGATTGTAGACGAAATTGTAGAAAGCGGGCGTCCTACTTACGGAATTTCCACAGGCTTTGGAGAGCTATCTAAAGTATTCATCTCTAAAGAAGAAAATTCAACATTGCAACGCAATCTCATCATCAGCCACTCTTGCGGAGTGGGCGAGCCTTTCCCCGAAGACGTTGTGCGCGCCATAATGATTTTGAGAGTTAACACCCACGCTGTAGGTTTTTCAGGAGTAAGCCCTGAAATCCCCAATCTGTTATGCGATATGGTCAATGCCGGCGTCATTCCCTATGTTCCAAGCAAAGGCTCTCTCGGCTCCTCAGGCGACCTTGCAAATTTGGCTCATATAGCACTTGTTCTTTTGGGAGAAGGACGCGCATATT
Source organism: uncultured Treponema sp. (assembly GCA_963541705.1). GTDB lineage: Bacteria > Spirochaetota > Spirochaetia > Treponematales > Treponemataceae > Treponema_B. Next base: position 1,311 of record CAUTVN010000020.1, read on the forward strand.
ATAAAGGAGAACTATTGAGCGGTGCCGAAGCACTAAAAAGAGCAGGGCTTAAGCCTATAGTTATGACTGGAAAAGACGGCCTTGCAATGATTAATGGCACTACGGTAATGACCGCAATCGGTGCTCTTGCCTGCCACGACGCTATGCAACTTTTAAAAACTGCAAACATAGGAGCATCGCTAGTTTTTGAGGCCTTTAGGGGAATTAGAGCAGCGCTTGACGAGCGAGTTCATACTTGTAGACACCACAAAGGACAAATTGATGTTGCATCTTTTATTTTGAAGATGCTAGAAGGTTCGTCTTCTTGCGACACTCGCGAAGGCGATGTGCAAGACCCGTATACTCTTCGTTGCGTTCCGCAAGTTCATGGAGCATCTAAAGACGCTATTGAGTACGTAGCTTCTGTTTTAGAAAAAGAGCTAAATGCAGTAACAGACAATCCTCTGGTCTTCCCGGATAACAACGATGTTATCTCCGGTGGTAATTTTCACGGGCAACCTATTGCAATTGTTATGGACTTTTTGGCTATCGCAGTTTCTGAGCTTGCAAATATTTCTGAGCGAAGGACTGAGCGCATGGTCAACCCGCAACTATCGGGCGGACTGCCCGCTTTTCTTGTTGAAAAAGGCGGAGTCAATTCGGGTTTTATGATTCCTCAATATACTGCAGCCTGCCTTGTTTCAGAAAACAAAGTACTCGCTCACCCAGCCAGTGTCGATTCTATAACATCTTCTGGAAACAAAGAAGACCACGTAAGCATGGGCACTACAGCAGCTAGAAAATTGGTCGAAATTATCAAAAATGTTCGCCACGTCTTGGCAATTGAATGGCTTGTCGCAGCCCAAGCTTGCGATTTGCGAAAAATCGAAAAGATGGGACGCGGCACGTCTAAAGCAATGCAACTAATTCGCTCTGAAGTTTCATTCTTGACAGAAGATAGACTCCTTTATGACGACATTATGAAAGTTACCAAGCTAATTAGTGTGGATGAAAATATAAACAAAATCGTAGATTTGGTTGCACCTGAGTGCAATACCATATAAAAATAGCGAAGACTATGTTTAACGTTAGGCAACTTGAACAATCAAAGTCCGAGTTGCCGTGTGTCAGTAATTCATAATTGCTTAAGAAAAATAGGTAGGAAATATGAAAGGTAATTATATTGCAGGAAACTGGAAAATGAATTTAAATAGGAGCGAGGCTACCCTTTTGGCAGGGGAGATTTTAGCGAAAATTTCAAATAAGCAAAACAAATATATGCTAGCTCCCTCTTTCACTCTTTTAGAAGATGTCGGAAAGGTCATAAAGGGCTCTCCCATTCTTTTGGGTGCGCAAAATATGAGCTTAGATGAAAAAGGAGCTTATACAGGTGATGTCTCTCCCTTGCAACTTTTGGATGTTGGCGTGCAAGTAGTGATTTTAGGACATTCTGAGAGACGACACATCTTTTTTGAAACTAACGAAATGATAAACAAAAAAGTACACCTAGCATTAAAGCATGGGCTGGAAGTTGTTTTATGTGTCGGAGAAAAACTTAGCGCGAGAGAGGCGGGGACGGCAGAGGCTGTTTGCAAAGAGCAAATTACAAAAGGTTTGGCGGGCGTATCTCAAAGTGATTTGGCAAAGATAACTATAGCATACGAGCCTGTTTGGGCAATAGGAACTGGAAAGAGCGCAAGCCCAAAAGACGCAGACGATATGCACGCCTATCTTCGCACTTGCATTTCCGAAATATACGACAAAAAAGCAGGAGATGAGGTGTGTATTCAGTATGGGGGCTCTATGAAAGAAGATAACGCTGAAAGCCTTCTTTCAATGCCAAATATCAACGGGGGGCTCATAGGGGGCGCAAGCCTAAAATCAGACTCTTTTGCAAAGATTGCATCCATATAAGCTCCTATAAAAAACATTATAAGTGTATATTGAACACTTATAATGTTTGCATGTTTTATCCATTAGAGCTTCATAGCCAATCTTATTCCAATTGGACGGGAATTTACATCCTCTTCGTTGTTAATATAATCCCTAGCTCCAACACATGCTCTTTCGGGATGATTGCAATCGCCACCTCTAATTGTAATATTTTCGCTTCTCGGAGCTGTTATTTTCTCTGAAGCGCCTATGGGGTCTGTAACTTCACCAGGTTTTATTTCACTATAACAGTCAAAGCAAAATTCAGACACATTTGAAGACATATCATAGAGCCCTAACGCGTTGCTCGCCTTTGTTCCCACAGGATAGCAGCCAAGATAATCTTGCCCAAACTCATACTTCGTTTTCCCATCAACATCATACCACATCCCAACATGACCTACACGCCCACACTCTTCCTTCAATTTTTGCCACGCTTCTTTTTTAATTTTCTTATTTATATGTCGCATATTTTCTGGCAACCTTGACGACTTAAGGGCAGGGAAACCCATAGGCAAAGTGGCACCACTAAAACTATCCAATTTGGTTAAGTTGACACTGCCATATTTTTCTGCATTCTCTTCATTCTCTCCTTGATAGCGAGCGGCAAATTCCCATTCTGCTTCAGTTGGAAGTCTATAGCCTTTTTTGCTTTGGTCATAATATGGACTCAAAGCTTGTTCACACTTGGCATCCTTTACCACCATACTATCATTTTTACTCATTCTATACACACATTCGCTCTCGTCCCCATTGCAAAATTGGGTATAAGCATTGCACCACACTATTGCATCTCTCCAATAAATATGGGTTACTGGAAGATATGGGCTATCTTCATCTGTTTCTCTAAACTTTGCCTTTCCATCATTGCAAAATTTATAGCCGTGCGAAATTGCCCAAATGCGCACTTCTTCCCAGAGTTGATATGTTAATTCATATTTTGCAATTTTATATGGAGATAGTTGGACTCGTCTGCCTGCTATAAAAACTCCTTTAAAAGTGTTTGTTTCACCAGAGGTATTTTTATGTCTCATACAATCTTCACTGTTATGCCCTACAATGCCTTCTGGAGGTGGGAAAACATCTTGCATTTCTCTATATTTTTCTGGTGTTTCCAATTTTTTAAGTTCATTTGGATCATTTTTTGGTGAGTAATTTTCAATCACAGTCGAATTAGCATTTTGATTGACTACTGATTTTTTTTGAGTTTCAAGATCTCTTTTTGCCACACCAGTCGTATCATTAGCCTGCCTGCAAGACAAGAAAATAAATATAGCCAAAAAACAAAAATAGAATCGGATAGATTTCATTATTACACGCCTCCTAGCAAAAGTGAAAAAATTAAACTTAAACAAACACTAATATATATATATGTTCGCCCTTGCAACGATTTGCCCCAAATTAATGGCAAAATGAGATAATTCAAATATTTTTTAGGTGAATAAAGAGTTTTTTTAGAAACAGAATAGCAAAAAGTCGTGCTAAAGAAATTATATGGCCTTTCTCATATTACTTTCCATGTGGATCCCATCTTCTTCAGCCTTGATACTGGCACATTCACAACTACATCAGCATCGTTGATCAAAGACACCATCATAGTAGTTTTATTAATCTCTCTTACTTTAAATATATCTTCATCGTATAAGACTCTACAACCCTGACCTGGCAACATTTTGTTCAGTTCGACATAATGCTTATGTTCATACGCAAGGCAACACAAAAGCCTACCACAATGACCAGATATCCTGTTTGAATTTAGCGACAAGCCTTCATCTTTTGCCATCTTTATAGAAACAGGTTCCATCTTATCAGTTATAGAATTGCAACAAAAACTTCTGCCACAAGGTGCCATACCGCCTATAAAACGAGTCTCGTCTCTAACCCCGATTTGTCTCAACTCCACACGCATCTTAAAAATAGAAACCAAATCTCGAACAAGTAATCGAAAGTCCACACGTGAATCCGAACTAAAAAAGAACAGCATTTTAGCTTCCAGTATTAAATAATGGCAAGCAATAAATTTCATACTGAGATTATGTTTTGTAACTTTTTCTTTGAATACTTTTCCCGCTTCAGATTCCAAATGTTTAGCTTCAGCATATTTATTGAAATCATCTTCTTCTGCCAATCTTAATATAGTAACTTTATCAGAAGGAGAAAATTTAGTAGGTTGCATTTCACCACTACATACTTTTGCAATATCAACGCCATATTTAGTAGGTACAACAACAAAATCTCCCTTTTTAAGTAATAGACCATCTGGAGCAAAAGCATAAAATCGCTCATTAGAATATTCTAAATTCAATAAATAAACATCTCGCTCATCTTCCTTCATACTAGCAGTGGAAAAGGAATCGTCTTCTTGGGAAGATATACCCCCCTCCTCGCATTGAGAGACAGAAATTTCGCAACTATCCAAGGAAAATTCAAGAATGGATTCATCCACTTCACTATCGGTTTCTTGATTCAAGGCTACCTTCTCCCATCTATCCTTTCAAATCCACAATCAAACCTTTGATTTCATCAATACGTTTTAATACTTCTATCTTTTTTAATTGATTATACATAAGATCATAAATAAGACTATCCAATCGTTTATTTATCACCCTAACTATAGTCCAAGCTTTTTTTCTTGCTGGATTCAAGCCACCGGTGACAATATTTTCTACTTCATATGCTCTAGAAACTATATATTCTACAAACGTCTTTACAGCTTTTTTATATGCTACAATGTTTTCTGTCGAGATAGTATCCGATAAGGCATCTCCTGTTTCATACACCGCATCTTGCAATTCTGCCAAATACTCTTCTTCGCTCAATTCCCGCCTTTGCGTATGTTCAACAGAAATCGGAAACGTGGTAGCAAATTTTCCTTTCAAAATATCTCTAAAAGGTTTTTCTTTTGTAGATTTTTCTTCTAAAGATTCAAGATAATCTTTATTCGATTTTAATATGCTCCCTGAAACAACAGAAGCATTGTTGGAAGCAACAGACATATCCAGAATGCTAACATTGTTCACAGGCATTTCTCCCGTCAGAAAAAGAAGCTTCTATTTCTATTCTATTTTGAGAAGTATATGCTGAGATGACTTTTTCAAAGCGAGCCGAATCGTTTAAGGCGAAACATCTTCCTTCAAAAAAAACTCCTTTTTGTATATTCACTTTCTTTGTAAACACGTCCCCTATCACAACAGCAGAAGAAAAAAGATGTACTCCGTTTTTAGCTATGACATTCCCTCTAATCAGTCCCCGAGAAAAAATAGAGTCGGCTACCACGTCGCCATTAATTCTTGCCCCTTCCCCAATCATAAGGCATGCATTCGAACTAACACTACCGTCAACATCTCCATCAATTCGCAACACGCCCGAAACTTTTATATTACCATCTACGCGTGTACCTTCACCGACAATTGTTTTTATAGAGACATCGTCAAAAAACTTTTTCATTTGTTTTTCTTGTTGTGTTTTAGACTCAAATATTTGGCAGGATCTACAACATCAGAGCCTATATGAACTTCATAGTGAATATGAGCACCAGTAGAAATGCCGGTATTACCCAAATATCCTATAACATCGCCTTGATGCACATAGTCGCCTCTAGAAACTCTATGTGATTGCAAGTGTGCATATCTTGTATAAAATCCATGTTTATGTCTTACGATTATGTAATTTCCCCATCCTAAATCATACTCAACAGCCACTACCTGCCCATTTGCAGTCGCAATGATCGGGTCCCCCTGCCTATAAGTAGAAAGATCAATCCCCGTATGCACATACCACTGTCCTGTAATAGGATGCCTATTTTGTCCAAATGTCATAGAAACATGAGGGATTACCGAAGTAGTACGTATAGGGTTTAGACTAGGGATATCTGAAAAAAATGTAGCCTGTAAGTCTAACATTTTGCCCATCTCTTCAACTGGTTTAATCGCTGCTTGAAGATAATCAGAAAAAAGACGCAATTGTCCCACTTCTTTTGTATATGCATTCCCACTTTCATGAAAGTTAAAAATCTGTTTTAAATCACCAGCCCCTTCCTGACCTTCATCATTCTGTATCACTGACTTAAATCCCAAAGAGGTCAACGTAGTAGAAAGAGTATTTTGAAAATCCTTTGCATTCTTGATTAAATGGTCTGTTTCATTTTTTAAGCCATCTAAATTAGCCTGTGTCTTTAAGGTCTCTTCTTTTAGTATCTGTAATTTTTTTGCTTGAGCTATAGTAGAAATAGAAAAATATATAAACGAAGAAACAAGCGCAGTTATGATTAAGAAAGTAAATACAAGGGAAAAAATAGTAGTCTGAAAATTGAAAGTGCTTTTCTGAGAATGAGGCACTACCATTACAGTAAGCCTTCTACCACCCAATCTAAAAACAAAAAGGAATACACTTTTAAAAAGGAAAAACGCTCCTCTAAAAAAGGCTAACACAGAGCGTACTATTGCATTTTCTACTTTTTTATATCCACGTGTACGAGACACCTCTCTTCTCTCCTTATAGCCCCACTCCATCTAACCCCATTAAAAACCACAGCTACAAGCTTAGCATATTTAGTATGAGTATGGGAAGATATTTTTAAAACTTATTCTAATGCTCTTTTAAATATACTTCACTCTTTTACCTAACAGAAAGTAATTTATCAGCTTCCACTTCCGTAAGTACATCTGCCTTTACTAACTCATACAACTGCATACTATTTGTTTTCCCAAAAAACATTAAGTCGTCAGTCCCCAACGAAACGGGAACGCCGGCTCGCATCATCCTGCCTATTGGATGCTCCTTTAAGCTTTTTACAGCTCCCAACCCCACGTTGCTCGCCGGACACACATTGCATCTAATTTTTTTGTCACTCAAAAATTGCAAGACCTTATCGTCTTTTGCAGCGCCTATTCCGTGTTGCACTTCATCCAAAGAAAAACATTCAACAAATTTTCTAACCGATGTTGCATCAGAAAACTCCCCTACGTGTGCTTTCTTTTTCAGTCCATGTCTTCCTGCAAGCTCAAAAATATATACAAAGTCTTCTATACCTTCAGAAACTTCGGGTCCATATAAGTCTATATTCTTAAAAAGACCACTAGATATAAGAGGTTCTACCCATTTCTTTAAAAAATCTCTATCCAAAGTTTTTGGAATGCCCAGTTCTGGAACTACAGTGATTTTCTCTTTATATTTTTTAACCAATCCATCAATTCCTAACAACATTGCATCCAAATCTTCATTAAAATGCCGAATAAAATTAATATCAACAGAGCCTTCTAAAAGGACTACATTGTCTGATATTGCACTCTTAATTGACATATCTATAAGAGCAATAACGTCCTCACCTGTTCTACATCTAGGGCGGGTATATTCAGAAATGACTTCGTGCATCTCATCAAGACCGTGCAATTTTCTAGGAAAATGCGGAATGACAAAGCCTGCCCATTTTTTATAGCGATAGTACGACATACTCAAGTTTAAGTGATTATGCGTATCAGCTTTTTTTGCTTTTTTATAATATTGCAGTTCTCTCATTATTATTTCTTCACCTTAACTTAAAGCTTTTTGCACCCCTAACTCCTCTCCCTATGCAACATACAAGCCATTATTATAGCACATTTATTTGTTTTATTCATATTTTTCAAACAAAACAAATAAATCATCTCAGATAATCGGCTTTTTTATCACCAAATTTAAGTAAGGAACAAAATATCGTTTAAGAAATTGTAGGAAAATATTTGTCTTTGATATTATTTCCATTCTCTTTTTTCAAATCCTTGATCAATCTCGAATGCTTTTTCTACATCTTCTTTAATTTTGGCATCAAACCAAGCAAAAGGCGCAAAATACTGGCACAAATCATCCATATATAGGGGGACATTCCAACGCGGAAGACGAATATATTTCCAACAAAGAACCCTTTTTATATTTGAATAATATGTGGGAATAAAAAGCACATTTTCTTTTGCCATTGCCTCCACCTTTTTATTAAGTTCCGCCTTTTTCAAAATATTTTCATTCTCTTTTTCATATTCTTCCAAAATAGAGTCTAACTCTGTGTTAGAAAAAAAGAAAATATTAAAAAAATATGGTTAAGTTGAGGAAGGACTAGAATGTAACAAATAATAATTATTTGGTATATCTGAAGAGAGAAAACTAGTCCACCATGCTTGAAACTTTCCCTCTTTAATTTTTTCTAAAATACCTCCAGAAAAAAACCGAAAATCAAGCTCTATGCCACACTCAAGTGCTTTTGCGTATAGATAACCAAAAACATCTTTTAGCTCTTTGTCTTGATATAGAATCATAAAACTTGCTTTTTCACCTTCTTTGTTCCATCTAATTCCATTTTTATCCAAAACATCAAAACCCGCTCTTTGCAATAAAGAGATAGCCTTTTCCTTATCGTAAGGATTTGCTCTAATTTCGGTATTATTGAACAAGATTCCGTCACAACCTTGATTTTCTCCCATTGTATTGCACCTTTTTGCATCCCCTCCAAGCACATTTTCTATAAGTCCATCTATGTCAATTGCATATTCCATTGCCATTCTAAAATCTAAGTTATTAAAAGGAGGCGCCTTTGTGTTAAAAACGATGCCACTTAAACCTTGAAGAGAATTGGTTTTTATTTTCCACATGTCAGCCATTCCACGCCTAAATCTTCCATCTTCTAGGGCAGAAAAATATTCATCTGTAGTAAAAATAGGCAATGCATCCAATTGCTGAGCTCTAAAATATTTTCTGACTGAAAATTGTGTGCCGGGCAAAATACGTAGTTCTACAGCATCAAAATTGAACATATTTTGAAAATGAGAATATTCTTCTGCCCACCAATTCACAACTTTTTTAAAGGTCAGCCCATAATTGAAATTCCAGTTTTCAAGGTAATATGCACCAGTAGTGGGTTCTGCCTTTCTGTTATATTCAATAGTCCAATTAGAAGGAATGATACCGTTATAAAAATGTTTTGCTCTAGGAACTATATTTGTAGCGTCCAACAAAAGTTCTTTTGATTTTGGCAAATCACCTTCAAAACGAACCATAATATATTCTTGTGAAATTTTCTTTATTGAAAGATGAGAATACAAATCTTCGCTCAATTTAAGAATTTCTTTTGAACGCATAAACTCTATTGCAAAAAGAAAATCATCCGCTGTGCATTTAGCACCATCCGACCATTTTGCAGCAATATTTAATTTATAATATACAGTTTTTCCATCACTGCCGAATGCCCAGTGCGATGCAACACCGGGCAAAAAAGCTCTGTCATATATAGAGCGAACCAGTAGAGGAATATGATTTTGAAAAAGTTTTTTGCTAGCCACATCTGCTCGCAAAGTTGTATAACAAAAAGTATTTGGAAAATCGTGAAGATATGTATAAAACACTCCGCCTTTTTTTGCATGCATAGAGCCTGCACTAATTGCCCTGCTTGTATACCACCTTAAGTCGTTCAATTCCTCATATCTTTTTGCATCTTCCAGCTCAACTTCTTCCATATAGGTGGAAAAATCGCCAAAAGTCTCTTTAGAAAGAGCATCTTCTTCAGCCTTCACTGCATCAGAGTCCATTATTGGAAACTCACCTTCAAAAAAAGATTGAAATTCACTACAAGACACTAGCAAAAATAAACTAAAAAGAAACGATATTTTTCTCATAAGACACTAAGGATTATACAACAAAAATAGTTTTAAGTTCTAGAAAATAATAAATATAAATTTTATCACGGTTATAATAAAACCAACTCTCATTTTTTTGCAATGGCAATCTCATCTTTTGTAATCATTAACACAACAAAGAAAGAACTTATGCTAACAACTAATACAGAAAAAAATATATTAGCAACGAACAAAATAGTCAAACTAACAAAAGAAGGAGATAAAAAAGGCAGATTAAGGTTAAGTTTTAATGCTGAATTAAAAAGCAAACTGATAATCAGTGCCAATACCGAGCCTGCTGTAGCACCTAAAAAGGAAAGAATATCCATCTCTAAAATTGCAAGCTTAAAAAGATATGACTTTGTAGCCCCAATTCCTCTTAAACATGCATATTCACTCCGTCTTTGAGCGACGTTTAGAAAAATGGTAAGCGTGATAAGTGAAATGCCCAAAACGCAAAAAACACCCAGCAACACGTATATGTATGAAAAAAGACCTTTCAATTTAGAGGATATGTCGGAGAGCATATTAGTAGCAATAAAAGATGTCGCCCCATCATCTTTTAATATCTTGTTTAATTTTATTGAAAAATCTCTGGGTCTTTCTCCCTTTAATTTTATGAGAATGCTCGAAATTAAATTCTCATCTTCGCAAGAAGGAATAAGAGTTAGCGCCCTTGCACGAGCTGCCATCTCTCTTGCATCTTTAATGCTCAAAAATACAGAATTATCAAAACCCATTCCTGTCAGGGCAAGCTTTGCCTTTACTGTATATTCATGCCCAAAGAACTTAAGCGAATCCCCTTCCCTTGCCATGATATTATAGCCTACTACAATCTCTGATTTTTTTAGCGGTAGCTCAACTTCACGCATCATCCAGGGGCGCACAACAAAGTCAGTCGCCTCATCTATACCAATAGCCTGGAGTGGAAACGAACAACAACCCAATGTTAGAGTCGCTATATAAAGCTGAACACTCATCGCCTCTATGTTTTCTTTAGGGATTTTTTCCATCAAACTTTTGTCCATATAAAAGCTTTCGGGAGTGCCAGAAAGTAGCGCCCCTTCCAACTTTTTTTCCACTCCTTTAGGAAGAACAATAACATCAGCGCCCAGTCGATCCTTCAAAGAAGAAATGCCATTTTTTAGACTAAAAATTAGATAAGTACTTATAAACACTGCACAAGAGAGAACACCAACAAAAACAATAAGAATAAAAGAAAAAATTCTCCTATTCTTGATGTTTAAAAGTGCAACGTTTTTTAGCGACAAAGTCCTCATGACCTATTTCTTTAAAAGAGGATTCCAAACACTGTGCAAAAGCTCTTCTGTGTTCTTATTTTCTGCAATCAGCCCAAATGTTTTATAGTCGTTGATTATGTTTCTCAATGCTTCCTCAGTGTAGTCGTCGCCAATTGTCCAGTTATATGTCTTCATCATCCTCACAGCTTGTTCAAAATTTCCAGACGCCCAGTTGTTATCAAATAAAGTTTGAGCCGCCTCTTCAATGTTTTCTTGAATCCATCCAGAACATTCTTTTATTGCCTGTGTCATCTTTTTTGCTGTTATTGGATTATTCTTAACAAATGTTTTATTAAACGCATGAACGCAACAAGGCTCATTCTGAAAATCTTCATCGAAAGTGAGGCTCCTAATTATTTTAATTTTTCCCTCTTGCATAAATGTCTCTGCAAACTGATCTGGCATTACCGCAGCCTGAATCTGTCCACTCTCCATTGCCAAAATAGATGCTGTAAGTTCAACTTGTCTAAACTTCACTTCTTTTGGGGATATTCCATCGTGATTGAAAAAACGTAAACCAATGTTATGGTCTGAGTTTCCTATTCCCTCGGGCACTGCAACTATTTTCCCAATCAAGTCTTTTGTTGAATTAATTTCACCATTATTCAATACATACAAAGACTTACACCCTGTATGAGCTCCTGTTGTAAAGACCATGTCTATTCCATTTACTGCTGGAACCAAAAGGGTTGCAATATGGTCGGTCATAAGATGAATCTTTCCAGTTCCCATAGAATCAATTATTGACTGCACTCGGAGTACTTTAACATTTACTCCATATTTGTCAAAAAATCCCCTAACTTGCGCAAGAGACGGCGCACTAGTACACAACCCTCCGTTATAGCCAATCAAAATCTCCTTGCCATACATAGGCTCTTTCTTCCACAAATCATCTTCACTTAAAGAGGCATCATCCACCTTTGCAGAAGACACACTCCTAGAATCATCTGCCTTAGACTCTTCTTCTTTCTGGCATCCAACAAATATGCAAATAGGCACTAAAACTAAAAATATAGCTTTTAATAAAATCTGTTTCATATACTATCCTCCTTGAAGTTGAGTTAATATACTGATATATTCCATACCTCTTAAACAAGCATCACATAGAACCACCAAAATTGAGCATATCCATAATCTTATTTCTATACCTTACAAACTCATCACTTGTTCTATTTCGCGGGTAGTCAAGCTCAATTGCTAAGTCTGCTTGTATGCGACCCGGTCTTGGCGCCATAACCACCACTCTTGTACTCAAATAAATTGCTTCATCTACATCGTGGGTCACCAACAAAACTATATTCTTTCCCTCTTGCCACATCGAAATAAGTTCATCTTGCATATTCATCCGAGTAAATGCGTCTAAAGCACCTAAAGGCTCATCCAACAAAAACACTTCTGGCTCATTAATCATTGTACGAATTAATGCAACCCTTTGCGCCATACCACCTGATAGCTGATGAGGATATGAGCCTGCAAAGTCGCTCAAACCAACTGTTTTTATAAGTTTTTCAAGTTGCCCTTTTTTGTCATTATGTTTTTTTAACATTTTTAAGCTGAAAGCCACGTTTTGTTCAACTGTAAGCCAAGGAAACAACGTTGGCATCTGAAAGACCATTCCTCTCTCCGGCGATGGTTTTTCTATTCGTTGTCCATTTAACAAAAGCTCGCCACTAGTTGGCTGCAAAAGCCCTGCAATAAGTCGCAGTATTGTAGACTTTCCACAACCACTTTGCCCTACAAGAGAAACAAATTCCCCATCTTGCACTTTAAGACTGATGTCTGAAATTGCCACGGTAATCTCGTCAATATCAAGACGCGGAAAACTTTTAGAAACTGACCTTAATTCTAGCAAGTTCATAAGTCTCATTCCTCTTGCCATTTTAGAACACGCTTTTTTATGCTGTTTAATAATTGGTAGACTAAAATAAACGTGATACAAATAAGCACTATTGCTGCATACATTTTTGCAAATTGTGCCCAAGACTTCTGCCATGTAATGTACCAACCCAAGCCAGATTCCACGCCTAGCATTTCCGCAACCAACAAAGCAGTACAAGCAGAGCTCATCCCTTGGGTAAGTCCTTGAAATATATTTGGCAGTGCTGCAGGAAGTGCAATATGCAATACCAATTGGTACCCACCAGCACCAAGCGTTTTTGCAGCCGCAAAAAAATCTTTGTCTATATTCTGAATCCCTGTCATTGTTGCAAGAGTAACCGAAAACCAAACCCCAAGTGCTATTATAAACACAGCTCCCTTAAATAAACTTGAGACCAACACCATAATAAGGGGGATCCATGTAGTCGAAGGGATTGGACCTAAAAGTTTCATAAACGGAGATATCCAATAATTTACCCTTTTGCTATATCCACAAAATATGCCAGTAACAATACCAACCAAAGCCCCAACAAAATAACCTGTAAAAAGCAAAATCAGTGAGTTTTTCACACAATCTAACAGATATGCCCAGTCTTCTATCGCTACACTTAGCACTCTGTTTACACTTGGAAAATATGGCAGTATCAAACTATTTGTTTTTAGTGTAAGAACGTCATATAGAACAAAAAGAAAAAAAGTCATTGTATAAAGTGGCGCTTTTTCTCTAATTTTCAAAAACAAAGGTTTCTTAAAAAAAGACGCAGTTAAAAAAATGAAAAAAACGAAGATATTCAAGCTTATAAAAACGCCATATACATTTGGACTCTCATTTTCCCTAACATCTGGCACAAAATAATATTCCATTAGGGTCATAATACCTGCTATAACAGGGAAAATGGAGATACAATAATCTAGGATAATTTGATTTCTTGTTTTATGTCTTGCTTCCAGCTCTAAAAGCTCATAGCGTGTGATCTTGCTCATAAAGAATCGGCTCACCTTGAGTGAGTTTAATATAACACAATAAAATTAAAAGGGTCAACGCTATTATTGATAAAATATTATACAGAAACTCACTCCTGCAAATCAACCACGCCACGCTACTCTAAAGCACATAATCTTTCTTGTTTCCCCTTCTCTTAGAACAACAAGTGGTCATTGCATTACAATAACCACTCAATATCACTCTACACTACCAAGCTTGCAAAGCCAGAGAATGCCATAGAAAGAAGAGCTGCTGAAATGAACAAAATGGGTGCACCTTTTAGTCTTTTAGGCACAGGCGCTACATCCACCCTACTCCTAAGTCCTGCAAGAAGCACCAAAGAAATTACAAAACCCAAAGCGGTTCCTGCAGCATATGTCAGCGCCTCCAAAAACGAATATCCCTCTACAATCACGTCCAGAGTAACAGCCAAAATAGCACAATTAGTTGTTATTAGAGCCAGATACACTCCCATAGAAGCGTATAAAGCAGGCGCTGCTTTCTTTAGATAGAACTCAACTAATTGAACCAAAGATGCAATAACCAAAATAAAAATTAATGTTTGCAAAAACTCCAAGTGCAATGGAGAGAGCACATAGTTATATACAGGATATGTTACGGCTGTTGCCAACAGGGTCACAAACAAAACAGCATAGCCCATACCTAAAGATTTTTTTACATCTTGCGACATTCCAATAAAAGGACAAAGAGCTAAAAATCGCATTAAAACTACGTTTTTTACAAACATAGCAGTCAAAAAGATTGTAAGATACTTGTTCATTTTGAATTTTTCCTCATCTTAAATCCTTTCAAAATAGAATTGAAGGCAATAAAAAAACCAAACACCAAAAAGCCACCGGGTGGATTTGCAAAAAAACGAATGCTATAGGCTTCGTCCAAAAGTTGAAAACCCGCAACAGTGCCAGAGCCCAAAATCTCCCTAACAAAAGAAATGCCAACAAGCACCCATGTATAACCAATCCCCATGCCTAAAGCGTCCAAAAAAGAATGAAAGACACTTTCTTTAGAAGCAAAAGCTTCAACACGCCCCATAATAATGCAGTTTACAACAATCAATTTAATAAAAATGC
>CAUTVN010000021.1:0-15738 GCA_963541705.1 uncultured Treponema sp.
ATGCACACCCCCTAAACTGATCAGTTTAGGGGTCGCAATCTGATCAGTCTCGAGGGTTGAAACAGATCAGTTTTGAGATATGAAACTGTACAGGCTCGAGGGTTGAAACTGATAAGATTCGGGGTCGTGATCTGATCAGTTTTGGGGAAGAAAACAAGATATATTTTAACCCCAACTTAAATATTTTTAGATAGATACTGTAAAAAAATAGAAATATTGCATTTTCCTTTTTTTAGTTGTATATTTGCCAGGCAGGAGGTGCGCTATGGACTTTGTAGTATGGCAAGATAAATATAGTGTTAAAATAGATTCTATAGATAAGCAACACAAACAACTTGTCGCAATCATAAATGAGCTTTATTCCTCTATGAAAGCTGGAAAAAGCAACGATAAATTAGGCGAAATATTAGGAAAATTGGTTGATTATACCAAATATCATTTTTCTTATGAAGAAGGTTTGTTGGAAAAAGCAGGATATAAAGAGCTTCCAGAACATAAAGAGCAACATAAAGCCTTTGTAGAAAAAATTAGCAAAACATGCAAGGACTATGCTGCAGGCAAGCTTTTTATGAGCATTGATATATGCAATTTTTTGCAAGATTGGCTAATTCATCATATTCAAGGTACAGACCAAAAGTATTCCCAGCTACTAGTTGAAAAAGATATAAAATAAATGTGATATGCTCTCGCTCACTGCCTATGCTCAAACTGAATTGATAGTAAAAAAGTCGCTCTTTTTGGCGGAGGCTTTCCCAATAGAAAAGGCAGAAGATGCAAAAAAGATATTGAAAGAACAAAGAGTAAAACATAAAGGCGCTCGCCATGTTGTGAGCGCCTTTATTGTGGGGAACAAAGGGGAAGTGCAAGGCTCTTCAGACGACGGAGAGCCAAAAGGAACTGCTGGAAGACCTACTCTTGCAGTCTTGCAACACAAAAACACGACAAACATAATGCTAACCACCACAAGATGGTTTGGTGGAATCCTTTTAGGACGAGGTGGACTGGTCAGGGCCTATACAGAAAGCGCGCAAAATGTCGTGCAACTTGCCACATTCGAAGAGAGAAAGTCAAAATCATCTTTTAAGCTGAAGTGTGCATATAGCGAAAGCAACATAGTTAGTTTCTTGTTAGAACAAAACAACGCATCTATCATAAACATCGAGTATGGTGAAGAGGTTGTTTTTTGTTTTAGCATTCTAGAAACAGACGAAGATGCTCTAATCCTTCTTATGAAAGAAAGAATGCAAAATATTTCAATAGAAAAAACACACTCTTTAAGTTAATTGAACTTTAAGAGCGTGTTTAATACAAAGAACTTACAACGCTTTTTATAAAAGTCTATTTGAAGACGCTAATCTTCCCATTCCACATTGAGAATGACTTTCTCAGTTTCTTCCTCCAAAATAGAATCGCTTAAATCTTTATTATGTTTAGATTCGTCTACACCATTATAAGCTGTGTCTTTTTCGGCAAGAGTGGTTGGTGTTTGCGCTTTTACTCCAGCTTGAAAGGTGATTTGCGCTGGCGTGATATTTCCAAAATTATCTATTTTTACTGTTTCGCCGGCATATACTTTGACGGTATCCTGATTTTGACTCACATACTCCCAAATCCCAGTTTCGCCATTCAAAACTCCACTATAGCTTATCTCACCAGAAGTTCCACGCACAGAAGCTGTTGCCACAGGAGTGCGAACAGTAAATTCCACTTTTTTTGTTTCTGCAGGTTTTACATTTGCTTTGATAGAACCCATATCCAAATAAACTTTAGAAGAGATCACATCTCCTTTTTTTATAATCTCATCTAATCTAAGTCTTGTTAGTGGTTGCACTATTATTGTCGAACCGTCCACTTTTAGCACAAGTTCGGACTTAAAGCCAGTCGAGATTAGAGTGCCAGAGTCTAAGACTTCGCCTTGCCTTGCGGGCTTCCACTGCCCCATCTTTTGCACCTCTACCTTGCCTTTTATTGCAATAATTTCGCCAGAGGTTGCATAAGAGAGCGTACAAACAATTAGAAAAACACACAATAGGAATACTCTTTTCATAACTCCTCCATAAAAATATATATACAATCTAGAATGAAATAATCCCTTTCAATCCTATAAACGTTTGTATGTTTCTATTTTTTTCAATAAATTGTCCCAAAGACGCTTCTATACTTATATCTCTTTTTATCGTATAGCTTGCCTGAGTAGCCCATTCAAAACCGGTATAAATAGAGTTGTCTTCTTTTTGCGCTTTGCAGATGACATTGCATAGAGCTTGCAAATATAGCTCTTTTATAGGTTTCATGCTCGCTTTAATTCCTGTATTCCACACATTTGAATATGGAGAGAAAAACTGCGACGAAATGTGCCTCATAGTAAAAGACTTAAAATTATTCTTGCCACCTGTTGCATATTGCAGGTTGAATCCAAGTTTTGCATTATATTTTCTAAAGTAATAGGCAATTGCGCCTGTAGTCAAAATTCCATAATTATTGTTTCTCTCTTCGCTTGCGAAACTTGCAGAAATATATGTAGAAAAGAAAAGGCGTCTTACTATAGGTCCTTTTATTCCCATTGTTAAATATAATTTTTTTGTTCCACCCGCCTTTGTTTCAAGAAAATTGAGAGAATCTATATCTATCGAATACGAAGCCTTCAACAATGGAATGCGAAGCATGGCTATAAGCGAAGCATAATTCTTTTGTAGCGCGTATATATTGTTTTTTATGCTAAGTTTGTTTTCGTACAGTACCACTGTGTTTGCATTTAGGAGCCCGGTAAATGCAAAAGAAGCAAGAAGTGAAAGTTTAGGCATCTTGTATTGCAGAAAAAAACCGTCTAGTGGTTGGCTCAATACAATTCCTGTAGAATCCACCAATCCTCTTCTGCCCACATCTATAAGAAAATGACTTCTTTTGTCTATAGGAATAAAAAAAGAAAAACGCAACATGTCTATATCTAAAGGCGTTCTTATTGCTGCCGGGCTGTTTTTGTTAGACGTGAGTTTTTTCACCTTTAGATATGCAGAGCCTTGCGTGGAAAAATTATAATAGCCTTCTTTGTCTATATTTTGTGTTAGCCATAGAGAAATGGAGTTTAGATTGTTAACATACGAAGGTTTCCTGATGGTGTTGGGAGTTGCGATGTCGAAGTTTAGGGTGGATGAAAAAAGCCCCCCAGCTTCAAAAGCCACTAGGGCCGACATCTGAAACAAGCAAAAAAGAATGGGCGCTAATGATTTTTTCATTATTTGACCTCTGACAATTTGGCTATTATTGCAATTGCATCACGCGGGTTTACCTTGCTAGAAGGTGGAGTCTCTTCGTCTACCAGCCCCTCCATTTTAATATACCTAAAAGCATAATGCGGGCTTCTATAGAGATTGTACCAAATACTTCCTTTCACTTCTCCAGCATCCATCACCAAAGCCGCAAACACGTCATATCGGATAATTTCGTCTGCTTTTGCGTTTTTTAGTGCTTGTATATGCCTAAAAAGTTCGATAGCTTCTGTGGGAGGGGTATCGTCTGCAACTTTGCCCGCCATAATTCCTGCAAGATAGCAAGCGTCTCCGCAAGTGAGAGCTTCACTACTTATTATCCTATCGAGTACTTTTGCGGACTGAGAATATAACGACGATATCAAAAGACAAAACAGAACGCTTATACATCTAGACCTAAAATTCATTATTTCTATTCTCCCTCCCAATTTGACCCATTCTTTTTGTATAAAAATTAGTATAATTTAATTTATTCTTATTTTCAACTCTAAATCAAAAAGAACAATGGAGAAAAACATCATTGTACCATACTTTAGAATAGATAATCTACACCATCTGGCAATAATATACAGATTTAATATACGAGGCACCTTATGCAAAATTGGAGGAGAAGAAGGCTTTTGATTCATCTATTTTGGTTAAAAGATTGGAACTATTTTTCTCTTAATTCATGCAAAGAATCAAAAGGATATAATTGTTCAACAGTGATGGTTTTAATATTCTCTTTGCAAGATCCAAAATACACTAGAGCGTCTTTTTGCATAAATTCGCTAATCACTTGCCTACAAGCACCGCAAGGTGGCACTGGAAAACAAGAATCTGGCGTTGCAATAGCAATTGCCTTAAAACATCTATGCCCCATAGCAATGGCAGCAAATATTGCTGTGCGTTCTGCACAATTGGTCAGCCCATACGAGCGATTTTCCACATTAACACCCTTTATCACCTCTCCACTTTCGAGCAAAAGAGCCGCCCCAACTCTAAAATTTGAATATGGACAATATGCCAGCTTCGCCTCTTCAAGCGCTATGTCGAAAAGGGAATTTTTGTCTATTGATATTTTCATATTCTTATTATAGCATAACGTCTATGGCATTAAAAGACAGAATTAAAATATGGGTGTTGGGAAGTTTAGGCTTTTTTTTATTATATTTTTTGTTTGCTGCAAAGCCACTATATAATGACCTGTATTTTTCACCTGTATGGTCTGCTTCTATAGAAAAAGACGTTGAACTTGAAGAAAATAGCGAAGAGGCAGCTTCCATAGATTCATCCAACTTATATCCATTTTTAATAAAAAACAAGTTTGGCTATTTTACTACGAAAGGCGATATTATATTTTCGCGAGAGTTTAGCGACAAGGTTTCGGCATCTTCCAGTTATTGGTGTCAGTATGCCAGAGATTCAAAAGAATTTTCAGTATATACACCCACTGGAAAATTGGTAACAACAATCAGGGCTACAGGGTTTCCTTTTATTGTGAAAGACAAGATATATCTATTTACCCCTGGGGGGTATGGAGTCTCGGAATATAATGAAAAAGGAGAGCGCCTTTGGCATTATGCACACACCGCAGCAATTACAGCATTTAACACTTCTAAAAAAGGCGTAGTTATAGGATATTCTGATGGAAAAGTAGTCTATTTAGATGAGGAAGGCTCCGAAGTATTCAATCTATATCCTGGAGGTAGCGCATATCAAGTAATTTTGGGTCTTGCTCTTTCTGGCGACGGCTCTTTTATAGCATGCGTTTCTGGCATCGACAAACAGAGAATACTGCTTATTCGCATAATGGACAGACAATACAAAATTGTAAAACATGAATATCTAAAAGGAAATTTATATCGACAAGTCTTTGTAGGCTTCGACAGCAATAGCTCTGTTGCTGTCTTTGAATCTTTGGATTGCATAGGAATTATCAACTGCAAAAACTACGAACTTCATTTTTTGGATGAAGACGCTCCTATTGTGAACGTAGGCGACGATGTAGAAAAAGGACTCCTTTCTATTCTAACACAAAAAAATGATAAGTGCAGGTTGATAGTGATGGAAAAGCCTTTTATCAAAATTGCCTCTACAAATTTTGTCTCTAAAGACTCTTTTTTATTGCAAGATAGAAACAAGCTTTTTTTGGGCACATCTAACAAAATATCTGCTATAGAAATCTTAAATTAATATTTTTAATAGGTGAACTTATGAAACAGACTTTTTTTTCTTGCCTTTTGTTTTTTGCTGTTGTTTGCATAGATGCTCTTGAATGGCCCAGCAATAATTTCACTTTTTCTTTTATTTTTGGCGATGCGTATTCAAAACAAGGCAATTTCCAAGCAGGACTGGTTCTAAAAAGCGACGAAGAAGTAAAAGCCGCAGAATATGGAAAAAAACTAATAGTGATAGAAGAAGGAAATAGCCTTTTGAAGTTTCCAAGCACTTTAGGCAATGCAGTAGTGCTCTCGCACGATAAAGGCTTGCAGACAATATACGGTGGCTTAAAAAAACTACCTATAGTCAATGATTCCAACTCTAAGGTAGAAACTTTTTCTATTCTTGGAGCCGTTGGCTCTACCGGTTGGGGACAGGGTGGCGAGCTCACCTTTCAGGTGGTGGATGTCCAAGAAAAGTCTTTTATCAATCCTACAAGAAATCTCCTACCTCTTTTGCCTTTTCCCGATTCGTTTTATCCTTCAATTACGAATACTGTGTTAGTAGAAAAAAAGAGCCAACAATCTTATAGGCTAGATTCTACAAAAAGCATCAAACAAGGAGAATATGACCTTTTCACTTTAGCAAAAGACAGCATATTAGATGCATCCGAATCTTTTATGCCTTTTGATGTTTCTATTCTCTTAAATGGGAAAACAGTTTTGGATGTGCAGTTTTATGTTTTGGAAAGTAACAAAGGAAAGTTAAACTTAAAAAAGACCAAAATATTTTCAGAAAATCTTTACAACGATGAAGGTAAAATATATCTTGGAACTCTCACTCTAAAAAGAGGGCATTCAGAAATTATAATTTCAGCAACAGATATCAGCCAGAACACAACGAGAAACACTTATAGTATACAAGTTGAATAGGACTTTTGGAGCATTTTATGGAAATTGTTGTTGTGCTATCTCGTGCTGAAACTAGCTTGAACATTGGGGCAGTATGTCGCGTAATGGCGAATTGCGACTTAAAAACATTGCGCATTGTTGGAGACAAAAATATATACAACGAGGAAGAAGTTCTGACTTTGGCTTTGCATGCCAAAAATATTTGGGAATGTGCCGAGTTCTTTCCTGCTACCACTCAAGGTTTACAAGACGCCATACAAGACTGCAATGTAGTGTTTGCAACCACTAGAAGAGAGGGAGCAAAACGAAAGCACAAAGGCCTCTCCCCAGAGGCTTTCGCAAAGCTAATTTCTAGAGAAAACTACCCAAAAATTGCCATAGTCTTTGGCAACGAGCGCACAGGTCTTACGGACGAAGAAGTGGCTTTGTGTTCGCATTCTATCAACATCCCTGCAAGTATTGAATATCCGTCTTACAATCTCTCTCATGCAGTGTTAATCATTGCCTATACAATTTTTACCTCTAAAAAAGATAAAAACGAAAGTGAAACTCCCCTAAAAAAGGGGGCTATCGAGCAAGAGCTCATACCCACAACACCGCTTTTGCGATGGAAAGACAAAGATGCGCAAGAAATGATTACCTTTGCTAATTCGTGCGAAATTGCAGAAAACATTGTCTTTCAACTAAAGGAAATGGGGCTTTATAAGAAAGGTGGAGAAGAAGACTGCCAAATCTTCCTGTCTCACCTACTCTTAAGAGCTAAAATCACAAAAGAAGAAGCTGAATTCTTTTCAAATATTTTCAATAAATTGTTTTATGTGAGCAAAAAGGATGAATAGCCTTTACAGAAAGGCTATTGAGATGCAAAAACGACAACACAAAAGAACACCTACAAGAGACACAACCTTTGTCATCTCCAACAAAAAAGAGGGTAAACTGAGCCATGCAGGCATCGAACCTGCGACCCACAGATTAAGAGTCTGTTGCTCTACCAGCTGAGCTAATGGCCCAAAGAAGTGTCAAAAATATAATGAAATTATAAATTTATGTCAATATAAAACACAGGCTTTTATTAAAATTAAAGATTGATGCATTAAACTTTCTATGCTCAAAAGCGAAATTGCATAAATGTATGCCTGATTTTATAGACGTAGCAGACGACTATACCTCCTCTTTTTTCAACATTTCAATTTCTTCTGCACTTAATCCTGTCGCTTTTGATATGCTTTCTATCGGAAACTTCATATTCAACAAATTCTTTGCAATATTCCTGTACCCTCTTTCCACCCCTTTTTCCACCCCTTTTTCGTAAGACTCTTTCCTTGCTACTTGCAACGCCATCTCTTGGTCATACTCTCCCATAAACAAGCTCATTACTAGCCTCCTGTTCTTCTTCAAATACTCTGCTAATACCCCTTGCTTTATGCAAATATCTATCGCTATTTCAAAACCAGCCGTGCCATGCAACGCTATCTGTTTCCTAACCTCTGCAATAAACAATGAATATTCTTTTAATATCGGGCAATCATCTAGCAATTCCATATTATGCCCATAATTTATATTAATTGTAGTTACTTTTAGCTCTATATTAGCGCCCTCCCATCCTTTCCACTTTACCAACTCAGAAAGCTTTGAGCTCTCCACATCCGGAAACTCTTTTTCTCCATTATATAACACAATAAAAATAGGGGACGGAATCTCTATTGGAACGCTTCCGTATTTAGACTTTTCATAGCCAAATGTCTTTAAGCTTTCCACAAAATATTCCAAAAGACGCACTGTCATATTCGGGTTTATTGTGGATTGATGTTCTATGAAAGGTAAGAGCTTGCCTCCTATACAATAGAGAACATCAGTTCTGCCTCCGCTATACAATGACGAATCCAATTCCACGGGGCTTAAATCGTCTATGCTAAACTGAAAATCTATCTTAAAAAAACGAGCTAAGGCTAGAAAAAGTGAGTAGAAGTTCTTGCTCGCATTTTCGCAATGCAAAAACAAGTCCACAAAAATACTATCTTTATACGCTCTATTGCCCATGTCTTATATGTTATAGCATGAAACTAAATATTTCTAGCACAGTTAAGTTTAATAATATTGATTTTTGAAGCTCTCCTTCTAGATTTAATGAAATCTTTGAATGCATTGCTTTTGATGCAATATGTTGAAATTGACCTATTTCTCAAGCGATGAGTGCTCTGGTTTGAGGGGCGATACAACCCTGTTTCGCATATCAATATAGCTCAGTTTTGCATATTGATATCGCTCGGCTTCGAATAGCGAAAACGTACGGTTTGCAGGGGCGAAACATGTCGTGTTTTCACCTGTACATTAGTTAGCGTGCTACTCACACACTAGGTTAGCGTGTAGCTCGCACCTTAGTTAGTGTACAAGCATAACACAAGTTAAAGTGTAGGTTTTTTCTTGAATTGTGGCGATGGGGTGAGCTTTGTTTGATGACTCTTGCCGCGAATAGGTTCTGAAGCGTCTAAAGCGAGGTTGTTTTTGAATGTGCAATATATTAAACTTTGACTTCATATATTCAACCTTCCATATTGGCGGTACATATATTTGGTACCAAAAGAGCCGAGATGTGTCAATTATGAAAAATGAAACCAGTTATGTCAATATTTCAGTGTGTAAAAGCAATATCAAGACAAAAAAGAGCGCATACTATACGAAAGTTCGCAAGAGCGGAAAGCTTTCCAGTAAAAAATAACGAGAGTGATTTTGTAACAAGAATATTTTAATACTGATGCTAGAACCTTCTTTAATGCTAATTCCCAATAATTTTGTCTGTGATTTTAGACATAAACATTCTTCTCTCTTTTTTACCAACGTGAATTTTCCATTTCTTTTAAAATTTTGACTCTTGATATAAGAGTGCATTCAGTGTTATAACTATCTATGCTTATGAGAAATAAAAAAACAATACATAATTTGTTGACAGCATCTTTTGCTTTTTTCTTTTTTCTTTCTGTTGTTTTTTTACCTGCAAATATATCCGCACAGGCTGAATATGAAGCAGACTATGAAAAAAAAGCGCATATGCGCTATATCAAATACGTCTACGATTTTTTGCAAGCATATTATGTAGACCCAATTCCGCCGGAGGTGTTGTATAGAGGAGCTCTCGAAGGAATGCTAAACGCCATAGGCGACCCATACACTACATATATCACTTCGGACACGACTATGGGGCGAGACCTGCAAGATACGCAGTTAGGCTCTTTTGGTGGCATAGGAGTTACTATAACAAAAAAAGCAATTTCTACACCCGATTTTCCAGCATATGTGGAGGTAACAGCACCTATCGAAGGCACCCCAGGTTGGAAGGCAGGCTTACAACCGGGCGACTATATAATAGAAATTGACGGCACGCGTACAGACACGATAACGCAAGAAGAAGTGCTTTCCAAGCTTAGGGGCAAGCCCGGTACAGAGGTTGAACTAAAAATATTGCGTGGCAAAAGGCTGGAATTTGCTGTGAAAATCAAGAGAGCAATTATAGAAGTGCCAACAGTTAAATACGATATGATAGACAATGAGGTAGGCTATGCAAAGCTTATCACCTTCAATCCGTACTCCGCCGAGCGTTTGCAAGAAGCGATGGAAGACTTGCAAAAGAGAGGGGCAAAAAAAATCATCTTCGATTTGAGAAACAACCCAGGCGGGCTCATTTCCAGTGCTATAGACGTGGCAAGCGTCTTTTTGCATAAAGGTTTTGTAGTATCTACTAAGTCGCGCATCCCCAGCCATAACAATGTATACGATGTAAACGAGAAAATCAAAAAATTGCCACTAGACATTCCTCTTGTCGTGTTGATTAATCAAGGCTCTGCCTCTTCTTCAGAAATTGTGGCAGGAGCGCTAAAAGACTACAAAAGAGCCTATTTGGTTGGCAGCAAAACGTTTGGAAAAGGGCTTGTACAACAAATTGTCCCGCTCTCAAAAGAAGACTCTTTTAAGTTCACTGTGTCGCGCTACTATAGCCCTAGCGATGCAAATATCGATAAGCTTGGCATTCCACCCGATTTGAAAATTGAGTATGAATCTTTTTCTGAGGAAGAAGAAAAAGAGGCAATGCGTCTTTTGGAAAGCAACGAGATAGCCAAGTTTACTCATTCAAAAAAAGAGTTGTCTAAAGCTGAGATGTTGGCTTTTGCAAAAAAGTTGGGCGAGAGCTATAAGATAAGAGAGAATTTGTTGATGATTATGATTCGTAGCGAATATTCTAGAAACCACGTAACGCCTGTTGTAGACACGGAGTATGACGACGTTATGAAGGCTGCATACGAACTTATAAAAACACAAGATGTCCTCGAATTGTGCAAAGGCACAAAGACAACATACGAATTGCAACAAGAAGAAAAAGCAAAAGAATAGACAAAAGCGATGTAGAGAATGAGGCAGGTAATATGCAAAGATATGCCAGATGCGGATGGTTTTTTCCTTTTGAAAGGAGAAAGCTATAGGCACTTGGCGCTTTCTTTACGGAAAAAAGTAGGAGAGCGTATAAATATTAGGTTGCAAGATGGCGCTCTATTTGAAGCAGAAATTGTAGAAGTTTCAAAAGAAGGAATAAAATGCAAAGTAGTTTGTTCCATAGAAGAAAATTTAGTGGATGTTCCTTTGCTATGTCTTTTGCAATGGGAGCTAAAAGGAGAGAAGATGGATTTGGTAATACGCCAAGCAACAGAAATTGGAGCAACGCACATAATGCCAATTTTTGGGGAGTATAGCGTGCCGCGTGCAAAAAATCCAAAAGAAAAAGAAAGACGAGAAAAACTCATAGTCTCTGCAAGAGAGCAGTCTGGCTCTGCAATAGAGACGGCTATTTTTCCTACCACCTCTCTTGAAGAATGCCTGCGACATTTAGAAAAGCTATTAGATGAAAAGAAAAGTTTAAAAATTTTTGCCTACGAGAAACTACAGGAAAGCTCAAAAAGCATCCTCGCTTCCGTTGCGGGAGATGAGGAGGCAATAGTTGTTTGCATAGGTGCAGAAGGCGGAATTAGCAACGATGAGTACAACTTGCTATCAAAAAAAGGTTTTTTCCCAATTCATTTTAACACAAACATATTAAAAGCAGAAACTGCAGCAATCTATGCTCTCTCTTCGTTAAAAGAAGCATATGTATATAAAAAAATATGAATCCAATTTTAGGACTCTTGTATAAATTATGTTTTTGAGGAATTTAGTATGGAATGTGAACGCATAGATTTTCTTGGTGTTCCTATAGATATTTTAAGAGAAGAAGATATTGAAAAAGTCGTATTAGATTTGCTAGAAAAAAAAGAAGTCGCGCAAATTATTTTTCTCTCTACATGGGATGTGCTAAAAGCAAGGAGAAGGGGGGAGTTTAGAGAAGCTGTAAACTCTGCAAGTTTGGTTCTGCCAGTTTCTAAAAGTATTATTAAAGGTGCTAAATTCTTAAAAAAAACCGTTCCATGTCGTTATTATCCTTTTGATGCAATTATTTCTATCCTAAACGCAGTCAATACTCACTACAAGAGTCTTTATATGCTGGGTTCCACAATGAAAAGTTTGAAATTGACAGAAGAAAATGTGAAAAGTACATTTACCGAATTAAGCTTTGTCGGGCGCTACAATGGATATTACAACCCTAATATCGAACCTGCAATCATTTCTGCAATTGTAAAATCCCACCCTTCAGTTGTGCTGATAGGCAATGGAATTAGAGAAAAAGCTAGGTGGGCATATCGCAATAGAGAAAAACTGAGCGACGGAATCTACATATATGATGAAGAAATCATAGACATTTTTTCAATGCATAAAAGAAAAACGCCTAGGTGGCTTTTTAAGTCTGGCTTGGAATATATTATAAAAGTAGTTGAAAATCCTATTAGGGTTCTTACCATTTTTAAGTTTGTTTGGTTTAAGTTGCTGTTGTTGTATTATAGAATCAGAAAAAAATAGGATGCACTCACACCGCCTATGCGCCATGCAAAAAAGATATATATAGCATGTACACTTATATTTAGTGCAATCTTTTTTCTCTCTTGCAAAACGATGCCAGATTTCGATTCCTATGAAGCTTCGAGCGAGAGTGGCACTTCGCTACCTGGTTTGTTAAATGAAAAGGAGCAACTTGGAGCAAATAATAAAATTCAAGATGATTTACTAAAAGAAATTGAAATTGCGTCTTATAACTCACTAAAAAAAGTGGTTGATATTCTCCTATCAAAGCCTGCAAACGAAGCAGAAACCGACAAGATCTATCTATATCTAGCCCTAACTTTAGTAGACAAGCTATATCCTTATGCAAATATAGAAAAAAAAGTGCTAGTTTTGTCGAAAAAGCATAAATATGTAGAAGGTTTGGAAAAATTGAAATTAAAAGAATATCCATACGAAATGAGTAGAGATGATTTTTTTTCTTCAATTATTCCCGCTCTTTTGTTGCTAGACGAAAATATTCCAAATATGTTTATAGAAGATGCCGAAATTAGAATCAACAAAGCAAAAGGCTTCAATAAAGCCTCTCCCCTGCCGTACTACCTTGAAGGTCTTCTCTTGCAACTTAAACACCAAAGCCAAAGGGCAGAAGACGCATTTAAAAAAGCAATTACTTTAGACGCTTCGTTTTTTCCCGCAATATTAAAATACGCAAAACTTTGCAACGATTTAGGTAATTATGAAGAGGCAATAAAAATGCTCTCTTTGTTGCCAGAGGAATATAGTGCAGTCGACGAAGTACAATTTCTCAATGCCTTTGCCCATCTTGGAAAAAAAGACACACAAAAAGCCGATCCATATATAGAATCTGTTTTGAACGAGGGAGTGAGGGATGATTCTACCCTATTTGAGCGCGTTAGACTTTTAATTGAAAAGGGCGAATATATGAAGGCAAATTCTTTGCTCAATATCTATACAATAAAAAACAAAACCGACAAAACTTATTTGCTCTTAAAAGCACGCATTGCAAAAGAATGGAACAAAAATGATAAAACCGCTCTTAAGTATATAGACCAAGCATACGAACACTATCCCGAAGATTTTGATGTGTTGTTGGAATGTGCCAATATTATACTAGATACATCTAGCCCAATAGCAGGCAAGGCAGAAGAGTTTTTTATAGAGCAACTATTAAATATAGATGCAGAAAATGTTCACACAATTAAAGTGTTGTTGCGGCTAGAAATGAAAAATGAAAACTGGGAAAAAGCGGTGAGCATAGCAGAAAGTTTGGTCGGCAAAAATCCTTCAGACGAAAACCGGGCGTTGCTACTCAAGACCTATTTAGGCAATGGAGATGCTACCAATGCTTTAAGAATTGCATCTTCCTTGTATCGCTCCAACGAATCTCCTTCTAACGAAGTTTTTTCTGACTATATGGAAGCCCTCTATAGATCTGGAAATATAGCGAGTTTGCAAGGATTGATTCGAAAATATTTACAAGAGAGTAAGGGGGAGACAAAATCTATGTTATATTACTATAGTGCGCTCGCGATGGGCAAAAATTCTGAAAATTATTTGTCTCTTTTGCGCTCCGCTCTGTTAACAAATCCAAGAAATAAAAACGCTCTTTTTGCTATTTATGAATGGTATTTTTCTCGTCGCGATTATCGAAATGCACAGTTCTACCTAAAACAGGCAATGGGCGTAGACGGTGGGCAGAACAAAAGATATCTTAAGTTGTATAACGACCTAACTTTGTTGCTTGGAACATAATAAAATTAAAAAAGTATTATGAAAAACAACTGTTTTTGTTATATAATGCACAAAAGCATTTGTTATTTGTTTCGTTTGAACAGTAGTTTATTTATGCAGGGAGCGTTGGTAATTATGGATAAATATGTATGCGATCTATGTGGATATGAATATATTTGTGAAATGGGAGATGTTGAAAACGGCATTGAGCCTATGACGCCCTTTGAAGAGTTGCCAGAGGGGTGGGTGTGCCCTTGGTGTGGTGCTGGTAAAGAATATTTCCTAAAGACCAAATAGTCTATACCACTCAAGGTAGGCTGGCACAAAGAGTGCCAACCACAAAGGATAAAACAGAAGATTGAAAGTTAAAGTTTTTCAAATAGCACTTTGAGCTTTTGAGCGCCAATAATCTTCATAAAACCTGCAAGGCGAGGACCTTGTTCTTTTCCAATTAATAACTTATAGAGTTGGGTGAACAATTCTTTCGGCTCTTTTCCTTCTGAGCTTGCCACATCGTATAGCAACGTAGAAATAGCCTTTTCGTCTAACTCTTCTAGTTTTGGCAAGACATCGCTCTTGATTTTTGCAATGCAAGAAGCGAATGTCTCATCCATTTTTGGCATACTCTCCGGTGTATTTAGCGAAAACTTAAATTCCTCTGGAGCGCCCCCTTCGCGTATCCAATTCCACGCACAGCGAGCTCTTTCTTGCAGTCTATCTTTTTGCTCTTCTTTTAAGTCTGGGAGGGTTGCCAACACTTCTTCTATATTGCCTCCGTGCACTTGCAAAAGATTGCACAAATGGCGGAAAGGTATTTGATAGGACGGCATCGAAGGCATCTCTTTCACTTGAGAAAGTTCATATATTCTAAACTCTTTTTGGAAAACATCTTCACTCTTCGCTTCTTGTAGCTTCCATGCTATGCGCTCGGTTTTGTCGTAGTCTTCGTATATTTTAATCACATCCAGATCAAAACTAATTACAAACTCAGTGTTTGGTCTGGTGCTAGCAAAAAGATAGCGCAAAACCTCTGGCTGATACACTTCTAGCACATCATCCAGACTCACAACCTTGCCTTTTGAAGAAGACATCTTGCCAGGCAGACCTTTCAACCCGATAAAATCATAACGAAAGCTAATAGGAGCCTTCCAACCATATATCTTTTCTGAAACTAGGCGAGCAGTGTCAAAAGAGCCCCCTTGAGAGTGGTGGTCTTTTCCTGCAGGTTCAAAAACAACTTTTTCATATGCCCACCTCATAGGCCAGTCTACTCTCCAACCAAGCTTCACATTTTTTGCTTTGCGCAAGTCTACGCTTTCGGCATATCCGCACTCGCAAGAATAGGAAAGTTCCCAATCTCCGTTCCAATTTTTAATTTTTGTAGTATCCTTGTTGCAGGCAGAACAAAACACTGAGACAGGATAGTATTCTTCTGTTATCTTGTGCGAGTCGTCTCTATACGTATTTAAAATCTCTTTTAGGCGATCTCTGTTGTCCAGTGCTTTTTTCATTCCTTCTGCATATTCGCCATTTTGATATTTTTTGCTTTGATATAAGAACTCTGGGAATATACCCACCTTTGGCAAGACCAATTCTACGTCTACCTCGTGGTGGCGTGCATAGCTTTCGTCTCTTCCAAACGTATCGGGTGTGGCAGTGATTGGATAGCGCAAATATTTTTCTAACACTTCTGGTTTTGGCATATTTAGTGGCACTTTGCGAAAAACGTCGTAGTCGTCCCA
>CAUTVN010000022.1:0-15677 GCA_963541705.1 uncultured Treponema sp.
GGCGTGCCAGCACATCAAGCCCGAGCGTCGGCTCATCAAGAAATAAAATCTGCGGATCGGAAATCAGTGCCATTGCAATAGAAAGGCGTCGCTGCATACCTCCCGATAAGCGTGCTGCTTTTTTATTCAACTCATTTTCCAACTTGAATTTTTGAGCCATCTCGTGAGCGTTTTTCTTTGCGGTTTTATGGTCTTGCCCGTAGATTCCCGCAATCAGTTCCAAGTTCTCTAAAACCGACAAATTCGAAGCTACCGCCGTTTCCTGAGGCGAAATATTGATTTTTTCCTTTATTGAACTGGGCTCTGAAACAATACTGTTCCCAAGCAAAACGGCATCCCCGCTCGTGGGCTTTATCAGACAAGAAAGCATTTTAATTGTTGTGGTTTTTCCGGCTCCGTTCACCCCAAGTAAGGCAAACAATTCACCCTGCTCGACGGTTAAATTAAGCTTATCTACAGCAACGATACCGTCGTATTTTTTGGTAAGCAGTTCGGTTACAATAGCACTCATTTTTCCATCTCCTCCGGTGCATTTTGATTGAAAATAGTCTACATAAAATGTGCGAACATATTTTTAGGCGGAATGGCGATACCTTGATTTATATCTGCCAAGACAATCAAATTATCTCTGGGATTAATGTTAAAAACATCATGTGCTTCTTTCGGTATAACAAACCGTCCTTGCTATCCAACCTTAACCGTCCAAGCATATTTTCCTTACTGTATGTCCCATTTCTCCATCTCCTTGTTTTAAGGATGATTAGTATGATTTATACCGCATAATATAATGTAAGGGCATCTCTAAAAACAAGGATATAAAAAATATTTTAAATAATAAATTCTGCCCCTTTAGATGGATAGACGTCGTAACACTTAGGAGAAAATCCAAAAATGCGCTCATATTCTTCCAGTTTTTCTTTATATATTGGAACATCTTCTTTTTTTAAAATAGAATATGTGCAACCTCCAAAACCTTTTCCCGTCATACGTGCACAAACTAGATTAGAAGAAGAAGATTCTATGAATTCTAAAGCACGCTTAACCAGCCAGTCAAGCTCCGGACACGAGATTTCAAACTTGTCCCTAAGTCCTTCGTGCGAGCGAATAAGAATTCTCGAAAACACAGCTCTATCGCCCCTCTTTAGCGCATCTACAGCATCGTCCACACTTTGCGACTCTCGAATTATATACGTAACTCGCCTTCTAACCGCTTCGCTTATATCCAGCTCCTTAAGAGCCGTCTCTGTTATACTTTTAATGCTTTTATAAGAATCTGAGCTGTGCCTAACAGTATCATACGCCGAAAAACACTCCCCTAGCCTAATTGCCAGCTCTTCCCTTACAATAGAGCGAGGCACTCTAGAGTCAGTCAAAATTATCGAATATCCATTAGTATTCATAGGATGCACGCTAAAACTTTTGTTCATATTATCTATTCTGATACAAGAGTCTTTTTTTGCATTTAGAACACACAAAATATCTGCCGTGTGTGGATATGTGTTAAGATATTCAGTATTGGCATGTTCTACAATTTCTACAATTCGGCTCATATCAAAACTGTCAGCAAACAGCTTTCCAATTGCCAAAGCTGTCGCAACTTTTAACGCATTCGGAGTGCCAAGCCCCGCATTTGAGGGGATTTCGGAGTTAATGGTAAAGTTTAAGCCCGGTACCTCATAGCCATAGTCGTAAAAAGACAAAATAATAGCCTTTATGGAATTAGCCCACCTATCTTCTTTTCTATACTTCAAATTGACTACAGAAACACGTCGCCTCTCTCCCAGCGAAAGAGAAAAAAACCTAAAATTGGTATCTTGCCTCGTCGATATACAAAGAAACAAAGAGTAATCGATAGCCACAGAAAGCGTATTGCCTTGTGCAAACCAAGTATGCTCTCCTAATAAATGAAACCTAGCCGGAACAGAAACACAAGAGACGGGCTCGTCTCCATATTCACTTATATGCGCTGCCACTATTTTATGCATAACTTACATATTATACTATATATTGAAAAAATTCAATAAATATGATTAAATTTTTGGCTATTTCGTTATGTCTTTTTTTGCATCTTTTTTTACAGTTATTCTGTCTGCCTACCTATTTTCCGTCGCTATTCCAAACGAAATCTTCCATTTTGGAAACGCTCTCGCAGGTTTTTTATGTTTTGTTCCATTATATTTAGTCTTTTTCAAAACTAAATCTAGAATTCAAACTGCCCTTTTCTACTCTTTTTTTGTCTCTGCAACTCACCTTATGTCCAGCTTTTGGCTGATAAATTTTCAAGATTTTGCAATTTTCACACTCGGCGCCTCAACTCTAGCATATTTTATGCTTGCATTTCCCTTTGGCATTTTTTTCCATCATGTTTTTTCAAATAGCAGCCTGCAATTGCGCCCATTTCTTTTTGCCCTGGGACTGACCTTATGGGAATATTTTAAGTCTAGTGGCTTTTTGGCATACCCTTGGGGCACAATAGCTATGACTACCCTAAGTCTAAAACATTTCATTCAATTTGCTGATGTGACGGGTGTTTGGGGCATCTCTTATATGATGGCGCTAATTTCTGCAATGGAAGGAGAGTGCGTTTTGGCACTGTTTGGTCTGACAGAAGGTTTTAAGAGATGCAATCTTCAAAAAAGCAAAAACCGCCCTTTGCTCGCTCCGCTTTTTATAACTTTGTTTTTAGTATTGATAATTAATGTATATGGAGCTTTGGCATTGCACAATAAAGAGACGCCAGAGCGGGGCATATCTCTCCTTTTAGTGCAACAAAATAGCGATCCTTGGTACGATTTTTTAGACGAAAGCCTAAAGTCAGGGCAAGACCTAACAAGAGAAGGACTGAAAAAATTTCCCAACTCAGATCTCGTAGTTTGGAGCGAATCTTCTCTCTCTATGGCCTATGAAGAATATAAGAGCCTATATGAAAGCACACCGAATAATGACGCCTTCATTCCTTTTTTAAAAGAGATAAAAAAACCTATTTTGATAGGCACCCAACTTAGGGGCAAAGACGATGAGAGCGAAACGTTTAATGGCGTTGTGTTGCTAGATGAGGATGCAGAAGTGCTAGGCTCCTACGCAAAGATGCAATTGGTTCCTTTTGCAGAGTTTTTGCCATTCATCGACCACCCCCTTGTGCAAAAGTTTTTTGACAGGCTTGTAGGCTTTAGCTCAGGATATAACCAAGGTGCTCACTACAAAATATTTAATATAAAAAATGAAGAGGGAGAGCGGATAAACTTTGCTTGTCCTATATGCTACGAAGACGCATTTCCAAGTCTTTGCGCGTCTTTGCACGAAAGGGGCAGCGACCTTTTAATCAACCTTACAAACGATTCGTGGTCAAAAACGCATAGCGCAGAATATCAACATTTTGCCATTTCATATTTTAGAGCAATAGAGTTGCGCACGCCACTGGTTCGCTCCACAAATTCTGGCTACACATGTGTTGTAGACCCATGGGGAAATATTTTGGCTGACTTGCCACTGTTCAAAGAAGGTGTGTTAAATGTGGAAGTTCCAATATATTCAAGAAAAACCACTCCCTATGCACTTTTTAAAGATTGGCTACCAACTCTTCTCTTTATCATCTTAATTAGGTATATTTGGAAAAGCCAAAAGCTATATACAAAACGCAAAAACGAGTGGGCGCATGTGGCTTTTCATTGGCAAAAAGAAAAGGAGAAGACATTCAAGCCTTCGATAAAGCGTTCGGCAAAAGTGGGCAGATTTGTAGGTATTAGCCACATCTCTAAAAAACACCCGCCTAAAACAACAGGCTCACGAGCTGTTTCCTCCAAAGCATAAAAGCAAACATCACACAATTTACCAAATGGATAAAATATCGCGCATTAGGCTAATGCGCGACCCCTAAACTGATCAGTTTCGACCCCCTTGCCTGATCAGTCTCACACCCCAAAACAATGCAGTTTCGCCCCCTGAATCTTATCAGATCACGAGCTCAAAACTGATCGGTTTCGCACCCCGAAACATAGCTGTTTTGACAAAATTGCCAAACATATTTATGCATCTCTTAAGCTTTTCAAGGCTATCCGAAAACCTACTTGCAAACATAATGAATTTTGGTATATTCTACTTGTCGAATTTTTCATTTTTATAAACTAAGAGGTGCACATATGAGCGAGAAAGTGGCTACTATGGAAGATATTACCTCCCTTTGCAAAAGGAGAGGGTTCGTTTTTCAGTCTTCGGAAGTTTACGGTGGGCAAAATGGGGCATGGGACTATGGACCTAATGGTATTGAACTAAAAAACAACGTAGCCCGTCTTTGGTGGAAAGAGATGACCCGCCTTCACGACAATATTGTAGGCTTGGATGCTGCGATATTGATGCACCCAAGAGTATGGGAAGCCTCTGGACATGTAGAAAACTTTACCGACCCTCTTGTAGACTGCAAAAAATGCCACGCTCGCTTTAGGGCAGATCATTTAGATGCGGAAAATATCGAAAAAAAAATATGCCCAGAGTGTGGCGGTGAGCTTACAGAAATGCGAAAATTCAACCTGATGTTCAAAACGCATATAGGACCTACGGACGATAACTCATCGCTAATCTATTTGCGCCCAGAAACAGCACAGGGAATATATGTAAACTACAAAAACATTTTGCAGTCAAATAGATTAAAACTTCCTTTTGGAATCGCACAAATTGGCAAGGCATTTAGAAACGAAATCGTTACAAAAAATTTCATCTTTAGAACATGCGAGTTTGAACAGATGGAAATGCAGTTTTTTGTAAAGCCCGACAGTGATGAAGAGTGGTTTGAGTATTGGAGACGAGAGAGGTGGCATTTTTACGAAAAGTATGGAGTGAAGATGGATCGCCTCAGGTGGCATAGGCACGGAAAAGATGAGCTGGCTCACTACGCAAAAGATGCCTACGACATTGAGTATGAATTTCCTATGGGATTTAAAGAACTAGAAGGTGTGCACAATAGATGCGATTTCGACATTGGCAGACACATAAAATTTTCGGGCAAAGATTTAAGATATGTTGACCAAGACGATGGCGCCAAAAAATATGTTCCATATATAATAGAAACTTCTGCAGGACTGACTCGAAACGTCTTAATGTTTATCTGCGATGCCTACGAAAGAGAAAAGGTAGCAGACAAAGGCAACGAAGATGATTGGCGAGTTGTGTTGAAGTTTCATCCACTCATAGCGCCAACAATGGTGGCGGTTTTGCCATTGATGAAAAAAGACGGTCTTGCAGAGTTGGCTCAGCAGATTCAAAACAGCTTGCGAGATTCGTATAAAACAGACTACGATGCCTCGGGTGCTATAGGCAAGCGCTATAGGCGACAAGACGAGGTGGGGACGCCTTTTTGCATCACAGTAGACTACGAGTCGCTAAAAGAGCGAACTGTAACCTTGCGTTTTAGAGACGATATGAGACAAATTAGGATTCCTATAGAAAATATTGAAGCGGAGATTCAAAACGCAATTAAAAATTATAAAAGGGTATAAGGCGAAAAAATATGGAAAAATACAAATATAGTGCCAACGATGCCTCGCTTATGACACCGTTTATATATCGTTTTTTTATATCGCCTATGTTGAAAATTGTGCCATATCAAATTCCTGCAAATATAATCACGCTATTTTCCAATTCTTGCGTAGTGCTAGCTTTTATAATTGCCGCAATGGGATATTATAGAAACAACTTTTTTTTGTACTTTCTAATTCCCATTTTGTGTTTTGCTTATATTGTGGGAGATTGTTTTGATGGAGTGCAGGCGAGGAGAACACACACAGGCTCTGCCTTAGGCGAATATTTTGACCATTTTTTGGATAGTTTTGTGACGGGAATGCTAACGGGTGTTTTGCTTTTCGCATTGCGTTCTACCCACTGGATTGTTCTTCTCTTTCCCTACCAATTTCTGTATTTGGGGCAGATAGGAGCTTTTTGGGAAAGACTAAAATTGGGTTCCATTTCTTTTGCAAAAATCAGCACAAGCGAAGGGGTTATGGCGATCGCAATTCCAGCCTTTCTAGTCTCCTTTTCTTTTATGCAACCTTTAATAGTTAACAAGCCTTTTTTAGGACTTTCCTATATGGACTTGGCACTGTTGACGTCTTTCTTTTTTGCAGGAGTGGCAGGACTTAAGGCTTTGATTAGTACAAAACAGTTGAGCTTTAAGCTATGTTTCCATTTGGTCCTTTCTTTTATAGTTACATCGCTTTGCATATATTATGGTTTTTCTATTCTTAGACTTACCTTAATCTCAACTTTTTATAATGTGTTTTTTATCTCTCCACTGCTCTCTTCTGTTGCAACAGGCAAGGGCGAGGGATGGTCAGATTTTCTAGTGCCCATTTCGTTTGTGCTATGCTGGTTTTTTCCTACTTTTGTCTTTGAGATTTCTGTCTTGCAAATTAGCTATCTGGCTCTTCGCATATTAATTCGCTTTTTGATTATGCTATACAATAACAAAAGCTCTTGGGTATGGTGCAACAAGGAGTGTTTTGAGATAGATTTATTTGCAAAACACTAGTGGATAAGCTTCTTAAACGCCCTATGCATCTTAAGAATCTTACCTTATTAAGGTGAGTTATTCCTTCCCTGTTTATTCAAAAACAGGGAAGGATTCAAAGCCCGCATCTTTTAGCCTTATTCCAGTCTTTCCCCTCTCTTTTTCTAAGACCAGCACTGTATAATAAAGACCGCTCTCCCCTCTTTTCTCCTCGTTGATTTCCACAATAAATCCTAAGCGTTCGACCTTTTCTTTTTGCCTTGTTGCATAATTTTTTTCCCTAAAAAAACCTATTTGATATGCCTTTGGAATGTTTGAAGATGTGGAAAAGGCAAGATCTTCTTCTCTCTGCGGAATTATTGACGGGGAGAGATACCAAAATGTTGAAGGGAAAATAGTGGCTTGCCCGTTAATTAGCATTGCCTCCATTCCATCTGGAACTTCTTTTAAAATTGCATTTTTTGCGTCTATATCGTCCGCTAAAAACCATAGCGTTAGCAAAATGGAATAGCGAAATTCCCTAAACTTTGAATCTTGTGCATATTCTTTTAAGTTTTTTAGTATAGAGCTACTTTCAATCTTCGGGTCGTTTAGGCTTTCTGCCAATCTTAGATATTGCAAATATAATTCTGCTTCTCTCTCATATTCTAAACTATTAGCCCCACCATTTTTTATGCTCAATATTTTGCCATATGTGGCATAGCCGGCTTCGATATCTCCCGCCATAATAAACGCTTTTAGAGCCTTAATCAAATAAGCTTTTGCATTTTTTTCGCCCAAAGAGTATGAGGCAAAAAAAGCCTCTATATAGTGCGCTCCCGCTTCCTTAAAAAGATGGCAACGAGAAGCATATTCCGCCAAAAAAGCATTTGCTTCCTTTTTTTCTTGTGCAGTTGTTGCATTTTTTAATTTTGACAAGAGATGGTTATACAAAGTGGTAAACTCAGCGCCTTTGGGAGAAGATGAGAGAGCATCCCTGACCAATCTAGAATCTTGGGCAATGATGGAGAAAAAGCTAAAAAAACAAAACAAAAAAAAGATATGGAGTTTTGCTAAATTATTTTTCATCAGTTTGTGAGGAATCTCTTTTTTTAAACATTCCAAACACGCCACTTTTTTTCTCGTTTTTTAGTTCTACAGTATTTATGTCGCCCATTCCTTTTGGAGCATCTTTTCCTTTTTTACCTCGTCTCAAAAAAAACGGCAATGACAATATTGTGCCAAGCACAAAAGAGAAGACAGCCGCAGTATAGACAGGAATATCCTTAAACTCATAAAAGAAAAACGAAACATTACAAGTATTATGTAAGTTAAACATGGAAAAAAGAGCAAATACAACTACAACAAAAAGAAAATAAATTAAGGTCCAAGACATAACATCCTCACACTATTTTAATAATATTTATCTAGGTCTATATAGACTTAAGTTTAAGAAATAGACAAAACAAAAAGGTTTTCACACATGCTGACCATTTTTTTCTCACCTCACATCCGACAAATCTGATATAGACTTCTCCACACTGACGGATAGCTCTTGCAGTGTCAT
Source organism: uncultured Treponema sp. (assembly GCA_963541705.1). Classification (GTDB taxonomy): domain Bacteria; phylum Spirochaetota; class Spirochaetia; order Treponematales; family Treponemataceae; genus Treponema_B. The sequence continues at coordinate 8,046 of CAUTVN010000022.1, forward strand.
CTGCAATTCTTTTAGTTTTTCTATTCTTTCCGATATAAAGTCTTTTTTCTCTTGTGCATAACTTAAATACGTCTCTTTTGCCAGCTTATAGGTTGAAAACTCAGGCATTTCAACTTTTAAGGAAAAACTTTCTAACTTTAGCGAGTTTGGCAAAGACTTTTGGCAAAGTTCTCTACACTTTTCCTTAAAGCTATTAGCACTATATTTTTCACTTCCTTCTTGATAGAAAAACACTGCACTCTCTATTGCAGAAACTATTGCTTCTTTGGCTTTTTTTTGAAGATGCAAATTGAGCTCTTTTTCTGTTTGTATGTTTGTTTTTTTTAATTCTAGAATAATCTCTTCCACATTTTTATAAAACACACAGTTTGCACTTATTTGCCAAGAAAAATCTGATTCATTCCTTAAAACCGTCGCATAGCGCTTTCCGTTTTCCAACTCTCCCGTAAGACTTTCTTCTATCGTAATGGGAGAAGAATCAAAAAATAAAAGGCGGGAATTTGTTGGGATTAGGCGCTCCCACCTCCACGTAACGCCGTCGTGCGAAATTATCTCATCGTGATACCCACTAGTTTTAGAGACCATTACAGCATATTTTCCAATAGGAATAGCAAATTGCACATATCCTATTGCAAAGGCAACACCAGCCAAAATTGCCAAAAAGACCAACTGAATAGCAAGCTTTATCAATGTCTTTTTCATACACCCTCATAAAAAATGCGACAATACATAACAAAAAATCCCATCGTCCCTAACGTATCGGCAAAAAAACAGAGAAAAATTAAAACTTTAGTAGCAAAATTAAATAAGAAATTCAAGAAATAAGAGATATAGACTAAAAGATCCTACCTATTGAGAAGGATTGCTGTTAAAAACATTCTATGGACGAAATAAAATAAGAAATAAAAACAAACAACTTAAAAAGAAAACAGAATAGAAAAAGAGAATTATTAAGAATTCAACTTGATTTTAAAACAAATTTACTATATACTCACAAATGAGTATATACTCTTTAAGAGAAACACTGGGGAATTAGCTCAGTTGGCTAGAGCGATTGGTTCGCAATCAATAGGTCGTGGGTTCGACTCCCATATTCTCCACTATACGGCTTTTAGGTATAAAAACATTAGCATATTTTTTAAAAATATGTAAAAAAATGTTTATCTTGTCTTCTACGCAGAGCAAGGAAGTTTTGCGATTGAATATATTCAAGGAGGAGTGTGACTTATGGTTATTAATCACAACATGAGTGCAATGTTTGCACAGAGGACGCAAGGGATTACAACCCGAGCTATTGGCAAGGATATTGAAAAACTATCTTCTGGCTATCAAATTAACCGAGCAGGGGATGATGCTTCTGGGTTGGCAGTGTCTGAGAAGATGAGGAGCCAGATTAGAGGACTTAATCAGGCTTCTACAAATGCTTCGAACGGCATCAACTTTATCCAAGTAAGCGAAGCATTTTTGCAAGAGACAACAGACATAGTGCAGCGCATTAGAGAGCTTGCAGTGCAATCCTCCAACGGCATTTACTCTGCAGAAGATAGAATGCAAATTCAGGTTGAAGTCTCTCAGCTTGTTGCAGAAGTAGACAGAGTTGCAAGCACAGCTCAGTTCAACGGAATGAACATGCTAACAGGTCGTTTTGCATCTCAAGAAGGTGAAAACGTTGTTACAAGTTCTATGTGGTTCCACATCGGTGCTAATATGGATCAGAGAATGAGAGTTTATATTGGAACTATGACAGCAACAGCGCTTGGAATCAGGAATGTTGCAGATGGTTCTATTATGAGCTTGGAGACAGCTGAAGAGTCAAATAAGAATATTGGTGTTGTCGACGAGGCTCTAAAGAAGATTAACAAGCAAAGAGCAGATTTGGGTGGATACCAAAACAGAATGGAATTAGCTGTTGTTGGAATTGATGTTGCAGCAGAAAACTTGCAAGCATCCGAATCTAGAATCCGCGATGTTGATATGGCAAAGAAAATGGTTGAATATACAAAGAACCAAGTTCTCTCCCAAAGTGGCACTGCTATGTTGGCTCAGTCCAATGCAAACAGCCAGTTGATCTTGTCTTTGCTAAGATAGTTTAGTTTTAATAAAACTCCTTTGCTCATCTTTTGCTTAGAGCAGGAGATGGGCTGGGCGCTTTGTTCTTTTTATTTAGGTGATTTTATAATTACCATTTTTTAGTGTGTTTACTTTTTACCCTGTGTTACAGTGCTTGTGCGTGCGGTTTTGCGCTCGTGAGCACTGTGTTTTTTAGGTTGTAGAAATTGAAGAGGCGCAGGGTGGTTTTGTGCAATTAGATCAGTGCTTTTCATTTTCTTTCAATCTTTTAAATACATTAAGAAGTTTGGAGGCGTAAATGTTAGGCTAAAAAGGGAGGGCGGTTATGGTTATTAATCACAATATGAGTGCAATGTTTGCTCAAAGAACCTCTGGAATTATAGAAACAGGGCTTGTCAAAAACATTGAAAAACTCTCTAGTGCAGTAAGAATCAACCGAGCAGGAGACGATGCATCTGGCTTGGCAGTCTCCGAAAAAATGCGTAGCCAAATTCGCGGGCTGAATAAGGCTGGCGAAAATATTCAAAACGGTGTCTCTTTTATTCAAACTACAGAAGGATATTTAGCAGAAACTACAGATATTTTGCAAAGAATGCGCGAGCTTTCTATTCAGGCATCTCATGGAATCTATTCTGCAGAAGATAGAATGCAAATTCAAGTTGAAGTCTCTCAGCTCGTCGCAGAAGTGGACAGAGTTGCAAGCACAGCTCAGTTCAACGGAATGAATATTCTAACAGGACGCTTCGCCCAAAACTCTGCAACAGAGGTGATGCAACTCCACGTTGGCGCTAATATGGACCAGAAAGCAGGGATATTTATTGGCGATATGTCCGCCAAGGCGCTAGGTCTTTTTGAGGGCGAAGGAGAGGAAGAGAGAAAAATGATTTCTCTTGCCACAGCGGATTCTGCAAACTTAGCCATTGGAACCCTAGATTCGGCCTTAATGACTGTAAACAAACAAAGAGCGGACTTGGGCGCCTATCAAAATAGATTTGAGCTAGCGTATAACGGCATCATGATTGCATCTGAAAATTTGCAAGCAGCTGAGTCTAGAATTAGAGATGCTGATATGGCAAAAGAAATGGTAGAATATACAAAAAACCAGATTTTGTTAGAAACTGCTTCGGCGATGTTGGCGCAAGGAAATGCAGAGCCAAAGAATGTTTTAAGATTGTTACAATAGCCTTTCTTAAAGGAAGTCTAAAAGGTGCGAACTTTCCCATTTTGTAGCATGGAGTAAGGTTTTGTTTAAGCTTCTTGGCGATAGACGGGAGGTAGGGATTTTTCCTGCCTCCCAAGAAGTGTTTTTTATAGCAAGTTTAAGAGATAGCGTTTTACTTGGGAGCTTATTTTTATGGAAGTTTATAGAATAGGGAATGAATCCTCTAATTTTAGAGAGAATGGGGCTGTTTCCTCACCTAAAGTTGTAATTCGTAATATTGAAAAAACAGAAGCACTTGGCGATGCAACGCCCCAGTTTGACTCCAACCTTCTTCGTCGCGTAGTAGAACAAATCAAAAACACTTTTAATATGTCCGACACTCGTCTTCACTTTAGAGTGAATATGAGTGCTAATAGCGTTGTTGTTGAAATTGTCGATTCGCACACCAACGCTATACTTAAGCAAATTCCCTCGGAAGAAATGCAAGAGCTAAAAGCAAAATTGCAGGAGATAACAGGCGCTCTTGTCGACACCAAAGCCTAAAAAGCAATTTTGTACCAAAAAACACAGTAGCCCTACGATCTAATCGCCGATATAGAACCGCAGAGCCGATAGAATTATGGACTCATTCTTTCAAAGAAGAAGAGTCTACTTTGTGCTATCTTGCATATTCCACAATACGAGTCTCTCTAATTAGAGTAACCCTAATCCTTCCAGGATATGTAAGCTCATCTTCAATCTTTTTTGCAATATCTCGAGCCAGTATCTTTGCGTCTGCATCGCTACGCTTTTCGTTGTTTACCAAAACACGCAATTCTCTTCCCGCTTGTATCGCATAAGTGCGCTCAACTCCGTCAAAACTGTTCGCTATTGCCTCTAAGTTTTCTAGCCGTTTTATATAGTTGTCCATGCTCTCGCGTCTTGCTCCAGGGCGTGCTGCAGAAATAGCATCGGCAATTTGCACTATAATTGCTTCCACGCTAGTAGGCTCCACATCATTATGATGGGCTGCAACAGCATTGACAATTCTTGCATCTTCTCCCATGCGCTTAGTAATTTCCATTCCAACTTCAGCATGGTTCTTATCAGAATCTGTCTCTGCCCCTTTGCCTATGTCGTGAAGAAGGGCTGCTCTTTTTGCAATTTTTACATCAGCTCCCACCTCGCTTGCAATCATCCCTGCAATAATCGCAACCTCTTTGGAATGGTGCAAAACATTTTGCCCATAGCTGGTTCGGAAATACAGGCGCCCCAGCGCTTTCACCCCTTCCTGGCACATATTGTGAATACCTAAGTCGAAAAGAACCTTTTCTCCTTCCTCGTATATCTTTTGAGAGACTTCCCGTGTTACTTTTTGCACAATCTCTTCTATTCTGCCGGGGTGGATTCTACCGTCCAAAACCAGACGTTCAAGAGAAAGACGCGCAATCTCTTTTCGCACAGGGTCGAAGCAAGAAACCACAACAGCCTCTGGAGTATCATCTATAACAATATCTGCCCCAGTCATAGTCTCGAGTGCCCTAATATTTCGCCCTTCTCTACCTATAATACGCCCTTTCATCTCGTCATTTGGCAACGTAACGGTAGCAACGCTAAAGTCGTTCGACACTTCTGTCGCCATGCGCTGTATCGTAGTAATTAAAATATCTTGAGCTCTCTTAGCCGCATTCGCTTGCGCATCGCTTTCTATCTTATTAATTATCGAAAGAGCGTCGCGCTTTGCGTCTTCCTCCATCGCACTAATTAATATCTGCTTTGCTTCACTTTGCGTAAGCCCTGCTATCTCTTCTATCTCAGCCCTCTGTCTCTCCTCTTCTCCTTCTAAAACCGCCTCACGCCTATCCAAGCTTTCCTTTCGCTCTATCAAAGCCTTTTCAGCTTTATCTGTCGCTTCAATGCGTTTTTCTAATAGCTCATCTTTTTGCGTTAGCCTATATTCTAACCTTCCCAGCTCTTTTCTTCGCTCTCTATTTTCTGCTTCCTGCTGCTTTTGTTCCCGAATTAACTGCTCTTTTGCTTCTAGTAAAAACTCCTTACTTTTTGCTTCGCCCGCCTTTGTTGCCTCTTGCAATATTCTGATTGCTTTTTGCTCACAACTAGATAATTGAAACCTTGCATATAGCCATCGACTCGTCCATCCAAGAATTATGCTGACAGCAGGAAGGATAATATAATGCAAAAACCACATAATACTCCCCTTGTTTTGTAGACTACTGTCATGACGGCTAATTATACTAAAATTTTCTAAAAAGTCAATGTTAATACAGCGTTTTTCTACCATTCAATAGGGAGCCTCAAAGTATATTCGCACATACCTTTTTTCTTGTGAAAGAAGACTGCTTTTAAGATTAAACACGCACTGCTATGGGGCGCAAACAGCACTGTTTCGATATAGCAAACAGAGTTGTTTTGGAGCGCGAAACTGATAAGTTTTGCTCTCGTAATCTGATCGGATTCGGGGCTCGAAACTGATAAGATTCAAGGTGTGAAACTGATCAGATTCGGGGCTCGAAACTGATCAGTCTCGCACCCCTAAACTGATCAGGCAAGGGGTCGCGCATTAGGCTAATGCGCGATTTTCTCTTGGAATAGTTAGGGGAAAACATATATGGTGGATTACCAACACTCAGCGCAACAGATAGGGACTTTCAATATAGTACAACTAATATTAAGACGAAAGCAAGCGAAACAAAGTTTTATGCAATTGACTCAATCTTTTTTTTTGGATATATTACGCTATTAAGTAGGCGCTTTAGGAGGTGTTATTATGGCAGTAAGTAAAAACTCACGTACAGCAGTTGCAACTCAACATTTCACATGTTCTTGTGGCGGCGAGATAGTATTAAAAACTATTATGACAGGGGGCAAGCTAAAAAATATAGCTGAATGCACTAAATGCAAGAGAGTTGAAAGACGACCGAAAGACTTTCATTAGTTTTTAGCAAAATTTGATGTAAAAAACCACTGGATTGCTTTTGGCATATTTAGTGGTTTTTTATTTTTCCTTCCAAAAAACAATCTTTATGCAGAATGAATTCGTCGTGGCATCTCGCCCCTTCTCGTCTAAACATCCGTTGATAATTGCTGAAATTGGCACGGCTCATATGGGAGAGCTAAAAAAAGCCTTTGAGCTAATTGACGCAGCCTCTTTTGCCGGTTGCGATGCTGTGAAGTTTCAAATTGTATATGCAGACGAGATATTACATCCAAAAAGTGGATGGGTTAAATTGCCTTCGGGCAATGTTCTTCTATACGATAGATTTAAGCAACTAGAGTTGCCATTTGAATTTTATCAAAGTGTGGCAGAATATGCACAAAAAAAAGGATTGATGTTTTCAGCTTCGGCTTTTGGCGATCGATCTCTAGAAGAAGTGGCAAAATTAGAGCCTGCTTTTTTTAAGATTGCATCTCCAGAATTAAATTATCACTCTCTAATAAAAAATGCATCCAAATATGGAGCGCCCCTAATTCTTTCTACCGGAGTTTCCAGACTTTCCGATATAGAAGACGCAGTGGAGGTTGCAAAAGACGAAAATAGCAAAACTTCCCTTTCAATTTTGCATTGCATAACCAGCTACCCGGCGCCAGAGTCTGAATATAATCTCTCTCTAATAGAAAATCTAAGTCGCATTTTTTGCCTGCCAGTAGGTCTTAGCGACCATTCAATGCACCCGTTTTTTCTTCCCCTACTCTCGCTAACATTCGGTGGTTGCATAATCGAAAAACACATATGTCTATCTAAAGCTGAAAATGGATTAGACGACAAAATTGCACTCGAACCAAAGGAATTAGCTTTGATGTGCGAAGTTTTAAGAAAAATGGAAGGCTCGTCTCGTTCAGATATCATTGAATATTTGCAAAAAATGGGAATCACAAAAGAGAGCATCTCCACAAGTTCTGGGAATGGTAGCAAAGTTCTAGCTCTTTCAGAAAAAAATAACTATAGACGTACAAACCGCTCTTTGCATTATCTGCACGATATGAAAAAAGGGGAAAAGATTAAAAAGGAAGACGTTGCCATTTTAAGAACTGAAAAAACTCTTTCTGTTGGGCTTTCCCCAAAGTTTTATGACATGATAGTAGGTGCAAAATTGCAAAAAGATATAAGTGCTGGCGACGGCGTGTCTTTTGAAGATATAATAGAGCGATAAGACAACCAGATTCCATAAGGCTTAAGATGGAAGCTTTGAGGCAAAAGCTTGCAAGTCAATGCTAATAAAAAAGTTCGATTGTCTCTTTTTCGCTATTGTGTCTTATCTTTAGGTATAACGTTTGGCTATCTTCGTCATAAACATAGCCTGAGGCATTATAAAGCTCAAAACGAGGGTCTGTCTTATATCCCATTACATTATCAATTCTTATGTTTTTAAATGGTGCAATGCCCTGCAAAACAGCATAGT
>CAUTVN010000023.1:0-15444 GCA_963541705.1 uncultured Treponema sp.
AATAGCTATGGAAAGAGTGCGAAAAAAGCTTTGTATAATTTGGGGGGCATGGCTAAAACTAGAGGGTGTTGGAGAAAAAAAACTAAAGAGCGTTGCAAATACTGTTGGCAAGCGAAAAAAAGATTGGAATAGATTTTTTGCTCCTGCGATTTTGGACGAAGCTATGTAGACGAAAACTAAAAGAATGATGATGGCAAACACTTTTAGTTTTTTTAACAAAAAGAAATGATTTCGCTGTTTCAACCTCTCTTTGTGTTTTCCTATTCGCTCTCGTTTTTGGTTTGTCTCTTTTTTTTTCTTGTTTTCAATTTCAAAATAAAACTTCATATTAGGTAGTCCGCCAAGTGTTGCTCTTTTATTTTGAAAAAATTGTTTTTAATGCTTCGTCATCCAAAGAAGAGGGAGCACCTTCAAAAACCAGTTTTCCTTGTTTCAGCCCTATAATACGGTCTGCAAAACGTTTGGCAAGATCTATTTGGTGCAAATTGAGAATTATAGACATTCCGCATTTTCGACTTAAATCTTTGATTAGCCCTAATACAACTTCGCTAGAAGCTACGTCCAACGAAGAAGTGGGCTCGTCTGCTAACATGAGAGACGCTTCTTGCATGATAGAGCGCGCAATGCCCACCCTTTGTTTTTGCCCACCGCTTAGAGCGTGGCATGGTTTGTATGCCCAATCTTCAAGACCTACATCTTTTATGATGGACAGCGCTCTTTTTTTTTCTGAATCTGTATATACACCAAAGAGAGCGCGAAAAAAGTTCATCTGTCCGAGTTTTCCATCTAGCACATTTTCTATGACAGACGAGCTTTCTACCAAATTGTAGTTTTGAAAAATCATTGCAATATTGCACCTAATGCGTCGCAATTCCTGCTTGTTTGCCTCTTTGATAGAGACGCCGTCGAGCCTAATATCGCCCGTATATTCTACCAAGCGGTTAATGCAACGCAATAGGGTGGACTTGCCGGCGCCGGAGTGCCCGATAACGGCGAGTACCTCTCCTTTTTCGACAGAAAAAGAAACGTCGTCTAGCGCTACTTCGCCACCTGCATAAGTTTTGGAAAGAGATGTTACTTCTAGCATTAGTTGATGTGTCTTACTTTGTCATACCAAGCATCGTCAACTTCTATCAGACGCGTTGCCTCGCTCCATTTTGGAAAAATGCCTTTTACTTCGCTATCTTTCACCCTAAAGATTCCGGGATTGTTGGCGGTTTCGTCTGAGGTTAGCGCCGCTTTAATCTTTTCGATTTCTTCTTTTGTTGCTGTGTTTGAGTTGATTACCAAAGGAGCGTTCAAAACAGGCAAGGCTTTTAGAATAGCTATTTTCTCTCCAATGTGGTCTGAAAAAGGTTTGTCGTCGCATTGTTGCACTTCGTAGATGGCGCCATCCGCATTCTCTTCGCCCCCGGCTAGCGCGTAGACTTTGATTGTTTGTGGGATCGCAAAACACGCCAAATCTGCCTCTCCTGTAAAGAGCATTACCTGCGAGCCTTGGTGGGAAGAAGCAAAGATGATTTTTTCAAAATATTGCCCTTCTTTAATCAATTCGTCTGTGTTCTCTGCTTCCAATTTAGAAGCTATCCACTTAGCAGGAATGGTGAAACCAGAAGTGGAATTTACAGAGACGAAACTTATCTTTTTGCCTTTAATTGCTTGCCAGTCAAGCTCTCCGTTTTGGTCAACAAAAGCGTGCAAAGAGCGTTCGGAACAAGCTAGAAAAGAGTAATACAAAGAGTCTGAAAGAGTGCCCGAAGGTCCTGAGTTAGTAACCAAAGGAATGACTGCACTATTTTTGTTGTGAGCTTGGATATAGCCTTCTGCTCCCACATATGCCATGTTTGCCTTGCCACTAATCAATGTTTCTAGCGCTATATTGTAGTCTGTTGTGGTCAGCACTTCCACATCTCTTTGTAGCGCTTTTTGCAAAACTTCCTTGAATGCTGCTCTAGCATCTTTCATCGATTCGCCCGATTCATTTGGGTAGAACACAATTTTGAAAGGCTCTTTTGACTCTTCGCTACAAGACGTGAGGAACAGAGAAAATGCGATGATAATGCCAAAAGATGCTAAAAATAAACTAAGTGTTTTCTTCATTACATAACTCCAAAAATTCATTTTTTATGTGAATTGATATACGTCACAATGCCATAAGCTACTACTATCAGGAGGGGGATAAGGTACCAGCCAAATATTTTTATCATATCTTGCTCCTTGCGTGTATCTAAAGACAATTTAATTATTCGCGGAAGAGTATATATAAATTACATTATTTTTGCTACCTTTAATTTTAAATAAAATTTAAACAAAAAGATATTTTTTTTGTTTTTGATTGTGGATGAGTTTGAAACTACTTCTTTAGAAAGGTGATGTCTTTATAGCTCGTTTGCGAGGCTATTCAAAATTAAACTGCACTTTTGTAAAGCCTTGCCTCTATGGGAGATTTGGTTTTTTTCTTCTGCCGTAAGCTCTGCCATAGTCTTTCCTAATTTTTGTATAAAAAAGATTGGGTCATATCCAAAACCTTTGTTTCCGCTCTTTTCTTTTGCAATTTCACCTTCGCAAGTCTCTTGGAAGACAAAGAAACGGCTTTCGCTTATATATAGGACTATGCAACACGCAAAATATGCCGAGCGCTCTGTTTTTTCTTCCATCTCTTTTAGTAGTTTGTTAATACCATAGTCTGCTCTGTTTTCTGTTGAATTTGGGGGTGTTGAGTATCTTGCAGAAAAGATGCCCGGCGCTCCGCCTAGGGCTTTTACGCAAAGCCCGGAGTCGTCTGCCAAAACAGGCGTCTTTACGAGCTCGTATAGCGAGCGTGCTTTAATCATTGCGTTTTCAAAAAACGTGTTACCTGTTTCTTCTGGATTAAAGGCGATCCCTTCTTGTGCTGGCAAGAGTAGGCTAGAGTGATTTAGGATTTCTACAAATTCTTCATATTTATGTTTGTTGTTGGTTGCTAAATAAATTTTCATAATTACTTCCTTAGTATATCAATTTTTCTAAATTATTTTCAATAAGCAAAAAAAACGTTGCCAGGTGAACTTTAGGTTTCTTTATACCGATATTGCTTCTATGCTTAAAATAGGTTGTGGCTACGATTTTCACATATTAAAAGAGGGGCGAGCTTTGATGCTGGGTGGTGTGCATATTCCGTTTGAGAAAGGGGAGGTGGCTCATTCGGATGGAGATGTGCTTTTGCATGCGATTGCAGACGCTCTTCTTGGAGCGGAAGGCTTGCAAGACTTAGGTGAGCTTTTTCCTCCAGAAGACGAAAAATGGAAAGACGCTTCGTCTGCAAAACTTTTAGGTTGTGTTTGGGAAAAAATTAAAAAAAATGGCTGGCAGATAGAAAATATAGACTGTGTGGTAATTATTCAATCGCCAAAGTTGAACCCATATCGAGCTTCTATAATAGACTCTGTTTCGCATATTTTGAATATAGAGCGGGAGCGAGTTTTTGTAAAATTTAAAACACATGAGCGGGTGGGAGAGATCGGTAGAGGCGAAGCTGCGGCTTGCATTGTAAATGCGTTGTTGAAAAAAGATTTAAAATAGTTTTATGAGTGGTAATTTATTTGGAGATATTTTTAGGGTGATTACTTTTGGTGAAAGTCATGGAGTGGCTGTTGGAGCTGTTGTTGATGGCTGTCCTGCAAATATCCCTATTAGCATAGAAGACTTTGCGGAAGATTTAGAAAGAAGAAGAGCTCAAAATGTAGGGCGCGAGGCTGGATCTCTGTTTTCTACAACAAGAGCTGAAAAGGATGAATGCAAAATTCTTTCAGGATTATTTGAAGGACGAACTTTGGGCACTCCAATTGCAGTTTTGGTTGAAAATGAAAATATAAAACCCTCTGACTATGTTAGGCTAAAAGATTTCTATAGACCAGGACACGGAGACTACACGTATGAGGCAAAATTTGGGCGCCCTATGCCTTCGGGAGGGGGCAGAGCTTCGGGCAGAGAAACGGTGGGGAGAGTTCTTGCTGGCACCGTTGCAAGAAAGTTTTTAAGCTACAGCTTAAAAAGGCTGGGCACTCCCCCTATCGAAATAAAAACTTGCCTAAAAGAAATTGCAGGAGAGAAGCTTTCTTTCGCCGTACGTGCTGAAAAAGACATTCCTCAAGACTTGTTAGAAAAACTAAAACAAATAAAAGGCGAAGGTGATTCTGTTGGTTGTGTTTTGCAGTGCGTAATTGCAAACGCACCTTGCGGGCTTGGCGAGCCTGTTTTTGGAAAACTTGAGGCGATGCTCTCGCAAGCTGTTATGTCTATAGGAGCGATAAAAGCCATTGAATTTGGCAGTGGTTTTGAGGCGGCTGCATTGCCTGCTTCGGTGCAAAACAATATCACAAAAAACCATAACGGAGGCATTTTTGCAGGCATTTCTTCGGGAGAAGATATAACCTTTTCTGTTGCGATAAAAGCGCCTCCTTCTATTAGAAAATCCCAAGTTGTTCGATATAAAGACGGTAGCGTCAAAGATGCTTCAATAGAAGGTCGGCATGACTTTTGTCTTTTTCCACGCATAGCGCCGGTAATAGAAGCAATGTGCTACATTACGCTGGCAGACGCAATGCTTTTTCAGCTGAGAAACACAAGTTTTTTTAATTAAGATTTGGGTAGAACTAGAATCTAGCACTGCTAAAATTGAATGTGGGCGGCTATTTCGCCTATTGCTAAAATAAAAAATGGTTTATATAATGTAAATATTGGTTTTATCCTTGAGGAGGGGTATAGTATGAAAAAAGTAATTACTTTATTGTTTGTTGCATGCTTGGTTCCTGTTGCTTTTGTTTCTTGCGAGACGACCGGACAGTCTTCTAATTCTTCAACACAAAAGATGAATATGAAGAGCAATGTGAAGAGACCGGAGATTGTAGACCATAAAGATGCTAAATGGGGAAAGGAAGCTCCGGGCTGGGTATCTATGGAAAGAGATGAAATAGAGAGCTCTGGTAAGTATGGCGATGTGTATATTTTTAAATTTGAGTCCGAAAAAGGTAAAGATCTAGATGGTTCTATGCTGTGGCTTAGCAACTTTGAAGTAGCCAGAGAGATTTCTCGTCTTGTTTCTCAAAGAGTGCAAGATAAGGCTGTTGCTGCTGCGAATGGAAGCAAAAACGTTTCAGGCGCTTGGACTCAGGAAGTTACAAAGACTTTGAGCGAAGCTACAATTAATGGTTTGAAAAAAGAAAGCGATTATTGGGTTTTAAGACGTTTTTATGATGCAAAAGGCGAGGTTGAGGGAGACTTCTACACCGCTCTTATCCTATACAGCGTGCCAAAAGCAGTTTTGGATGAAATTGTAAAAGATGCTGTGAAAAAAGCAAATAGCAATGTGCCTCCAAAGACACAAGAAGATCAAAAAGCATACGATTTAGTTCAACAAGCTTTTGAAAACGGTTTCTAAAATCTGATATTTGGAGAGGAATATTAATGAAAACTAAAGCTAGATTAGTTGCTTTTATGGTTTTGGCTTCTTTGTTGTTTGCATCTGTTTTTGCATCTTGCGCTACTACCTCTGTAAGTAGAGTTTCTTCAGACACTGTAACAGACTTAACTGGGTTTTGGAACGACACAGACGTAAGGCAAGTTTGCGACGATTTAATTGCAAAATGTCTTGCATCTCCACGTGTTAAAGCGTTTCAAGAAAAAAATGGTAGATTGCCCGTCATTATGGTGGGAAAGTTTAAGAACGACAGCACCGAACATATCGACACTTCTATTATAACAGGAAAGATGGAAGACGCTATCATCAATAGTGGGATGGCAGACTTTGTGGCAGACAAAAGCGACAGAGCAGAATTGCGCGAAGAGGTTGAGTCTCAAAACAGAGATGGCTATACAAGCGAAGAAACTGCGAAAGCTATGGGAGACGAAACTGGCGCTGACTTCATTCTTAAAGGTTCTGTAAAAACAATGGTAGAAAGCGCTGGCAATAAGACTGTTCGCACATATTTTGTTACAGCTCAACTCTTAGACCTTCAAAAAGGTCTTGTTATGTGGAATGGCAGAAACGACGAAATTAAGAAAATTGTAACCACAAAAAAACCTAAACTATAGGTTTGTCTAAAATCTTGAGCCTTTTATATTAGGGCATTATGGAACAGACGACATTGCAATATAACAATCTGATTTTGATCAGTGTGTTGTATTGCAATGCCTTTTACTTTGGATAATTAAAGATGAAAACATCATATAAAAAATATTTTTTCTGTTTTGTTGCGATAGCGCTTTTGTTTTTTTCTTGCGCATCGCATAAATTTGATCAAGCAAAATTTGATAAAGCATTTGCAGAGAAAGACTATGCTACGTGTGTTTCTATGTTAAAGGGGAGAAAATACGACAAGGATAGTATTCCTCTGCAAAAATTGGATATAGGCATTTTAGAACACTACGCAAAAAACTATAAAGATTCAAAAACAAATTTGGAAACCTGTGAGCGTCTTATGAATGAAGGCGACTTGCGCAGTGTTGCTCAATTTGAGAATTTCTATCTAAACATTCTTAATTCGCTAAACTATTATAATCAGGGAAATGTAGAAGGGGCGGCAGTAGAAATTAGGAAAGTCGACCACGAAAAAGTGAACAAAGGTAGGAGCGCAGACAATTCACTGTGGTATATTTATGTCTCTGACGAAGACGAAGCTAATTTGCAAAAGATTCGAGCTACAGACGAAGATGAAAAAGAAGGCGAAGAATATGACGAAAAGATGGCGCAATTTGGCGTGAGTCCAGCGCAAGTAAGCAAAGGTATTCCTAGAAAACCAACCGAGGCAGACTGGTATAAGGGCTCTCCTACAGCATACTATCTTGGCGCCCTCTTTAGGGCGGCTTACGAAGACGAAGAAGGGGCGAGGTTTGATAGAGATATGCTTAAAACACTAAACCCAAGAGTGAAAATAGCAGAAAAAAAAGACGGGAATGCTGTGTTGAACCTGATTGCTTTTTCTGGAGAAATAGCAAAAAAAGAAGAGATTGTGTATTATGTTCCAGAAGAAGTGAATGGAGTACCCCAATATTTGCCAGAAATTATCGTTCCAAGTCCTCAAGGGGGGCTTAGCATTGGACACATAAGGTATAAGTTTGCATATACAAAAGCAACGGAAAATAAAACAAATGTGGATAATATTGTGGCTGTTGCAAAAAACCTTGAAACAAACGAAGAGATCACGAGCAATTTTTCCCTTTTGGAAGATTTTGGAGAGGAATTAAAGAAAAATGTTGCTCTAAAAGCAAGAAAAGAATACAACAAGCTAAAAGCGAAGAGCATTATTGGAAAGTCTGCGTTGGCTATTAGCTTGCAGGCGGGCATTCTTGCAGCAGAAATTGCATACAAAAAAATAAGTAACGGAATTGCTCAAATGATAGCGCAAAGTAGTTGGCTAGCTCTTAAAGTTGCGTATGCTCCTTCTTTGGATGCGTTTGATAAAAACGAAATTAAGACAGACCAACGTTCTGCGAAATATTTGCCAGCACGCTCCTATGTTGGAAGCATGTCTTTACCAGAGGGTAAATATAGTGTCACGGTGCAGTATAAAAGTGGAGATACTATGGTGAGAGAAGAGGAATTTACTGAAGTTTCCGTCTCGCTTAAAAAATTAAATTTATTGGAAAGTGTATGTCTAGATTAGCTTTTAAGGTGTGTTTAATTGTTTTGCTTTTTCCGTATATGGCTTATGCAGCAAAAACGGAAACGCCTCCCCAGTGGGTTGTTGAGCCTTCTTCGGCATATCCAGATGTTAGGTATATTATAGGATTGGGGGAAGGTGGAACGCAAAAAGAGGCAGAGGCAAAGGCTGTAGAAAGCTTGGCGGCTATTTTCAATAGAAGCATTTCTTCTCAAACTTCTGCTTCGATGAGTTATAGCGAGGGAAAAGGGGAAGCCGAAAAAAATAAAAATCTAAAGCAGGATGTTACTGTCTCCACAGATGTAAAAGAGCTTATTGGTGTAGAAGTGAAAGAGAGATGGACGGCAAAAGATGGAACTTGCTATGCACTCGCTGCTATGGAACGACAGAGTGGGGTTTCTATATATACGGAAAAGGCTATGGCTTGCATAGGAGCGATAGAAGGTTTTTTGAACACTGACGAATCTGAAAAAAATACCTTTTCTGAATATTTTAGGTATAGTTCGGCTGTTGAGAAAGCTGCCGAATTGCAAGTATATTCCGCATATCTTTCTGTTTTAGAGCCCTTAGGTTCGCGCAACGGCTGGAATGAATATGCTCCAGATGTTCTAAGGATTAAAGCTAGCAAAATTGCAAAAAACATAGTGGTTGCTGTGGTTATAGAAGGTGAAGAGGCACTTAAGCTAAAACCAGTTTTTGAAAAAATATTTTCGAGGCGTGGATTCACTCTTTCTAAAGCAGATGGCGCTAGATATGTGATGAATGTTAATTTAGAACTAGAACCACCTGTAGAGCAGTCGCGAGGGCGAATTATGATTCGCTATACGCTAGACGCAGAGTTGAAAGATTCTCTTTTGGACGAAACATTGTTGCCATTTAATCTATCGGGTAGAGAAATTATGTTTGACCAAAAGGCTGCAAAAAGGAAAATATTAAAGACATTACAAGAAAAGACGGAAGATGAATTTGAAGCATCTTTTGCCAAATATATCTCAGGAAGATAAAAACAAATAAAATCTTACTTTTCGGGCATTGATAGCTGTTGTTATCATGTCCGAATGTTTTTCTTGCATGTTTTCCATATGATGGTGAGCGTGCAATGGTTATTAAAAAATTGGAAGGTGTATTTTTATGAATAGCAAGATGTTTAAGACCGGCCGCAACCACCCCCCCCTCCCTGCTCCCCCCGCCACCACCGCATTCCACCACCCACGTGTGTCCCCCCCCCCCCCCCCCCCCCCGCTAATACATATACACCCACTAAACGTTTTTCGATTCGTCTAAAACTTCTCTTAATCTTTGGCATTTTAATACTTGTAGCAGTTTTCATTTTGGGCTTTTTCTCTGTGAGGATTTCAAAAAAGGCGACGTTAGAGAAAATAGATGAACATTTGGTGGATAAAGCTCTAGACACTGCAGAAATAATTAATGGAAGAATCATTTCGTTTTTTCAATATGCAGAGGGCATTGCGCGCACTCCAATATTGCGCGATAAGACGTATTCACGGTTAGATATTGCAAGATTTTTGGAGACTGAGGCAGAAATAGACAAGGATATGCAACTTTTGGCTTTTGCAGATGTGGATGGGATATCTCAGCTTGCAAATGGAAAAAGCTATAATTGCAAGGACAGAGAATGGTTTCTTACTGCAGTTTCAGGGACGAATTTTATTTCAAGCCCATATATATCGAGGACAGATGAATCGCTAATAATAACAATTGCTGTGCCTATTTACGACGATTTTAAAAATATTATTGGCGTGTTGATGTGTGACATTTCTGGAATGTGGCTGTCGGATAGAACAAAAGATATAGTGGTAGGCGAGAGTGGTGTGTGCTATGTTATAGATGAACTCGGAGTTACGATTGCAGATCCAGATATAGAGGTTGTTAAAAGTAGGGAAAGTAGCATAGAAAGAGCAAAAATAGATACCTCTTATAAAAGTATTGCAGAATTTGAAAGTAGAGCACTAAGTGAGGCGGAAGCATCTAGTGGCTATTTTTATTGGTATGGAAGACTAGATATTGCAGCTTTTGCAAAAATTCCTTCTACTGGCTGGGCGGTGATAATTTCGGCGCCATCAACCGAATTCTTAAAAACAATAAATACCTTGCAGGTTTCTATGTTTTTGGTGGGAGTTTTGGTCCTATCAATTGCTACAGTACTCACATTTATTCTCTCTTCAAGAATAGTGCGACCAATACAAAATACCGTGAACGCACTGAAAAATATAGCAAAAGGAAATGGGAATCTTACAGTTAGACTTTCTGAAGCAGGAAACGACGAAATTAGCGACCTTGCCATATTTTTTAACCAAACAATCAAAAAGATAGCTAGTTCCATAAAAGTTGTGAGCGAAAACACAAGAAATATGGAAGATATTGGAATAGAGCTCTCTGCTCATATGAGCGAAACAAACAATAGCATAACTCAAATTGGCTCTAATATAGAAAGCCTTAAATCACAAATATTTAACCAATCTGAAAGTGTTGACCGCACGTCTAAAAATATAAAAGAAATTAGAGAGCGATTGACCAATCTTAATTCCAATATAGAAACACAAAGCAATAGTGTCGCGCTATCGTCCTCTTCGATAGAAGAAATGGTAGCAAATATTGTCAGTATCACAAAAACTTTGGAAGAAAGCAACGAGCGTATCAAAGAGTTGTCGCTTGCCACCACAGACGGCAGGAAAACGCTCGTTTCTAGCAACGAAGTAACAACAAAAATTGCAGAAGAATCGGGTGGCTTGCTAGAAGCGTCTAGTGTGATTCAGCACATAGCGTCGCAGACAAATCTTCTTGCAATGAATGCTGCGATAGAAGCAGCTCATGCTGGCGAGGCGGGGAAGGGTTTTGCTGTTGTTGCAGACGAAATTAGAAAACTTGCGGAAGAGTCAAGCGTTCAAGGAAAAACAATTACAACAACCCTAAAACAACTATCGGGCGAAATTGAAGGTCTTTCCTCTTCTTCAAAGATTGTTGAAGAAAAGTTTAATTCAATTTTTCAATTGTCAGAAGAAATTGCTAAGATTAGCCAAAGCCTAACGTATGCGATGCAAGAGCAAAGAAACGCAAGCCAAGAAGTGCTGAATGCAATAAAAGACATTAATTTGATAACAGCTGAGGTGAACAAGGGTTCTTCGCAAATGATAATTGATAGCGAAAACATTGCAAATGCTGTTTCAAAATTAGATATGATTAGTCAGCAAATAAAAGGCAGCATGGGTGAAATGTCTAGTGGGGCTGTGCAAATTAAGCAAGCTGTAGAAGAAGTAGCTCAAATTGGCGAAAAGAACAAAGAGAGCATAGACTCTCTTGCAAAAGAAATGGGTGGGTTTATTGTGTGATAATCTTTTGCAAAAGAGAAAAACGACTTTACGGAGGCGATGTGTCTATTGTTGCATCATTGCCTTAAAAAGTTGCGCCTGTTTGCCTTTATCCTTTGCAATTTTTTTCATCATAAGGCGCGACTTTTCAAATTGTTTTAGCAGTTTGTTTACTTCTGAAACAGACGTGCCTGAGCCTTTTGCAATTCTTTTTCTTCTTGGAGGTCCTATGATGAGATGATTTTCTCGTTCTTTATACGTCATAGAACGAATAATTGCCTTTTGCTTTTTTAAGCCTTCTAGGTCTATATCGTCCTTAGAAATCTTTCCCGCAAGACCCGGCAACATTTCCAGCATAGAATCTATAGAACCCAGTTTTTCCATTTGTTCAAGTTGTTCTAGCATATCCGAAAGAGAAAAGCCTTCTTTAGCCATCTTTTTTCGGAGCTTTAGCATTTCTTCTTTGTCGTATACTTCTTGCGCTTTTTCTACAAAACTAACGATATCTCCCATTCCCAAAATACGGGAGGCAATTCGCTCTGGATAGAAAGGTTCCAAGTCTTCAATTTTCTCTCCAGAGCCTATATAGAAAATTGGCTTTCCTGTAATTGTTTTTAGAGACAGAGCGGCTCCGCCTCTTGTGTCAGAATCGAATTTGGTGAGAATTAAACCAGAAAGAGAGACTTTCTCGTCGAACGTTTTTGCGATATCTACAGCTTTCTGTCCTGTCATTGCGTCTGAGACCAAAATTGTTTCAACAGGATCCACAGCCTTTTTGATATTGACAATTTCTTGCATCATCACATCGTCAACTTGCAAACGCCCAGCAGTATCGACAATCACTGTGTCTAACGAGTTTTTTCTTGCAAAAATTAGGGAGTTTTTTGCGATTGCAACTGCGTCTTTATTATTTTCTTCTTTATATATGGGAACACCTATACTTTCTGCCAAAAGAGAAAGTTGCTCTATTGCGGCGGGACGCACAATATCGCACGCCACAAGCAACGGGGAGCGCCCTTCTTTTTTCAATTTGTTTGCAAGTTTTGCCGCTGTTGTGGTTTTACCAGAACCTTGTAGACCCAAAAAAAGAACCACAGATTGAACATCGGTGCCCTTTAACGCTAGGTCTTTTTTTTTGTCTCCCAAAAAGGAGGTCATTTTGTCGTAGACAATCTTTGTAAACTGCTGACCTGGATTAACGGCTTTTAGAACTTTTTCACCCAATGCTTCTTCTATTGTAGAATTGACAAAACGCCTTACAACGCGCAGGTTAACATCCGCGTCTAAAAGGGCTAGTTTTATCTGTTCAACCGCTTCTTCAATGTTCTTTTCTGTTATTTTAGACTTTCCTGAAATATTCCTAAAGATATCCGAAAATTTTTCTGTAATTTTTTCTAACATTATACCTCTCCGTTCATAATTTGCCTAATATACTCCCCGGCTTTTACTTCTTTGTTTAATATTTTGTACATACCTTCGCAAATTGGCAGTTTTAGCGATTCTTTTTGAGCGATTTTGTGCACATAAAAACACGCCATAACACCTTCTGGCAGGTATGAAACTTTGGATATATTCGCAATAAGGTCATCTATAGAGCTAAAAGATTTGAGAATGTCCGAATCGACAATATCAAAGCCAAATCTTCTATTGCGTCCGTATTTGCTTGTGCAAGTTACTTCTAGGTCGCCCACTCCTGCAATAGATGTGAAAGTCTCGGGATGCGTAGCTCCCATAGAGGCACCAATTAATTGGATTTCGTTCAAACCTGCGGCGAGTAGAAGAGAGCGAGTATTGTCCCCAAAAATATCTGTTTGTTTCGATAGGGCATCGAGCACACCAAAGGCAATCGCAACCACGTTTTTTATTGCAGCGCAAACTTGCACGCCTATAACGTCTAGGCTGGAATATACCAAAAGCCGCTCGGAACGCATCGCCTCGCGGCATCTTATAGAAGCCATCGGGTTTAGCGACGCTGCGATAAGCCCCGTCATAGCGCCCATAACCACTTCTTCGCCATGCGACGGCCCCGAAATATATACTAAATTTGTGCTATATGAGTGTGGCAACATGTGTTCTAGCGTGTCTATTATCAACCGAGGCTCGTGCAATTGGTTTGGAATAAATCCTTTTGTAAGCACCCCCATAATTGGCAGCTTATCTTTTGCATTTTCTTCTACTATAGGCAAGCTGGGAATTAAAGCTTTTACTGTTTCTACTAAATATATAGAAGGGCTAGCCAAGATAATCATATCTGCATCTTTGCAAGTATAGCCCATATCACACGAAGCGCGTAAGTTTTCTGGCAACTTATAGCCCGGCAAGTGGAATGTGTTTTGGTGTTTTTGGTTAACTTCTGAACAAACCTCTTCTCTACGCGTCCATAACAGCACGTCATGCTCATTTCTTGCAAGAGCAGAAGCCACTGCAGTTCCCCAAGAGCCAGAGCCAATGACTGCAATTTTATACTTCAAGTGAATCCCCCATTGCATGATCTCCCATGCCCGCTTTATTCTACCAGTCTAAATGCAAAAATGCAATTGGGGTGGGCAAAGTTGGGAAGAACATATGGCAATTATATTACCAATATAAATTCACGACTACTTTTTAAAAGGTTTTAGAATATATAAAAGCACAGGGGTTAAAAAATAGTCTGCTACTAAAGCTATAAAAAAACCAAAAGCGCCCAATAAACCGATTTTCACAATGCCTGTAAGGTGCGAGACAAAGTTTGTGGCAAAGCCCACCATAAGGATGATACTAGTTGCAAGAAGTGTTTTTCCAATGCTCCTAAAAGTGCCCGCAACAGCCAAGTCATACCTGCCCGTTTCTCTATATTCCAATTTTGCGTGCGAGATGAAATATATAGTATCGTCAACAGAAATGCCCAAAAGCATTGGCATAATTGTCATAGTAACCATATCAAGGTATATGCCAGAATATCCCATAACAGCGCCAATTGCAAAAAGAGGAGCCACATTTGGAACCATTCCAATAAGACCCACTTTTAGGTTGCCAAAGACGAGCCACATCAAAGAAAAAATTGCCAACAAAGAGAATATCATAGAAGAAAGCTCGCCGTTTACTATATAGTCATTGATATTTGCAAAATCTACGGTGTCTCCAATTAGTGTGATTTTTGCATTTGGGAAAAGGCTCGCCCCCTTTTCTTTTATTTGCTTAATATTGCTATTTAGCTCTTCAGTATCAAACTTTGAAACTTCTACACGCAGTCTTGCCATTTTATAATCTTCGTCAATCCATTTGTTTAGGTTGCCACCAGAAAGTTCGTATAAAAATAGCATTTGAGTAAGCTCTTCTTGTGTTTCTGGTATATTATAAAAAGATAGGTCGTCTTCGTGTAACGTTTGGCGCATTTCTTTGACCACATCGAGCACGGAAAATATTTTTGGCGCACTGCCTGCCTTTTTTGTATATTTAAACTCAGCAATAAAACGCTCTAACTCTTCAATTTTTCTCAAATTGTCAGGCTCTTTTAGAGAGTCTATCTCCCCAAAATCTATCATAACGTTATAATTAAAATAAGAGCCTAGTTGAGAGTTTGCAATATGGTCAATTCGCCTTATATATGGAATGCGGAGCCCCAAAAATGTATAGCCATCCATTTTGATTTTAATCTTAAAAAGAGCTGGCAAGCATAGGAGAAAAAGCAAAAGAGAGACAATCAATACGGGAATTCTGTTTTTTATAACAAATTTGCCAAAATAAACCATCTTTTCATCGAGATATTTAAATATTCGAGCTTCGCTTTTTTTTGCAAGAGCGCCGGTGGCTCTGTCTTTTCCAAAGCTCATTACTATTGGAATGATTGTGGCTGTATAAAAATAGACCGAAAGGACTGTTGCAGCGCACGCGCCCCCAAGCCATCTTAGTGGATATAAAGACGTAGTTAGAAAAGAAAGAACGGAGACGACTGTTGTTATGACGGTGAAAAAAAGTGGCCAGCCAGTTTCTTCTATAGACTCTACAACAGCCTCTCTCCTTTTGCCCGAGATATAAAAATAGTGCTTAAACGAATTGATTAGGTGGATTGAGTATCCTACAGAAAGTGCCATTGCTAACAATATCGGAATGCTCACCATATTAGAGTCTGCTACAATACCAAGGTGTCCCATAAAGCCAAAGACTATGCTAATTCCGAGAGCTAGGCATAATATGGGAATAATCGTTCCAATAGCTGACATAGTAAAAATAGCCAAAAGCACAACCATAACAGAAAAACTAACCAAAACAGTGCGGGTGGTTTCTTCCTTTATAACTATGCGCTCTTCCATTTCGGTATACGGAGCACCTGCGGCTTTGAATGTGTATTTATCGCTTTTCCATTTTTCAGAAGTAACTATGTCTATTGCAGCCTGCCCTGCCTTATACATAGGCGCTAAAACTCTTCTACCACTTTCTTTTGACTCTTTTGGAAACGGAAAGAGAGAGAGGATTACCCATGCTTCTTTGCAGTC
>CAUTVN010000024.1:0-15067 GCA_963541705.1 uncultured Treponema sp.
TAAGCAACCAACGGTTTTGAAGACCGCGAGAGCCACCAGACCCCATCAACTTCCATAAAAAAGCCAACTCTCGGACTTGAACCGAGTACCTGCACGTTACGAGGGTGCTGCTCTGCCAGGTGAGCTAAGTTGGCAAGAGATTGGACTGTCCAACTTTGCTTTGAACAATGCAAACAATACTGCCCGCTATAGGATGTGCCAACGCTTGGGAATAAGTATATTAAAATATATTTAAGGTGGTCAAGTGGCGTTATTTTATAACTCTAGTTAAATTATATAAAACATCAGGTTTAAAGTTTATGTTATTTAAACATTTGGATGTTTTTGTAAAAATTGTATAGTTGAAAAAAAAAGAAAAATAAATATAATAAAACCAATCTTATTTGGCGCTTATATATTCTCCAAGAAAAGCATACCCACAATTTTTATAAGCTACTATTTTTATTTCTTAAACAAAATTATTTAAAATAAGCTTCAAAGAAGTAGGGGGGGGGAGTATTGCTTTAGTTTAGGTTTACCGCTTAAAATTTTAGCAACAATATCCTTATGTGTTTTTATGAAAGTCTGGGTTAAATATTTTATAGGTGTGGTTTTAGGGGTTGTGATTGCTTTATTGTACCCTGAGGATTCCTCTATTGCGTCTTCAGTCCTTAATTTTATACAAGAGCTTTCTATAAGATTTGGGAAATATTCCCTATTTCCCTTTTTGTTTTTTACTGTCAGCTTGGGAACATACAAACTAAAAGAAAGCAAAAAGATGTTTAAAATAGTGTTGGCAACAGTTTCGCTTATTCTTATTTTTTCTTTTTTGTTGACCACTATAGGTGTGTTGTCGGCTATGGTGGTAGGCTTTCCTCGCGTGCCTATTTTTCAAGAAGAAAATGCACTCGCTTCTTCGCTTAATATTAGCGAAGCTTTTTTGCGTATGTTGCCACCTAACGCTTTTCTTTCTTTTAGCGAAAGTGTTTTTATCTTGCCTATTTGCATATTTGCAGCCTTAATCGGTTCGACTTGTACAGTTGATAAGTTAAATTTTCGTCCAATAATACAACTCTTTGATAACCTTTCACGCCTCTTTTATGCTGTTATGGCTTTTTTTGTTGAAATGTTTGCAATCGCTCTAATTGCTATTACAGCTTATTGGGTTATAGAGTTTAAGAACTTGATTATCAATAGAACATTTTTGCGCTTTTCGCTTTTGTTTTTTATTGATTTTTTGTTGATTGTACTTGTTATATATCCGATCATATTAAAAATCTTTTGTAGAAAGGTAAATCCGTATCGAATCATTTATGCGTCTATTGCCCCATTACTTGCCGCTTTTTTTTCAGGTGATGCCAACGTAACGCTAAATGTTCTTTTTCGCCATGCAAATGAGAGTTTGGGAGTGAGGCGTAGAATCACCTCTTTTGTTTTGCCTATGTTTTCTATGTTTGGCAAAGCCGGCTCTGCCTTAGTTCTTGCCGTAAGTTTTTTGATTATAATGACCTCCTATTCCAGCCTTGGAATGAAAAGCTTTGGGGAGGTCGCCTATTTAGTTTTGCTTTCTGTTTTGCTTTCTATGTGCATATCTCACAGGTCGCGCGAAGGTGTTTATGTTGCTTTGAGTGTGATTTGTGCAACTTATGGCAATGGTTTTGAATCCGGTTTTCTTATTTTGCACCCTGCTATCTTTATTATAGCATCGGTTGCGACAGCTATAGATGCAATTACAGCCCTTTTGTGTACTTATATTATTGCATATCACTCAGAAATGGCAAACACAAGGGAATTGAAATTTTTTATCTAGATAGCCTATATCCATACTTAATTCATGTCTGTCTTCTCAATAAAACAGTTCTTTTTGTTATTATTTAGAAATTGAGGTTGTTGACAACAATAAAAATTGAAGATAAACTCAACTAAACAATTGTTTAGTTGTTCAATCTTTATCTATCAAGGAGAAGAAAATGAAAGACAAGAGAGAAGAAATTATAAATGGGGGCATTGCGTCCGTAATGTTTAAGCTTGGCATTCCAGGCATTTTAGGAATGTTCATTATAAGTTTATATAGCTTTGTGGATGCGGCCTTTGTGGGGCAATATGCACCAAATGGAAAAATTGCTTTGGGGGCAATTAGTACTGCATACGCTTTTACGTTAATCAACAACGGTATTGCAGTTTTGATTGGTATAGGTTCGGCATCTGTGCTATCTCGTGCTATAGGCAGAAAAGATGAAAAAGTTATAAATGCGATAATGGATAACTGTCTTCTTTTGAGTGTTGGGCTGTCTTTAATTACTACAGTAGTGGGATATCTTGCCGCTCCCTATTTACTTACCTTAATCAGAGTTGAAGGGGAAATGCACACTTTGGCAACACAATATTTACGCATTGTGTTTTTGGGTTCAATCTTTGTCAATTTTGGTCAGGCTTCCAATATGGTTTTGCGAGGAGAGGGAAAGCTTGTAATTGCAATGATTATTATGTGCTCTGGCGCAGTTTTGAACATTGCATTAGATGCTCTTTTTGTAATCTATCTGGGACAGGGTTTGAGTGGAGCGGCTATTGCAACAGTAATTTCTCAAATAGTTTTTGCAGTGTGCTCATTTTTTTATATATTGCTTGGAAATAAAAGTGTTACGTTTCATAAGTTCAAACTAGAAAAGAGTATTGTTAAAGAGACTTTCGCAATTGGCACATCTGCCATGGTTATGCAGATTTTGTCATTGGTGCAACAAACTGTTATGTATTATATACTAAAAAAATATGGCGGAGAAGAGCAAGTAATATTGATGGGGGGATTTTTTCGCTATATGATGCTCACCTTTATTCCATTATGGGGGCTTTCTCAAGGTTTTCAGCCATTTGTTGGAACCAACTTTGGCGCGGGCAAGTTTGATCGTGTCAAAAAAGGCACCTTCTACTTTTATGCTTTTGGTCTTGCAATGGCTTTGATTGGTTGGATTTTCTTTTTTGCATCTCCTTCTACTGTACTTTCGATATTTATAACAGATGCTGAACTTGTTGCAAGAGGCAAAATAAATGCAATGTTGACCTATTCTCTTTTTCCTCTAGCTTCTATTCTTATTTTGAACATGACGCTTTTCCAAGCATTAGGCAAAGCAAAGGTTGCAGGTATTTTGGCAATTGGCAGGCAGTTTCTTTTCTTTGTACCGCTTTGCATAATCTTACCTATGTTTCTTGGTGTTCGAGGTGTATGGCTTGCATCACCAATTATCGACGGAGTGATCTTCTTGTTTTCGTCATTTGTGGTGTTTCGTATTTTCAACAATGAATTGAAAGTTAAAGCTGAAAATTAAAACTTAATAGCTCTTCTTGGATGTCTTTAAAAACATCAAACGGCAAGAAGAGCTAATTTCAAAAGATACTTGATGATCTCACAAAATTAATTAATTTATTTATGCTTCTGACGCATATCATTGTGGGTTTTGTGTGCAACTTCTTAATAAGGCTAGGAGCAAACCTTTGCACATATTCGATATGTGAATGTGCAGGGTTTGCTCCTACAAGCTTTTAAACTATACTATGATTTAATTTAACAAAAGAGCTAATATACCCACTTTTCTGCAAGAGAAGATTTTTCGATCATGCTCTTGTATAAAGCAGATTTTTGTAAGAGTTCGGAATGTTTTCCCTCGTTTTCTACCTTGCCGTCTTTCATTACAACAATCTTATTTACATTTTCTATAGACTTTAGCCTATGTGAAATGATGATGACCGTCTTTCCTTTAATTAGTGAGTTCAAGCTTTCTTGAATTTTCATTTCGTTTTCTACGTCTAGGGCAGAACTAATTTCATCTAGGATTATGATGGGTGAGTTTTTCAAAAAAGCTCTAGCGATTGAAAGGCGTTGCCTCTCTCCCCCCGAAAGCCTAGCCCCATTTTCTCCAATCAATGTATTATAGCCTTCTGGCAACTTTTCTATAAACTCTGTCGCATGTGCCATACGTGCCGCCTCTTTCACCTCTTCATCTGTAGCATCTTTGTTCCCAATTCTGATATTTTCAAGAATAGATGTGTTAAAAAGTGTTACATCCTGAAAGACTATAGAAATCTTTTCAAATAGCTCTTCTATAGGAATAGAACAAATATTTTTACCACCCAACTTGATTTCGCCACTCTTTGCATCGTATAGGCGAGAAGCTAAGCGCAAAACTGTAGTTTTTCCACAACCAGAAGGACCCACCAAAGCTGTTACCTCTCCTTGCTTTGCTACAAAAGAAGCTCCGTCAATCACTTTGCTATCTTCATTATATGAAAATGCCACATTCTTAAATTCAATGTCGTAGTTTTTTGAATCTGTAGAGTCTGCTTCTAGCTTTTGTCGCTCGCTATTTCGCAATTCTTTTATACGATTGATTCTAGCACTTATATACATAGACTCTGCTAATTGCGCTTCTAGCCCACTCGCAGCGTCTACCATTCTAGCTGCTGCTATCAAATAACCCAAAAAGTATAACATGCTAACTTCGCCCGATAGCACCTGTGGCAGTCCAAAAAACACTACAAAAGCAATTGGTGCTTTTAGCAATATAAGAGAAACTTGTAAAGGGCCTGCCTGCATCCATTCTGTTAGAATATGCAACTTCTCTGCATCTTTTAGGTCGTTATCAATCTTTTCTATTGTCTCTTCAACTAGTGAATAGCTTTTAATTTCTTGTTGCATCTCTATAGCCTGTTGAAACGTTTCAGACTGAGCTCTCAATTTTTTGTGATATAGATTGACGCCATAGATTTGCATTTTTTTTGTAAAAAGCAAAAACAAAATGCTTAGAACAATTGGCACAAATACGGAAAGCCCCATTATGGGAGAGGCGACAATCATTGCGATGCCTAGAATTATTAAAAACGCAAAAATACCCATAATTTCGGGTATTGCATGACTCATTGCATGCTCTATTGCTGCGACGTCTGTAAGAAGTGTTTGCGAAATATCAGAAAGATCATGTTTCGAAAAATAAGAAAGAGGCAGTTCTTTCAGTGTGTTTGCAATTTCGATGCGTAAATCCGCACTTTCTCCATAGGTTGCAGGATAGAGCGAATTATAACTTAAAATATTTGCAAAAAAGATTACAGCTCCCACTGCTACAATAGCACCTATGTAATAGAATATTTCTGTATTTTGTGGCACTCCTTTTGTCAATATAGAATTGACAAAGAAAAAAATTATCAACATTGGAAAAAGATAGGAAGCATTGACAAAAAATGTCAAAACGGCAGCCTTAAACATGCCAACCGCTCCTTTTCGAGTTAGTCCAAATGTATCTTGAATCTTACTTATCATAAACCCTCCATGTGTTTGCCTTTGCAAATAGGTCTTGCAACGCCTTGTATTTGCCACCCTTTGCACGAAGCATCTCATCGCTTCCTCTTTCGATTATGCTACCTTTTTCGACTACCAAAATTTCATCTACATTTTTAATAGAACTTAGGCGGTGAGCAATCATAATGACTGTTTTGCCTTTCATAAGAGCTGAAAACGCCTGCTGAATCTCATATTCATTTTCTGGGTCGGTCGCAGCAGATGCTTCGTCCAAAATAATGATAGGAGCATTTTTTAACATTGCTCTTGCAATGGCAATGCGTTGAACCTCTCCACCAGATAGGTGTACTCCCTTGGAGCCTATCAATGTGTCTTTGCCGTCTTTAAATCTGGCTAGGATTGGCTCGCACTGTGCTGCCTTTAATGCAGCCATAACTTCATCGTCGCTAGCTTTTGGGTTTCCTATTTTCACATTTTCAAAAATGCTTGTTTTAAATAGTTTTGCATTTTGAAAGACAAAGGCAATATTCTTCATTAAAGCATTGCGAGAATAAGAGCTGATGTTTTTTCCTCCAATTAGAATTTCGCCTCCTTTAATTTTATAAAAACCTGAGATTAGTTTCGCAATTGTGCTTTTCCCACCACCCGAAGAGCCTACAAGAGCATATGTCTTTTGTTCAGGCAATTTAAAGCTTAAATCTTGCAAAATATTTTCATCTCCATAGCCAAAAGTTACATTCTTAAATTCGATGTTGTGGTTGGCGAAAGTTTCTTCTGTTCCATGTTCGACCTTGTTGTTTTCCATGTCTGCATAAAGTTTTTCAAGCTTGTCGACCACTTGTCCTGCTTGCATGTTGTACATTCCTACATACATAACACGCATAAAGCACAAGTATATCAGTCCTGCAAAACAGGCAAAAAATATAACTTTTGCTACTATCAACATTGGGGATGCCCCCTTGTTTAAGTATATAATTGCAAAAGGAATGGTGAATGTTATGAATAGATTAAAAAACATTTGAAAAAACACCCAAGGGGTTCTGCAGCTAATAGAATAGTTTAGCACGTCGCGAGAATAGTCTATAACGCTGTCATAAAAATTTTTAAAAGACTGAATTGAGCCCTTAAATATTTTCACGACTTGAATGCCTCGTACATATTCCACAGCCTCTGCATTCATTTTTTCAAGTGCTTTCATATACTTTTCCATAAAGGCTTTCTCGCCCATCATACTACGCACTTGCCAAGCACCACACAAAGTAACTATCAACAACAAGACTCCCATTTGCCAGTCAACCCAAAACATTGTTGCAAACATTAAAATTGGGGTGAGGATTGCAGTTGTGTTGTCGGGAATTAGGTGGGCTACAATCATGTGAGTTTCTGCAGCATTGTCGTCTATTAGTTTTCTCACCTTTCCAGATGTGTTTGTGTCAAAGAACGAAAAAGATGCGCTCATCAAATGTTTTATAGCTTCACGACGCAAATTACTTTCCAGCCTAAATGCCAAAAGGTGCGACGCCCATGTAGCGACAAATGTAAAAACTATATTTGCAACTAGCAGTGCCACCATATAAAGCGCATACATTCTACTGTTTGAAACATCGCTTTTTACAAGCAGTGCATACAAAAATTTCCATAAAATGTAGTAGGCTCCAACAGATACAATAGTAGCAATTCCTGCCAATATTGTAGAAATATATGCCAAATGCTTTTTTTCTGGCACATACTTAAAGAGTTTTTTATAAGTTCCCATAACTCCTCCTATAAAATATATATTTACTTGTGTATAAACTACATTATTTTATAGTAGGAAAGTATACGTATCTTTACAATTAATGTAAATATAAAATTAAAGAGAAAGGGGAGATTATTTTTGTTTATGATTATCTGACTAATACAAATAAATTTCTTGATTTGCTAGAAAAAATGCTTTCTACCA
This sequence comes from uncultured Treponema sp., assembly GCA_963541705.1. Taxonomy (GTDB): domain Bacteria; phylum Spirochaetota; class Spirochaetia; order Treponematales; family Treponemataceae; genus Treponema_B. The sequence goes on from CAUTVN010000024.1 coordinate 7,209, forward strand.
CAACATAGCGAACAGTGGGGGAAGAGGCAATTCTTGTGGCAAACTTAAAGTCTTCTTTTGCAAGCAATTGTCCGCTACTTTGTCTATAATGAAAAAAATCATATTCAACTTTTTCTATACTAAGTTCTGCGCCAATCACTTTAACCATGATTTTGCCATCTGTTCTAGTTGTATATCGCATAGAGGAGCCATCTGAAAAATAAACCACACAAGGCAAACCGTCAAAAGACATTTGAAATTTATCGCATACTTGAATAACAAAAGTGCGTTCTATAGACGGTAGCGCTTCTATAGGAGAAAGACCCTTGGCTTTTTTTGTTTTGCACGAAAAAAACGTAAGAGATAGGCAAATAATACAAAAGGACGCCCCTTTGAGAATGTTGAATTTATTGCTCAAGCTCATATGGGTATAAGTCGGCTTTTTATTGGGATTTATAAAGAGACGTTTTAGAAAGATTTATAGCTTATAGAAAACGTATGTTGCTTTCAAAAGGCTTTCTTTTTTTATTTTGAATTTCATACCCTTCTTTTGGATAGCCTAGCGCAATTATTAGGCGTACTACGTCATTTGAGCCTATGATTTCTTTAATTTTAGTTTTATTAAACATCCCCAATATGCAAGTCTCTATTCCAAAAGAGGTGGCCGCGTTTACAAGATTTGCTGTAAATATGCCTATATCTATCGCACGAAAGTCCACTTTTTGCATTACTGACCCAATCTTAGAAGGCAATGTGTAGCTCGCTTCCGTTATGATTATGAAAGCATTACATTCGTCAGTAAAACTGTTAAAGCCCGCTACTTTGGTATCTCTTACTCTTTTTTCCACATCGCCTAAAGCTACAAAAGCAGAATATGGCTGACTATTGCAAGCAGAAGGAGACAATTTTGCAAGTTCTAATATCTTCGCTAATTTGTCTTTTTCAACTGTTTTTGAAGAATCAAACTCTCTGCAACTTTGTCTATTTTTCATTAACTCTTCGTAGTCTTTTATGTTCATTTTTTTCTCCTATCTTGTCTAAATTTTACTCGTAATATTATAATCGCCACGATTAAAATAGCTATAAATACCCACATATTAAGAAGCCATATAATGACCTCTGCAAATACTCTCACTCCTTCTTTGAGACTTGACGCTACGCGAAGGAAAAAAGATGCCGGCTTGAAGTTAGAGTCATATGCAATAAATTGATATATTCTAATATTTATAGTACTATAATTCACAGAAGCTTCTAGATATTTTAGTCTACCTTCTATGGATTCAATATCGGAACGAATTGCTTGCAATTGATCTTGAATGTCCAAAACATCGCGTACTGTTTTTGCACTCTCTAGCAATCGTAAATATGTCTGTTCTGCTTCTTTTTTTACCTTTAGCCTTGCTTTTATGTCTATAAACTCTTCTGTAACATCTTGAATATATATATTCTTGCTATTAACGTGCTTTACTGCGTCTAAAAGTTCTGCAATAAAAGAGTCAAAATCATCTTTTGGGATTTTCAACGTTATATTCTGTTCCAATCTTGTTTTTGAAGAATCTTCGTTTTCATTGCTTATATATGCACCATACTTTTTCACTAATCCTTCTATAAAAGTACGAGAGGTTTTTATATCTGCACTTTCAAAGTTAATATTTCCAGTCTTTATAAGTTTTCTTTCTTCTATATCTACCTTGCCACTTTCTTTGTTGGTATATTCTTTATGTGCACTAAGAGTAGCGGGCGAATAGTACCCCTCCCCTGCAAAGTTTTCGTCTAATTCCACCTCTTCGGCTTGTAGAATTTTTCCCTCTGCTTTAGAATATGCGTTTTTTGCACAAGAAACAGTTGAACAAAAGATGGAAAACAAAAACACAGCGTAAAAGCTCATTTTAAAAAAATGTTGCATAAAACCTCCATATCTAAAATGCTCTTTAAAACTACTATTGCAATAATCACCGCTTAAACAAAGAAAGATATTGACTTGCAACAGGGTCGTTTGGAAAAATAGAAAGAGAGTGTTTTAATGCCATATATGCATCTTTCAGATTACCAGAAGATATGGCTTTGAATGCTTCCATCACGTAGACTTGGCTTCTACTTTTTAATAGCTTTAGTTCTTCATCGTCGTTGGTATAAATTTCGTATAAAACTTGAGAAGTATTAGACTTGGTTTTTACCAATTGAATAGGGCGAGCAAAAAGTTTTTCACTAGGTCTTAGTGCGCTAAAAACACTGGACGAGATAACTATAGATGAGCCGTATTTCTTGCTTACTCCTTGCATGCTGTCTGTGTTTTTATATGCATTAGAAATTATTATACTATCCATTCGCTTGGCGTTTCCTACAGTACCCAATAGCACATCGTTTAGGTCTATACCTATTCCAATGTTTGTAGTCTTTTTATCTGATTGAAAAATGCCACTTTCGTCTAGTTCTTTTTGCATTTCTACCGCACATTCTACTGCAGAGTCCACACCATCAGGAAAGAGTGCAAAAAAACCGTCACCTAAATATTTTAGAATTATTCCATTGTGTGTTCTTATTATGGGTACAATTGTCGCAAAATATTTGTTCAAAAAGTCAAAGACAGCTTGTGGGCTCAAGTTTTCGGAACGTTTTGTAAAAGAGCGAATGTCCATAGAAAGAATAGGCATTCTCATTTCTACGTATTCTCCTACTTCTAGTTCTTTAATAGACTTTTTGTTTAGTAGTTTTATCATCCCTTCTGGTACAAATCTTACGAGAGAATTATTAATTGTTTTGCTTTCTTCTCTAAGAACATCTACTTTTTGCATAGATGTGGAATATATTTGCAACACCATAATTGCAATTAGAATTATAGAAAACAGTGAGCCTACAGGCGCAAAATAAAGTCCTGGCATTTGGTTGGCATAAATGAATAGGTCGTAAGCTCCTACAACAATCAAAATGATTGCAGAAAAAAACATCCATTTGGCAAATTCAAGCTTCTTTATTAAAGCAGTAAGCAAAATCACCAAATTGTATAAAAGAAAAGCTATGGTGACGAATTGATAGTACACTGCTATTTTCTCTATAGTGTTTGCAGAAAAAGAAAAAACAGCGATAGTATAAAGACTTGCAAGGACAAGTAAGGTGGCATATGGAATTTTATAACATAACTTTAGTGCTTTCTTTAAGGATACCGTAAACAATATTACTGGAAGGGGAATATGGCGAATTATGAATACAGTATGCCAATGTAAATTCGGAAATATTTGCGGAGCTAAATGCGGATAGAAAAAGGTTGCCCTTATTGCCACAAAAATAAAAGCTAGTGCAAACCACAGAACAAAACGTGCTTGTTTATAAAAAAAGAAAAGCAAAAACAGAAAGGAAGCAATAGTAAAAATAGCTGCAAAAACAATGCCATTAAAAATCAGATCGTTTCGAAATATTTTGTATACTTTCCCTACTTCTCCCAGTACAATTTTAGAGAATATACCACCTTTTCTAAAGGTGAAATTTGAAAGATTAAAAACTAACCTTGCCTCTCCATTACTGTCCGGTCTAAATATAGCTTGGATAGAGGAAACAGATGGCTCTTCGTCTTCTTGTCTTCGTGCGATGTTTCCTTGTTTTCCTATTTGCATACCGTTTGCTACAATGGAACAACTGCTGAATGCATGCGGGACTATAAGTGAATAGGTTAAGGCAGGGTTTAGACCTTTAATATGCAAGGAATAAGAGCCATAACCAAAGTTTGAGGCAATAGACGTGTCTTTAAGGGAACCTGGAAAAATTGCGTATTCTTTTTCATCCTTTTGTGCATTGAATTTATTTGCGAAAAAAACAAATTCACCACCCAAAAGAAAAACTTCATCTTCGCTATTTTTAGGAATAGAAACATGACCTTTTTGTGCATCCAATGGAATCATCGTTCTTTGGTGTATGGACGTGTTTAAGTATATCGCAAGAATTATTATTGCAACAATCACAAAAGGAATTACTCCTTTCAACATTCTATGGCGCCCTCTCATTCCCTTATAACCTCATATACTTCAATTTCTTCTGTTTTGCCTTTTAGTTGCACCCTACCCTTATAGCGAAAGTTAAAATAGTCTTCGCTTATATCATCTTCAAAATTGTCTTTTACTACTTTGCTTGCAACAACAGAAAGCTTTTGTTTTAGGGCATAAGACTGCAATCGAGAAGCAACGTTCACAGCGTCCGAAACAACGGTATTGTCCATTCTCTCCTCTTCTCCAATAGTGCCAATCATTACACGCCCATAATGGATGCCACAGGCAAAAACCAATTCTTCTTCTCCTCTCAAGGAGCGCTCAATATTTTCTCGTTGCACCAATAGTGTAATTTGCAACATACATTTAATCACATTCTCGGCATTTTCTTCAAAAAGAATCATCAAGCCTTCGGGCAAATATTTATCGACAAACCCATTGTGATATTCTATTATTGGGTTGATATAAGATAGAGCTTCGTTATATGTTTTTAGCGCCTCCTCTCTTTCTTTTTTTTCACCAATACTTTTGCATATGTCAATATAAATAAAACAAACATATAGCTCTTCTACAGTATTGTCGCCTAGTTTTATTTCTGTGTGATTTTTCTTTAAAAAATGAGTAAATTCATCGGGCAAAAAACGAGATAGCGCCACGTTTATTTCTTCTATATCGTCAGTAGCCGTAGAAAGTCTGTCTGAAGAAATCTTAAAAGAGCGTAAAACTATGATAGACATAGGAAGCAAAAGCCCGAATACTCCATATTGTGCAATAAATTGTCCTTCTATTATTCTGTTGGATACAAGCACATCTCGTATTGCCACAAATAAAAACAAAAATAGACCAAACAAAAAAAGGTAGGCTGCTCGATTTTTCTTTATCGCCTTTATACACACCAAAGCTACGTCATAAACCCCTAAAGATAGCACGTACAGTTGCGCTGGAACTAAATACTTGCTGGAAACATATGGCGTCGCAAAAATATTTATAGCAAGGTAGACAAAGCCGGGTGTGAATAACATAAACAACAACCATTTTTTTGTCATCCTAAACAGCTTTTGAATAAATATTGATAATAAAAGAATTGCGAGGGTTAGGGTGATATAGCCTGTTTTAAAAATGGCATTAAAAGATAAAGCTGGAAAAATAGAGTTAATTAAAAACTCGTCATAACAACACGTTCTAACAGCAAAGGTTGCACATATAAAGCCAAAATATAGAGCTAGTTTTTCTCTTGAATAGAATAGATATAGCGATATAAAAAATGCAGCAAGTAAAAAAAGCACTCCGACAATAAATGTAAACCTCGCTGATTCTTTATATTTTTCTGCTTTTATCGTTGAATAAAGCCCAAATTTTAGAGGTTTTGTAAAACTTGAGTAGAAATTGTGAAAATTAGAAACATGAAAAACTAAAGTTACATTTCTTTTTCCTCGAGTCGGGAAAACCATAAGCGATGCATCTAAAGCTGGCACCTCCTCTTCTTTTGTTTTACCTATGTGTCCTAGATGAAAAAAATCCTCTCCATTCAAAAAAGCGGTACATGCAGAGAGGCATTCAGCAGTTTTTAGTGCATATACCTTCTCTGGATTCAAGCCTGTAATTTTTAGTGCATATGTTGCATAACCCAAATTTTCTTCTTTTTCTTTGTAGGTATCCCATGAAGCATTTATTTTTTCATATCGTTTGAAACGAGAAAAATCTTCGGTTGGATTTACAAAATGAGATGGAACAAAAATCCATTCTCCTTCTAGAACCACCGAATCTCCTTCTTCTAGCAATGTAGCATCATACATGCCTTTAGAGACAGCATCTTTTTCGTACTTTGCAACGCTACATGAAGTTTGATTTAAAAGGATAAGAAACAAAGCTACTAATTCTAGCCTATGAAGCTTTTTAAAACTCTTCATAGAGACTATCATCTTAAAAGATTTCCGTCTGCAAAAGCTTGTTTAAGGGATTGCAAAAAATCAAGTTCATTTTTTAAAGTATAGCACTATTTTCTTGTGTAACCCACACCCTATGGATTAGAAGCGATGCAAAAAATCAAAATATAAAAGCTATAAAACAAACTACAGTTTTATTAATTGTCTGGTTGTTGCAGTTTAGAGAGTGGGCTTATAAAAAAACCTGCTCTTGCACACTCATAGAAAGCTGTCTCTTCCCAAGAAGCAAAAAGAGTATCTCGACTTATTGTAAAATAACTATACGTAAAGTTTTGCGGAAGTTTGGGTAAAAGATAAACTTTCATATTCTCATCATCTTCTGTTGAATAAAGATATAGTTTTCCATTTTCCAGCAGAACAGAATAGTAAATCTTCTCTCCAATTTTGCAAGGCGATGCATAGGCTTGTATTTCTGCATCTTCAAAAGATTTTGCATCGATTTTGCTTTTTAAGAGCTTGATAGGACTAGGCATAGTCTTGTCAAAATACTCTACAAGAACATTTTCTTCCTTCATATTGTCTAATAAGCCTTGTAGACCCGATGGCAAGTGCCCAAAACGAGCGTTTTGTTTGTCGATGGGAGCGACAGTTTTCATAAAAGATTCTGCACTAATAGAGTCATATCTCGCGTTTAAAACATCTCCTACGCTATCAAAAGCGAAATACCTAAATTCAACACGTTCTCCGCCATCAAGCTTAAACGAAGCATACCACCTATCGCTATATATTAGCGAAGTTAAAGATGCATACGGGGGAAGAGAAAAATGGTGTGGAAAAATAAGAGGCTCTACATCACATGTAAAACTATTGTAGCGATTCAAGACGGGCAACCTGTCATCTTTACTGGCTTGTTCCTTTGCATAGTCGCCTACATATTCAAACAAAGATGTTTTGAAGGAACGCACAAGATACCCTATATCCGTGTTATAAAAACCCGCAACCGAACATGCAGGAAAAAGATTGGTTTGTGTATAAGAAAACGGAGAATCTTTTAGAAAAGGATTAAATAAAAGAACCCCTTTCTTATTGACTATAAAGTAAGGTTCGTCTTCGATAAAACCAATACCAGAAACACGCACTGCTTCCGTCCAAGGCATAAACTCAACCTTTGGCACTTTGCTAAAAGAAACCTTGTCTAGTTCCCTAATAAAGCCCTTCGTTTTGACATCGCCCTTACCTATGGCAGAGTGCGAAAAATAATAAACGCACTCTTTTTTTTCATAAGCCTCAACGATCTCCTCCGTCTTTCCCACATCTTTTTTAACACTTTCCTTATTGCAAGAACAAAAGAAGAGAACAAGAAAGAGAAAAGAAAAACCTTTTTTAAGCAAGAGCAATAGCCTCAATTTCTACCAGAGCATCTTTTGGCAATCTTGCAACTTGAACAGCACTTCTTGATGGGTGATTCTCTGTTCCAAAGAGCTCGCTATAAACTTTATTCATTTCTGCAAAGTTATTCATATCACTTAAAAAAACTGTAGTCTTTATAACCTTATCTAGTGAAGAACCTGCCTTTTCTAATATTGCCTTAACATTCAAAATAGATTGTCTTGTTTGTTCTGCTATACCACCCTTGGCAAACTCACCTGTTGCAATGTCTATTGGCAACTGCCCAGAGGTGAACACCAAACCCGCAGCCTTAACTCCTTGCGAATAAGGTCCGATTGCCTTTGGAGCTTTTTCTGTAGCGATAATTTCCTTCATAATCAAATATCCTCCTAAACTTCAACACGTGGAAACACCTCAATAGGTTATCACAAACAAAATATTTGTGTCTATACATTGCATCCGCAAAAATTACAATAAACTTTTTGAAAGTATTAGCTTATTTAAGACTGTTTTGCTCCTATTTTAATTGGTTCTGTTTAAACTATAGTAATCTTTCAATTTCATATTTGCTCAAACCGGTGGCTTCCATAATTATTTCAATTGGCAATTTTAAACGCAACATATT
>CAUTVN010000025.1:0-14679 GCA_963541705.1 uncultured Treponema sp.
AATAGCGAGAATTACAGGGCTGAGTATCGCAGAAATAAAAGAGCTATAAAACAAAAATCTTGGGTGCAATTGAAAGCAGAAGTAAAATTGTAAAGACGTTCCGTCACACATAATATGAGCAAAAAAGAATGCGAGTCTTTTTTTTGACAGCTTGACAACTGTAAGATATAATTCTAAAAATCACTTGACTAAAAGTCGATAATTTAAGATATATAAGAGAGAATATCAATCTGTTATTATAAATTTTATAAATGTGGCGTATGTTGGTGAATAGATATGGCTGTTGCAAAAAAGAAAGATGAAAAGAAAAAAACACTTTTGATTGTGGAATCCCCCGCAAAAGCAAAAACAATAGAGAAATATTTGGGACGCTCTTATGTCGTCAAAGCTTCTATGGGACATCTGGTAGATTTACCCAAATCCAGGATTGGCATCGATGTGCAAGGCGATTTTGCTCCAGAGTATATAGTGGTGCGCGGGAGAGCGTCTTTGGTAAAAGATTTAAAAAAAGTGGCACGCTCTGCAAAAACTGTATATCTCGCAAGTGATAATGATAGAGAGGGAGAGGCTATAGCAAGCCACTTGAATGAGCTCTTAAAAGACGAATGCGACGCCCCTATACGTAGAATAGTTTTTAACGAAATTACTCCAAACGCAATCAAAGATGCTGTAAAAAGCCCGCGAGATATAGACGGATATAAGGTGAATGCACAAAAGGCACGCCGAGTTTTAGATAGATTGGTTGGCTATAGTCTCTCTCCTATTCTTTGGGCAAAAGTGAAAAACGGTCTTTCTGCAGGACGAGTTCAGTCTGTGGCATTGAGGCTGATATGCGAAAAAGAAGAGGAAGTTCAAAAATTCATTCCCGAAGAGTATTTTTCGCTTTCTGCCACATTCAAAAAAGGCAAACTAAAGTTTAATGCAAAATGCGAGAAATACAAGGGTGCGACGCTAGATATTAAAGACAAAAATCTCTTAAACTCCATCATGCAAGAAATTAAGGGAAGTGATGGAGTGGTTATTAATAGAAAAGACGTAGAAAAAAGTATAAAACCAAAACCTCCACTAATCACATCTACATTGCAACAATTAGCAGCAAATAGATTGGGCTTTACTTCAAAAAAAACAATGCAATTAGCGCAACAATTGTATGAAGGAGTTTCGGTTGGCACAAGTCATGTAGGACTTATTACGTATATGAGGACAGACTCCGTTCGCATTTCATCCGTCGCACTAGACGCTACAAGAAAATGGATAGCCGAAAACCATCCAGAATGCTTGCCCACAAAAGCACAAGTCTATTCTGTTGGCAAAGACGCACAAGATGCTCACGAATGTATACGTCCAACATTTATAGAATATAGCCCGTCCTATATGGAAAAATACTTAGGCAAAGATCTGCTAAAGCTATATTCGCTCATTTGGGAGCGTTTTGTTGCAAGCCAAATGAAAAATGCAAAGATGAGCACCGCAAGCTACGACATAGAGGTGAAAGATGCTATTTTTAAGGCATCTTCTACAAAAATAGTAGAAAAAGGTTTTTATGAAATTGCTTCCCTCATTCTTTCAAAAGAAGACAAGGCAAGCTCTTCTTTAGAGATGGCTGTTGGGGATGCCGTGCAGGTAGCAACAATGCAAGTAGAAAGTCATCTTACTCAAGGACCTAGTAGATATACGGATGCTTCCATAATAAAAGTATTAGAAGAAAAAAGGATAGGAAGACCTTCAACTTATGCTCCAATTATTTCTGTTTTGTTGGAGAGATTTTACGTAACACGCACAAACAAACAGCTAGTTCCTACTCAGCTTGGAAAAGTAATAAACGAATTATTGGTACAAAATTTTTCTGATATAGTAGACGTTGCTTTTACTGCAGATATGGAGAGGAGATTGGACGAAGTAGAGGAAAAGAGGGCTGATTGGGTCAGTGTTATTCGCTCCTTTTACTCCCCTTTTAGTCAAAAACTAAAAACCGCTATGGACGAAGTCTCTTCGTTAAAAGGAAAAATGTACGAAGAAACGGATGAAATATGTGAAAAATGTGGTAAAAAAATGATTAAACGACTGGGGCGGTTTGGATATTTTTTGGCGTGTTCTGGTTTTCCAGAATGCAAAAACACTAAGTCGATTCCGCTAGCCAAATGTCCTATTCCGGGCTGTGGGGGCGAAATAGTTGCAAGAAAAGTTTTGGGTAAAAAAAGAGGAAAGGACTTTTATGGCTGTTCCAACTTTCCAAAGTGTACTTTTATTTCGTATTTTAAGCCAACAAATAGCATTTGCCCACAGTGTGGCTGGTTTCTTGTAGAAAAATATGATAAAACTCATGGCTCCTACCACGCGTGCATAAACCCAAATTGTCAACATCTGCACACTGTTGTTAAAGGAGTAGAAGATGTGGAGGATGCTAAAAAATAGAATATGTGTGCAATAGATTCATACCTTTCTTTTCTAAAAGATGTTAAACATTATAGCCATTGCACTGTAGAAGCATATAGAAGCGATTTGGCAGTTTTTTCTTCTTGGGCAAAAGATCTATCCATCGACCTTTTTGGCGCAACATCTTGCGATATTGGAATGTTTATTTCTGAAATGGCAGACGGTGGGCTTAAGGCCTCTTCTATCAATAGAATGCTTTCTAGCATTAGAGGGTTTTATAGATATGCAGTAAAAGAAAACTTAATAAAATATAATCCCGCTTCTACAATTAAAAATCTTAAAACCCACAATAAGATAAAAAACTTTATGTTTGAAGAAGAAATGGAACAATTTTGTAGAATTCCTAAAAAGAAACACATGCTTTGGACTTGTCGAGACATAGCTCTTTTCACATCTTTATATTCAACAGGTGCTCGTGTTTCGGAACTTATCTCCCTAGATATGCAAGATTTTAGAGGCAATTTTCAAACCGCCGTTGTTATGGGCAAAGGCAGGAAAGAGCGGGAGGTATATTTTGCAGATTTTGCAATAAAGGCATTAAAAGCATATTTTGTAGAAAGAGAAGCATTGTTGAAAAAAAAGGAAAAGGCTTCTGAAAAAGAAAACGCAGTTTTTTTAAATTATAAGGGAAATCGCATTTCTACAAATGGAGTTAGGTTTATAATTAGACAATACAATCTATTTTCAACCAAACCAAAAAAACTAACTCCTCATTCTTTTAGGCATAGTTTTGCCACAACCCTGATTGCAAATGGAGCAGATATTAGAGTAGTGCAAGAGCTTTTGGGTCACAAATATATTGGCACGACTCAGCATTATACACACGTTACTTCAAAAAGTTTATATGAGCTTTATAAAAAAGCTCATCCGCATTCTTAGGTTGTTTTAGAGATTAAAGATTTTGGGGGTGTTATGAATTATAAAACAGTGCGGTCCACAACTGTTCTTGCAATAAAGAGGGACGGAAAAGTGGCTATGGCAGGAGATGGGCAAGTTACTCTTGGCGAGACGGTAATGAAAGGCAATGCACGAAAAGTTAGGCGCTTGTACGAAGGACGAGTGCTAGCGGGATTTGCAGGTGCTACAGCAGACGCATTTACTCTCTTTGAAAAGTTTGAAGCAAAGTTAAAAGAATATTCGGGAGATATAAAACGTTCTGCAGTAGAATTGGCAAAAGAGTGGAGAACAGACAAAATGCTAAAAAACTTGCAAGCTGTCCTTTTGGTTGCAGATAAAGATTTGATATTATTTATTTCGGGAAATGGAGATGTGATTGAACCTGAAGAAGATGTTATTGCAATAGGTTCGGGTGGAAATTATGCATATGCTGCTTCTTTAGCACTATTAAAAAACACCGAACTATCTGCCAAAGAAATTGCAAAAAAAAGTTTAGAAATTGCAGGGAAGATATGCATTTATACCAACGATAATGTAATCGTAGAGGAGCTATGATGAATCTAAAATTGAATGACTTGAGCCCAAAACAAATTGTAGAAGAGCTTGATAAATATATCATTGGGCAAACAAAAGCGAAAAGAGCTGTTGCTGTTGCCATCAGAAATAGAAGCAGACGCTTGCACCTTCCAGAAGATATAAGAGACGAAATCTCACCAAAAAATATATTGATGATAGGACCTACGGGAGTAGGCAAAACCGAAATCTCTCGTCGCTTAGCGAAAATGGCAGGGGCACCTTTTTTGAAAGTGGAAGCAACAAAATATACAGAAGTGGGATATGTAGGGCGAGATGTCGAGTCTATCATCCGAGATCTAACCGCAGTAAGCTATTCTATAGTTAAAAACGAAATGCAAGAGAGCTTGCGCGAAAGAGCGGAGAGTAACACAGAAAATGCATTGCTCGACTTGCTCCTTCCTTCTCCTTCAAACAAAAAAAAGCATGTAGTGCCAAGTGGAGAGAGGGGAGAGAGCACGGAAATTGTTGTAGACGGAGAAGATGAAAACAACACAAGAGAAAAGTTTCGAAAAATGCTGAGAAATGGTGAGCTTGAAGACAGAATAGTCGAAGTAAGAACAGAACAGAATAATACCCCAGCTTTTGAAATATTTGCCGGTGGCTCTAATATGGAAGATATAGAAATGGCTATGAGCAACATAACAAATATGATAACGGGGGGCAAAAAACACAAGCGAAAAAGCGTGAGCATTAAAGAAGCTAGACAAATTATTATGGCAGACCAGCTTGATAAGATGATTGATAATGACAAAGTTATAGAGCAAGCAAAATATCGAGTAGAGCAAATGGGAATAGTTTTTATTGATGAAATTGATAAAGTTGCTTCTAAAGGCGAGGGGCACGGCATAGATGTTTCTAGAGAAGGAGTGCAACGCGATATTTTGCCCATTGTTGAAGGTTCTAAAGTAAACACAAAGCTCGGCGTGATTGATACAAGCCACATCCTCTTTATTGCTGCTGGTGCATTTAATGTATCAAAACCTAGCGACTTAATTCCCGAGTTTCAAGGAAGATTCCCTCTTAGAGTAGAACTAGACTCTTTGCACAAATCGGAGTTTAAAAAAATATTGCTAGAACCAAAGAATTCACTTACAAAACAATATTCGGCATTGCTAGAAACAGAAGGTGTAAAAATTACATTTACAGACGAAGCAATAGATAGAATGAGCTCTTTGGCAGAAGAGTTGAATTCAAAGATGGAGAACATAGGGGCTAGGCGACTTCATACAATTATGGAAATGTTGCTAGAAGAGATTTCATTTAATGCAAGCGAAATGGAAGAAAAAGACGTTATCATCGATACAGCCTATGTAGACGAGAGACTAAAAAGCATTGTGCAAGATAGAGACCTATCAAGATATATTCTATAAAACGCTTTGGAACAATGTAAACAAAACCCTAGAAAGTGCAAAACCCTTCTAGGGTTCTTTGACTATTTATTATAACCTAAACAAGTCGACCTCTTCACGAGATCATCTCAAACAACAAAACTTAGTCTTTTTATAAAATCACAACTTTATGAGAGTGGGTTGGACTATTTACCACTGTGTCCATAACCGGGCAGTGTGAATCTACATATTCAACCAATTTTTCTATTTCTTCTTTGCTTGCCGTTGTTTTGAATGTGTAAATGGATTCGATATTACTAATACCAATTTTTGCATTTGGATTTTTGCCTGTAACGCCATCGAAATCCATAGTACCCCGACACTCCACTTGTACTTCGTCGAATGGGATTCTCATTTTTTTTGAGGCCATCTTAGAAATAACACTTTTGCAAGCACCCAATGCGCACAAAAAAGCTTCTAGCGGGTTCATCCCTTCGTCTGTGCCACCCGAAGACTTAGGTTCGTCCAAGTAGAAAACGTGTTTTCCAGACTCGCACGTCATTTTTAATCCCTCTTTACTAGTTGCCTTGCCGCCCAAAACAGTTTCTGTCATAGTTCCTCCTAAATAGAAACACATAAAAAATAGTAGGCACTCCTAAATTAAGGACATTTTTTAGGAGCCTTGCCCATAGCTCAAGTCTAGCATATGTATACTATTTATTCAAACTTTTTTTATAAATTAATTAAAAAAATATATTTATGGTTTTATAAACCAATCTTGGTATAGATTTTGCAAAAAGCCATTCATAATATACTGACCACCCGCAATGGTGTAGTGAATACCGTCGTTTTTCATAAGCCGAATAATCTTTCCATCTTCTTGTTGTATCGTCTCTGTGTAGGGCACCCCATCGCCTGGTGCTATGCTGGCAAGCGAAACGCGAGAGAGCCCTATGTGGTTGTATTCGCTCGCTACCCGCCCTTGCACCTTTTCTATATATTGCAAGTCGTCGTTATAAGACGCCCTTCGCACAATCGGCATTCCAAGCCAATACACTTTTTTTGTGTTTAACAAAAGCAGATTAATCACCTTAACAATTTTATCTCTATAGTGAGCCTCCCATTCCTTGCTCTCCCGCACCAACAGGGTATTACCACTATATACGTCTTGGTAGTCGTTCATACCAAGAAGGATAACCACAGCATGATAATAATCGCTTCCTTTTTCTCTAAAGACATTCTCTAGCTTTTTTTCCCAGTTGTAGTAATCTCCTCTGATAAATCCAGAAGAATGAATTGAAATGTCCGTAATTTCTATAGACTCGCTTCCAGAAGTTAATTTTTTTAGTCCATTTGCAAGACCATACATTTGCGAGTCTCCCACCATCAAAAGATGAAAGGGGTTTTCCTCATTGTATATATATGGAGAAGGAACAAACAAAGGCTCTTCTGACTCTTCGTTTTGCAAAACATTCTCTAAGCTCCCCCCTATTTCTTCTTTAGCAAGCTCCTCTTCCATACCTTCAATTTCCGAAGATATTGGGGCGTTTTCATGTGTGTTTTCGATACTCTTTTCTATTTCTTTTTCATTTTGGTCCTTCCCTCCATCTTCATCTTTCTCAATATATTCTGGAGAGATAATATCTGCCCTTTCTTCAGTGTTATAATAGGTATCTTCCCAATCTACTTCGTTTTTTAACCGTGCCACTTCTAGTAGGGAATTTCTGGAATAATTAAACAGCTGAGAGAGCCCAAGTTGTTCAGACAAATTTGCAATGGGCTTTAGGCTTACCATCAAAACCGTTCTTAAATATTTATTTTGAACATATGAAGATTTTTTATATAGTTCGCCAGAACTAAAGAAAACAAAAACAACTGTAAATATGAGAAAGCTTAAAAGCGTTCTATTTATTGAGTATGTTCCTCTACTTAAGTTTTCATTATTTAAGCTATCTAATTCCATCTTTGTTGTTATTCCTAAAAAGCAAAATATATAAAAGGCGGCGTGCTGGAAGTACCCACCAAATGCATCGCAATAAGAGCTGTTGTAAATATTAGTGTTTTTATCATTAGTGGCAGATATGAATAGAGGTAGAACAGTTTTTTCCTAATTGCATTTGTTGGAATCTGCATTAAAAGACCCGCTCCAAGCAAAGAAGCAACAAGCGGAGTTGTAATAGCAAAAGGCGCGTTAAAATTAAATAAAGACACAATATATAGTCCCAAATCACTTAAAGTTTCACTTTCAAAGATTAGCCAACTAATGTTTGTAAACAAAAAAGTAAAAAAGATTTTTAGACACATAGCACAAAAAGAAAGCGCATTCATTTTTTTCTGTTCTGCAACCGGCTTTCCAATAAGACTTGCCTTTATGGGTGTTGTCTTCTCTTTTATCAATTTCTCTATTGCCAGCATTGCACCTTGTAAAAGTCCCCATAGCAAAAAGGTCGCTTTAATTCCATGCCAAATCCCTGCGACAAACATGGTAAAAATAAGAGCAAAACTTGTTCTGAAAATTGAATAGCGAGAACCGCCTAATGGAAAATATATGTATTCTTTTAGCCAAGTCGAAAAACTAACATGCCAGCGTCGCCAAAATTCGCTAACGGATGACGAGAGATATGGACGATTAAAATTTGGAGGTGTCTCAAAGCCCAAAAGCAAAGCAATAGCTATGGAGATGTCGCTATAACCTGAAAAATCTGCATAAATTACCACAGTAAAAGAAAGAATGCCAATTAGCAACTCTAATGTGTTATATGCACTTGGCATAGCAAACACTTTGTCGCATACTAAAATTTTCAAAAAGGTTGCTAAAATAAGTTTCTTAAAAAGACCTGCCAGAAGTAGTAGCATAGTTCTATCCAGTTGTATTGCATGATAGGAGATTTTTTCTCTATTCAATGCTTCTGGCAATTGCTTAAAAAAATAGGCAGCCTTTACAATAGGCCCCGAAAGTAATTGTGGAAAAAAAGAAACGTATAGCAGAGTGTCCAAAAAACTCTCTTTCCCAACCCTAAGTTTGCAGTTGTATATATCAAAAGTATAGCTGATACATTTGAATGTGTAGTACGAAATACCTATGGGCAAAAAGAGCGAAGAAGACGCAATTTGTGGCAAAATGATGGACGCGTCAAAAACTTGCGGAAAAACATGAGATAGAGCTGAAATTACATCATAGAGATATTTAAAACAAAAAAGATAGACTACATTCAAAAATGTGATGATAGAAATCACCACCACTCTCACGCTATGCTCTTTTTCCTTACTCAAAATTACGCCAAAAAGGTAGTTGATTAGTGTAGACGTAAAAAGCAAAAGACAAAAGCGAACATTCCAACTTGCATAAAAAATATAGGAAGCTAGCAACAACAATATCTTTCTCTGTTTTTCTATCCTAAACACATACCAATACAAAACAAAGACAATAGAGAAGAAAAAGAAAAAAGAGAAAGTTGGGAAAAGCATCTTTATTCTAAGCTAACCGGCTTGTTTGCCATTTTCCTTTGAATCTCTGCAGCCCTTGCAGCCGGCATAAGCGAAAACCAATAGGAGACTGAAGATGGAACACCGGTTCTTGTAGCAATCTCTTCTGCAGCTCTCAAAACATCTATCACATCTTGATCGTCCATCGCTAGTAAGTTTGCAACCGCACTTTCTGGTCTCATACCATTCATATATGTTGCAATTTGATCTATATTTCTCTTTCTATCGTCAGTTTCTTGCAAAATTTGCTGAAAAGATTTTTCTTTTTCTTCTATAGAGGTCTTTCTGTCGCTTAGTTCCTCTGCAATTTTAAGATTTTCTTTTTTCTCTGCTTCTATTTCGCTTTTTAGCTTGTCCAACTCCTCTCTTGTAATTTCAAGTGCTTGCACTCTTTTCGCATATCTATCATTTTCTAAATTTGCAATTTCCTCATCGCCAATTTCAACACTTGCTCCTTGTGGAGTCTGCTTGCCAAATAGAGCGTATATTGGAGCAAACATTCCTCTCGTATGGACTAATCCCAAATAATCGAACCAAAGAAGCCCACCTAATACCAATATAGCAATCAAAATTAAAAGTAACAGTACTTTCATTATTGAGCCACCCTTGCTCATACGCACCTCCATTTCTCTTTTTATAAGTTAATATTTTCTTCTATACAATGTCAAACAAATTATTGATACATAATAAAATATGGGCGTGGCTTTAAATTCATCACATCTGTAGGAGTCATAATAGGCTCGTCATAGCCCGCACCCGCCACTTTTGTTGGCAAAAAAAGCTTAAACGATTTTAGTGGCATATTTTTTGCAATGGCGTTATAAGCATAGGTCTCTCTTTTCATTCTCGGAGGACCGAAGCCATCAGAACAATGAATTAGTTGCACGCGCTCAAAGTTTGTCCGCACTCTAGAGCGACCACGAATCATCATATCCCTAAATTGATGAATGACCAACATTCTCCTGCCTTTAATATTGTTTTTGATGATATAGTCGTTCATCATTCTCTGGGCTTTATTCACCTCTTCTGCAGTAACAGAACCAATAGTTTCCATAGGAGTAAGTGTTTTCCATTCTGGATCTATAGCTAAGTGCACATTGTCGTATTTTAAGAAAGGCAATATTCTGTTCATAGACTCTTCTATGGTATATTTTCCTATTTGATCGTCTAAAAACACATACCATCCCTTTTTCGCCGCATATTCTATATATTTCTTTGCAACATTTGAATCTAAAACACCAATCTCTCCCCTAGGCCAACAAGTCCCATATATTATATATAAGGCAGGAATAATTTTTTTCTCTCCATTCACCGCATCATACATTTCAACAAACTCATTCATCACTCCTTCCAGGGCTTCCATTTTATACTGCCCCAATATTCCCATCGCAGAAGAGCCGGGCTTTCCATATAGCGCAAAAATGTCGTTGTTTAGGAGTGGGGACTGCAAACCTTCTTCTTTGGATTCTTCAAAAGATTTAACATAATGAGTACGAAAGAGGCTATTTTCTTTTTTGCTTTCAAAATAGTCTTCAGGAGAGGCTTTAGCATTTTTGTCTTTGAGAAAAAGAGCGTCTGGAAACAGCCGGGCTCTTGGCTCTTCTTGCGAAATAAACAAGGCTTTTGGAAAAAGAGGAGCCCAGCTGTCTTGAAAATCTTTTTTATAAAAATCGAATTCTTGCGAGCTAGCAATTAAAAGAGTTCCAAAAATGAACTGTACAAAAAAAACAAAACGCTTCACGCTCGCCTTATCGGCTAAAAAACCTATAATTTTAAGATATCGAAACCACAAAACTTCTCGCTACCAATTTTTTATGCACTTTATTTATCAAAATGTTCTTTTGCTATTTATTTTTTCACTCCAAAAAAGCGTATATTCACACCAAATTTCATGGCAAAGTCGTTATGCAATCCAATAGATGTATAAGCTACAGCCTTTGTGGGATAGCCTTCGTATTCTTTTGGCTGTCCATGATGTCTTTCCAAGATATTGGTAGAAACAAATGCACCAAGCCCTAAAAAATCGTTTGCAGAAACAGAAATTCCTATAAATCTATTAAAGTAATAAGAAAATCCTAAAGAGCCCCCAAAGGCTGGAAGCACCATAGCGACAAATCTGTCTGGAATGGCTTTGAAGTCTTGCATTTTGCCAGACCGCACATCTTTGACCAACTCAATTGCGTTTATAGAAAAGCCCAGCTTTAAGCCTATGCCAAAATAAATATTGAAGGCTTTCTCTCTTCTAAAAGTGCCACCAAGCAAAAGTTCTGTTGCATAAAACATCATTTTTTGCTTTTCTGTAAAGGAGCCAACTTTTTTCTCTAGCAAACTTTTCATCACCTCGTCTTTAACTATTTTTTCTAATTCAGCCGTATTTCCTTCTTTGGCCAACTGTTTCAACCTATTTTCGTCTAGATTTTTGTGTTTGCTTAAAAAATCTTTCACCTGCTCTTCTAAGTTTCCGTTTGGATTTATATTTTTTATATCGTTTAGCGATACGCTTGCTGAAGCACTAAGCTGCTCCTCTGCCACAAACTTTTGCGAAAAAGAAAATTCGTTGTTCCAAAAAAATGTAAAACCTGAGCGATGTGATATAAAGTGCAGGTCAAGACCAAGAGTGAACATTGGAACCAATGGTCTTGAAAACGGAATTTTTTCATAAGGCACCTCGGCAGGCATAAACTTTTTCATCATGTTTCCAATTTGCGAATCAATCTTTTCGTTTTTAATTCCCTTATGCACATCAAAACCTATGTGGGGAATAAAAGTAATTTCTGCAAAAACAATAGACGGCATAACCGCAAAAACTAAAAATGACAAAACTGTTCCAAATATTTTTTTCATTGCACATCTCCTACAAAAAAATACAAAAACTCATTTTTCTACACAGCCTATTATAAGGCAATCGCTTTTTTATATCAACGCCTTATTATAATTAAATATTGCAAAATGAGTCGAAGGAATAGGAAGAGCGCACTTCTTCCAAGACGCTATCTATCCGCTCATCGCTTGGCGGGCAAACCGAAAGTTGCATTCCAAAAACCCTGTTCACATTTTTCCCACACAAGGCTACAAGCCTCTCCCAGCTCACCCCAGCGCGTCGCAATGCCTTAATCAGCAACAAAGTGCCCGCAAAGCCGGGGATTCCAGACGCCCCCGCCATCTTGTCTTTTAGAGTGTGCGGAGCATGGTCGCTTTCTATCCAGTCTACATCTCCATCAACAAGAGCTGCAAAAACCCCTTCTTGTTCTTCAGCGCTTCTCAAGGGTGGATTCATCTTTGCCAAAAGCCCTAAGCTTGAGTATGCCCCATCGTTTAACAAGGCATGATGAGCTGTAGCACCACAGCTAATTTTGTATCCTTCAGCTTTAGCGTTTTTGACAAGTTCGATTCCTTTTTTTGTACTTATGTGGCAAATATGCAAGTGCCCCTCGAAGCCAGAATCTTTAACGAGTTCAATTTGGTCTTTAATAGACTCAACTTCTGCTATTGCAGGGCGAGCGAGGCTGTGAGTGCTAGGCTCTTTTAGAGAAAACACTTCTTCCTTCATAAGCGAAGTTTTTTCGCAATGAACCGCAACCACCCCTCGATAGTTTAACTTCTTTAGGGCTTTGTATACACTCCTTTGTTCTTCTTTTTCTATAATCCCCATGTTGCCAGTAGAGTGTCCTGCAAACATCTTAAAGCCCACAAGACGTGGAAAAAGCTCTTTATATGCCAAAACCACCTCTTCAATCTGCTCAGGCGACGAGGTGAGCCCTGCGTAAACTCTATAGACAGCAGAAGGATCTACTTCTTCGACCATCCTCTGCCCTAGTTCTAAACGGGAGATGATGTTTTGTTTTGAAGTGAGAGCAGGCTGCGTGTTTGGCATATCAAAACAATGCAAAATACCTGCTTTGTGCGCAACTTCGTAGCCGTGCCTAATCGTCTCTTTTTCTTTTTGTTGCCAGTCTCTAAAATGAACATGAACATCAATCATAAAAACACCCTAAATCTTTTTTATTTTTGAAACGAAAGAGAAGTCTTAGAAAGTGTTTGAGTGATTTCTATTCTCTTTCTTTTGTTTTTGTCAAATTCAAACTTTTCACTCTTTGCGTATATCTTTCCGTCTACCGTAAGGGTTGAATCCATTTCGTAAGGATAGAAAAAATTGTAGGAGGCAAGCTCTCCCTTAAGCGCAATTTCGCTTTTTGTCTCTGCAAAACAAAAGTCGCATGTGCTAGTAATCTCTCCATTTAGTTTTAGAGAGCCGGAAGCTAAGCTAAACGAAGCGCACTTAAGCATAGCCTCCTTAAGTTCCACATCTCCTTCGCACATACTAGAGACAAAATAGACTGCAGTTATATTCTGAACACTAACCTTTGCACTAGACGCATAAATCCTTAAACTTTCAATTTTCATTCCTTCTGGAACAAAAACGTTGATAGTTCCTTTTACTGGATGTGAGTTGCGAAATCGAACTAGATAGGCATCTTCTACTATCGCTACTTTGCCACCGCCCTCTATCTCCGCCTCGTAGCTTATAGCCTCTCCTTTATAGGAATAAACATTGAGATTTACGCCATATAAAATTGCTTCTATCGAGTGCACTCGTGTGTGCAAAGTGCCTTTTTGCAATGCAAAGAGCGAGCTATTCGCCAGGGCAATTAAAACAAACAAAACAAGGAGTTTGTCTTTGAAAAAAAACGTCTTCATTTTTGCTCATTCCAATAGTATGAATCGGGATATATCCTTTTGCCAAATATGCTAGTGCCTACCCGAATGATTGTCGCCCCCTCTTCTATTGCCATTTCAAAATCGCCCGACATTCCCATAGAAAGAGCTAATTGTTTTTCTTCCAAAAGATGCATGCCTAACACCCGCTCTCTTATTTTATACAAAGTCTTAAAACATGGTCTTGTAAGCGACGCATCGGTCGAAAAAAGCCCGATAGTCATAAAGCCCTTGATTTTTAGGTGTGGCAACTCTCTAATCTTTTCCACTAGCGGGATAGCTTCTTCTTCTGTGCAACCAAACTTGCTTTCTTCTTTTGAAGTATTCACTTGCACAAAAACATCCATCATCTTGTCTTCTAAAGCCAATTTTTTTTCCAACTTTTCCGCCAGGTCGAGCCTATCCACAGACTGAATGCAAGATGCGTACTTTATTGCGTCTTTTATCTTGTTTGTTTGAAGATGCCCTATAAAATGCGCCTCATGCGGGTAGGCTTTTAGCTCGTCTGCTTTTGAGGTGAGCTCTTGGATTTTATTCTCTCCAATTAGAGTCTCCCCCGCATTAAATGCTTCTATTATAACACTTGCAGGAACAGTTTTCGTTGCCATCAAAAGTCGCACTTCTTCAGGGGCTCTACCACATCGATTGCACGCATCCAACATCTTGTTTTTAATTATTTTTATATTATCACTTATAGACATTTTTTCTCTCCCTTAAATTTTAAGAGTATAGTATACATTCTAGCAAAAAGCGCTTACCTTTATAAGATAGCATTAGAAAAAATATTAGCTTATTTAAAAAGATTTGCGTATTGGAGACTCGTTTGTGTATTCAAGGGCCGAGAACTTACAAAGTTTGATATTTGAAACAGTGCTGTTTAGATGGTCACGAACTATACAGATTCCAGGGCGAAACAGATCGGTTTCGAGGTGAAAACAGAGCGCTTTTAACCTGAAAAATGGGTAACTACTTGATTCAACCAAAAATAGTTACCCACGCACAATTCGCCGATTATGGTATTACTTATTTGTTTTATAGCTCTTTTATTTCTGCGATACTCAGCCCTGTAATTCTCGCTATTAGATCAAAAGGTAAACCCTCCCTCTTCATATTCCGCGCCGATTCACATTTACCTTCCATTCTACCTTCTTTCTTTCCTTCCATTCTACCTCTTTTCTCTCCCCTTTTCTCACCCTCTATTCTACCTCTTTTCTCACCTTCTTTTATTCCTTCCAACCAG
>CAUTVN010000026.1:0-13835 GCA_963541705.1 uncultured Treponema sp.
ATATTCGGCAATTTGAAATCTCTCCCTGCCTTTTGCTTTATAAAAATTGCGAACATCTTGGCACACCTCTTGTTCTATCACTGCATCTAAGTCTAAAAAAGAGAAATGAAAATGACTTGCCAAATAAGAGCCCACACTACTTTTCCCTGCACACTTCATTCCCATTAATAATATAATTTTTGCACACATTTCTCTCAAGCACTATACCTCAAAAGCGCATTTTTCGACAATCTTAACATTTATGCCGTCTCCTGCCCTATGTTGTTTTTCGGTTTTGAGTGGCAGATGGAGATAGTTTTCGGTCATCACAAAATATTTGCCACTATTTTTAGATTCTACAACAGCAAAGAAGCGCTTGCCTTCACATTTTGAGAGATATTTTTCGTAGTTTGTTTTTGCAAGTTCCGTTAGAAGCGCAACGCGCTGGCAAGCAATTCTCTCGCTAACTTTTCCTTTCATATCAAACGCTTTTGTGCCGGGGCGGGGAGAGAAAGGAAAGGCGTGAATGCCTGCAAATTCTAAGTCTTTGCACATAGAATAGGTTTCATCAAAATGCTCATCTCTTTCTTCTGGAAAACCTGCAATAATATCGCAACCAATAAATGGATTTTCTTTTGCAAATTTAAGGTTTTCAACAGCCTTATAAATATCATCTCTTTTATAGAGGCGAGACATCTTTTCCAAAATATAGTTTGAACCAGATTGTATAGAAAGGTGAAAATGTGGGGCAACCCTTCTATCCGAAATGACGGCTAGCAATTCGCTATTCACGCTTTCAGGATATAGGCTTGATATGCGAATGTGTATGCTTTTGCTTTTTTTTAGCAAAGTCTCTAAAAGAGTGGCGAAATTGCAACCATCGCTATCGTATTGAGATAGGTTTACTCCCGTAATCACCACTTCGGCAGCTCCCGCCTCTTCTATTCTCCTAAGTCGCTTCGTTGCCTCCTCTATTGGTAACGAGATGCTTTTGCCCCTTGCCAGCCTAATCCGACAAAATGCGCATGCGTTGTTGCAACCATCTTGAACTTGTAGAGTTGCGCGAGAGTGGAAGGTAAAAGTGGGGGCGGAAAGTGCAAAGAGTGGAAGAAATTTTGTGGTGGGAGCAAGGCTTTTAGCCGTCATTCTCTTAAAACGATTTTCATACCTCTCCCTAAAAGACAAAATGCAAGCTTTTGTTTTTTCTACATCTATGTTAGGGGGACTCTTTATATTATTTAAGTTGTCTTTTATAAATCTTGGCAAAAGGGAAAGTGCGTCTTTTGATTTGCCCGAAAAAGCTACTACTCTCTCGTCTATCTTTTCTATTTTTTCTCTTTCCATTTCTGCATAACAGCCAGTAACTAAGATCACTGCTTTTTTGTGTGTTTTTAGAAGAGAACGAATTAAATGTCTGGCTTTTTGTTCTGCTTTACCCGTGACTGTGCATGTGTTGAGAGTGCAGAGAAAGGTTGAATCATTTTGCCACTCTTTTTTTTCACTGTCTTTTGTCTTTGTATTGGGCTGGAATATGGGAAAACCACACTCTCTAAAAAGGAAAGCTAGACCTTCGCTTTCTGTTTGGTTTAGCCTACATCCTAGAGTTTCAATTCTGACTACAAAACTCAAATTTTCGCCCATAGCTACTTGATTAAGAGCCTAACTCTTTTCATTCCAATAATTGCGTCGGTATAGTTTTTGTCTAGAGAGAGAGCTTTTTGGTATGCTTCTAGTGCATATTGAGCGTCGTAGTCATTTGGCTCTGCCATCTCTCGCACATAGCCTAAACGAGTCCACCACTCCACGTTGTGTGGGCGCAAACGGAGAGCCGCCGTAAACGCCATATCTGCGTGGCTATATTGCGAAAGACGTGCGTAAAGCTCTCCCATATGATAGTAGATTTCTGAAACATCTTTTTCTTGGCTCGTTGTGCGAAGATAGGTTTGCAAAAGATTTAATGCTTCGATATTTCTGCCTAAATTGTAGCAGGCAAGAGCTTGCATATCCAAAAGACGAGGGTTATATTTGCCCCTAGGTTGCGCCCTTCCATCTTTAGCAGATAAGTATACCTTTTGCCAGTCTTTTAGCTCGAAGTAGGAAGAGGTGAGCGTAATATAGCTCTCAAGTCCTGCTCCCATTTTTATTTCCTTTTCGCATTCTAAAATAGCCTCGCTCCACCTCTTCTCTTTATATAACCTAGCCGAAGCCGGAGGGGCATTCTCTGCAAATAGAGAAAACGTAAGAGAGGAGCAAATGCAAAAAGGAAAAAAAAACAATAAAGTAAAAAAGCGCCTAACTCGAACCATTTTTTATCAAAGCCAAGAGATAGAAGGCAGATATTAGTCGGCAATCTCTTTTGTCATTTTGCAGTTTCCTGTAAAATAGCAACCACTATCTAGCACTACTTCTGGCGAAAGCACATCTCCTAAGAGTTTTCCTGTGGGAAAGATTCGAACCACCGTCTCTGCCACCACATCGCCTTCCAAAGAGCCTTTGATAACTAAGCTATCTACCTTAACATCTGCCTTAACGCGAGCTCCTTCTTCTATGCTTAAAGCACTTTCGCTATTAATTTTTCCCGAAAAAATGCCCTTAATCATAAGCGGTTTTTTCAACTCCACATCGCCCGAAAAGTCTATGTCGTTTTCTAGTACTGTGTCGTAGTCTTCTTCTTCCAAATCGAAAATGTTAACACGCGAAGTTTTGCTATTGGTTGCCATTATTTTCTGTTCCTATTTTTCTTTGCATGTTTTGAATGCGATTCGTGATCTGTGCTATGCATATGTGCTTCTTTGGTATCTTCGACAGAGTCCATATCCTCCTTTGGCAAATCTTCTATTTTGGCACTAAGTGCTTCTGCTTTGTTGTCTTTGATAGAAGGCGAGGCTTCGGTTTTTTTCAATAAGATATATCCAAAACCAAAAAGTAGCGACATACCAACAGCAGGCAAGAGCCAAGGAAATCCTATGCCTTCAAAGGGCAAGCTTTTTAGCACACGGCTTGTGGTTTCAAAGCTCAAAGCTTCGGGGTTGGAAGAGGGCACAATTTTTACGTTTACCAAAAGAGTGTTAATCAATTTTTTTGCTGCTACCAAGCCTTGAAAAATGCTGATAGAAAGAGTGCCAATTACCGCTCCGCTATAGAAATACTTGTTTGGAATGAAGTCGGAGAGAAGATTTAGCACAATCAAAACAATTGCCACAGGATAAATCACTTCGAGAATGGGCCCTGCTATGCTAATAATATTGTCTACACCGACGTTTGATAAAAAGAAACTAACCACGCAAATAAGAATTACAGTGGCTCTATAGCTAATATCGTCCTTAAATCTATTTGAAAAATATTTTCCGGCTGTGGCAGTAAGTCCGATAGAAGTGGTCAAACACGCCAAAGCTATTGCAAGACCCAAGACGATGCGTCCTATACTTCCCCAAAGAAGTTCAGAAGAGTGCACAACAACTTCTGTACGAGTTAGGTCGTCGGAGAGCACATTGCTACCTTGAGCTCCTACATACACTAAGCCACCATAGCATAGACCCAAACCTACGCAAGCGATGATTCCTGTGTACATGGTCATCTTCAAAATAGACTTTTTGTCTTTGTAGCCTTTTTCTGTAATGCTGGAAATAACAATTGTTGCCAAGATCATAGAACCTAAGGCGTCCATTGTCTGATATCCTTCCTTAAAGCCACGCAAAAAAATGTTTTCTATGTCTGTATGGGTAGGCTTGCCTATTGGAGTGAAAAAACATTTTACAATTAAAAGCCCCAATATAATGATTAGTGCAGGAGTTAAAAATTTTCCAACTCTGTCTACAACGCTGTTTGGAGTGAGAACAAAAAAGAGTGTAATTGCAAAGAAAATAAAAGAGCTTGTAACCGAGCTGATACCTAAGCCCAGTGGCTGAATTGCTATCTCGAAAGTTGTAGCTCCTGTTCTGGGAATGGCAAAAAGGGGCCCAATTATCAACATCACAAATATAATGAAGAATGTTGAAAAGATTTCATTTATATTTTTTGTAAAATCAGAAAGCTCTCCTCCGCATATTCCCATAGAAATAACGCCCAAAACAGGCATTAAAACACCGGTGAGCAAAAATCCCAACAAAGAAAAAATCCACCTATCTCCTGCTATGTGACCTAGCGTTGGCGGAAAAATCAAGTTTCCAGCGCCTAAAAACATTGCAAAGAGAGCAAAACCCATCACCATTACGTCGGATGTTTTTTTGTTTTGTAGCATATATAACAGAACCCCAATAACCTTATAAATTCGGCGAAAGTATAAAAATATAGGCTAGTCTATCATAAAACATTCTCTATTTACAATAGATGGACAGAGTATTATACTTAAAAATGTGTTCTAAAAGAGTTTAGCACTTATCTTTTGCCCGCTATAGAAGACGGTTTAGAGGCTTTTTCGTTCCCGCTCGTCGCCATCCTTTATAAACCTATAAAAATCATCACTCTAGCCCATACGCCGCCCATATAAGGGGATGGGGAAAATCGCGCATTAGCCTAATGCGCGACCCCTCGACTGATCAGTTTCGACCCCCGAATCTGATCGGTTTCGATCCCTTAAACTGCACAGTATCGTACCCCGAAACTGATCGGTTTTGTACCCTAAAACTGCACTGTTTCACAGCCCAAAACACTATTGTTTCGCCCCCCAAAACAGAGATGTTTTGCTATTAAACAGATAGCAACTTTTTTAAAATTGTCTATTGACTATAACATTGAAAACTGTTATATTCTCTCTTCGCTCGAAGTGTTAGATGAGACTAAAATTTAGAGGTTTAGAAGAAATATGAACTTAACTAAAAAAAGCATAGTGAGCGTTTTTCTTACGCTTTTGTTTTTTGCCCTTGGCGCGCAACTTTTGTTTTCCCAAGAGGTAAAGAAAAAATATAATTCTTGGACAGAAATTGTCAAAGATATGGAAGTTCACTTAAACCGTGCGTTTGAGCTATATAAGGAAGGAAAACAAAGAGAGGCCTACGACGCTGTCAATACGGCTTACTTTAGGTTTTACGAGTCTAAGGGGATGGAAAAAACCACTATGGCATATCTTTCTGGTGCTAGAAAAAATGCTGTAGAAGGCGCTTTTTACGAGTATAGAAGAAATGTGTTTTCCGATAAAGACGACTCCCTTGTAGAAGCACACAAAGATTTGCTTGTTTCCATGCTATATCAAGACGCAAAAGAGTTGGATGGAGACAAGGGCGAGGATTCGGGAGGGGGCAAGTCTGGTAAAACACCTGCTTGGGTGGCTTTTATTACGAGTTTTAGCCTAGTTTTGCGCGAGGGCCTGGAGGCAATTTTAGTAATTGCGGCTGTCATTGCCTATCTTATCAAGTCAAACAAGAAGCAACTTGTGGGTTCTGTCTATATTGGCGGAGGGGCTGGCGTTTTAGCAAGTGTGCTTTTGGCGTTTGTCTTCTATTATATAAAGCAAAGTTCAGGTGATGTTTTTGGCTCTGTGGCACAAGAGGTTTTTGAAGGCGTGGGGATGTTCCTTGCAGTGGTGGTGCTTTTCTATGTTAGCAACTGGATGCTTTCAAAAGCAGAGACTGAAGCTTGGGAGCGATACATAAAGGAGAAAGTTGAGGTCTCCGTAACATCTGGAAACAAGTTTGTTTTGATTTTTGCTGCCTTTATTGCAGTGGCGAGGGAAGGAGCTGAGCTGATATTGTTTTTTCAAGGTGTGCAAGTCAATTCTAGCGCAGAAAAACAAGCAATCATCTGGGCTATAGTAGCGTCGCTTGCAGTGCTTGTAGCGATATTCCTAGTCTTTAGGTTCTTGACTGTTAGGCTTCCGCTAAAACCTTTCTTTCTTGTAACTAGTATTTTGATGTATGCAATGTGCGTCTCTTTTACAGGGAAAGGTGTGGAGGAGTTTCAAGAAGCGGGCTTAATTTCTAGGACGGTTGTAGGTTGGATGGGCAACTTTGAAATAGACGCACTGGGGATTTATGCCACATACGAGAGTATTGTTCCTCAACTAATTGTTCTAGCCTTGGTTGTGGGTTTGAGCGTTTTCTGTAGAATTAAGAGCCGAAAGGAATTGGAAAAGGCAAAAAACGCCAAATAGTGTGGGTTTTATACCTCATCTTTAATATTAGGTGAAAAAAGATGAGGAGAAAAAATAAATACCATTAAAAGGAGTGTATTATATGAAAAAATCATTGTTTATGGTTTTCGCTTTGGTTGTTGCAGCTTTTATGTTTGCAGCTTGTGAGAAACAGGAAGAGGCAAAAAAGCCTGCGGAGAATGCGGCTAGTAATATGGCTCAAGCGGAAGCTCCAGCTGCTCCATCTCCAGAAGATGAGGGTGCTGCAGGTTTTGATGAGTTCCCATTGGGAGACGAGCAAGATGTAGGGCCATTGCATGTTGGTGGTGTGTATTTCCAGCCAGTTGATATGGAGCCTGCAGGAAACTCTCTTTCTAAGAATGATGCAGACTGCCACATGGAAGCAGATATCCACGCAAACGAAGCCGGTGTTGCTTTGGGTTATGGAAAAGACGATTTTGTTCCATACTTGCATGTTAAGGCGTATATCCAAAAGATTGGTTCTGATAAGGTGCAGGAAGTTGCTTTTATGCCTATGAACGCATCTGATGGACCTCACTATGGCGCAAATGTCAAGTTTGAAGAAGGTGTTGGCAAATATAGACTTAAGTTCGAAATTAAAGCACCTGGAAACGACTATTTGTTGCACGTAGACGAAGAGACGGGTGTTACAGGACGCTTTTGGACAGAGCCACTAATTGTTGAATATCCAGAGTTTGAGTGGGCAGGAGCTAACTGGTAGTTTTAGCACAGTTAAGCTGTCTTAAGAGTAGCCAATATATTTTTGGCTACTCTTTTTTTACTAATGTTTTTTTAGGTTTTTGGAGGTGAGGGTATTTTTAAGTTTTTTATAATAGTTATAGAAGAAGCTTTAGGTTTTTCTCTCATTCTCTCTGTGCTTTTTGCGTCTTTTAGGCTCTCCTCTAACGCAAAAAAGAGCATAACTATATTGGCGAGCCTATCTTTAGGTGTGCTATTAAGCATATATTCCTCTATCATAAGAAGCATTCCAAACTATATCAACCGCACGAGATTTGCATTTTGGTGTATGGTACCAGTGGTGGTCTCTCTAATTTTATTGGCGGTTTTTTCACTTTTTGAAAATAAATTAAAACAAAAAAACAAAACACTATACGAAACTTTGTATAGCATAATTATTGGCTTTCATGCCACATCTAGCATTTTCTACTATCTGCCGTTGCTAGTGGGTGGTACTAGTAAGTTTGTAAACTATGGCGAAAGCCCTGTTAGTAGTTTAGTTCTTTTTAGAATTATAGGCTATGCTTTGGGACTTTTGGTGGTTATATTGACGGACTTTACAGTCTACAAAACTCTAACCAATTTGAAAAAGGTTAGTTTGAAAGTCTCTTCAGCGCTAATATTATTTACCTTTAGTATTACTCAATTTTCAGTAATTTGTCTAAGACTATATCAGCAAAGATACATTCCAAGAAATGATGTCATTTTTGCTATAATTGCGTTTGTTGAAAACAATACAAACGTCTTTATATATGCAGTTTTAATCTTTGTGGGATTTATGCCCATTTTGTTGTGGGCGGGAAATAGGAAAATAGTTGAATCTTATTCCAACCGTGCGGAACTTCGGAAGCTAAAGGCAGAGAAAAAAAAGAGGCGAGCATGGGCTAAGAGCGCTTTGTTTTTCCTTTTGGTTTCGTTTTTTTCTCTGAGCGTTTTGCGAGGTTATGTTGATATGGAGGTTCCTCTCTCTCCGCCAGAAGACTATGTTATTAAAGACGGGATGGCGATAATATCGCTCGAGACGTTGGAAGACGACAAACTACACAGGTATAAATATATCAGCGAAGAGAAAATTGAAATGCGCTTCATTGCCATAAAAAAGAGCGAGGGCTCCTATGGCGTAGGTCTTGATGCTTGCGATATTTGCGGACCTTCGGGCTATTTTGAGCGAGGGGGCGAGGTTGTGTGTAAGCTTTGCGATGTTGTGATGAACAAGGCGACAATAGGTTTTCCGGGTGGGTGTAATCCTGTGCCACTGCCGTATATTTTGCACGATGGCGCTATAAAAATTAAGACGGAAGATTTGGAGAGAGAAGCGCATAGGTTTAGATGATATAGAGAGGGAGACTTGGGAAATAGCAATTCTTAGGGGCGGGGGTAGTTTAGTTTGAATGTGATGGAAGCAGTGTGCGTGATTATTTTGATTGGGACGAGGTGATGGCTGTCTTACCATCTCTCATGAAGGTGTAAGTCGACAAAAATGTTTTTTAGAATGATATTTGGCTCTCTTTTTAGACAAAAAGGGAAAGCGGTAATGATTGCGTTTACTATTATGCTAGGCTCAGGATTGGCAACTTCGATGTTGAATACAATGCTGGGCGTGGGCGATAAAGTGAACCAAGAACTTAAAACATATGGTGCAAATATAAACGTTTTGCACAAAGAAGCATCTCTTTTAGGCGATATTTATGGAGAGAAGGAAGAAGGATTGGTCAAAAAATATCTAAGAGAAGATGAGCTTTATAAGATAAAAACAATATTTTGGGCATATAATATTGTGGACTATGCCCCACATTTGACTGCAAGTAACGTTAAAGTGGAAGGAATAAAAGACGTCGCTTCGGTGCAGGGGACATGGTTTAACTACGAAATTGAGATGCCTACGGGGCAAAATGTTGTCAGTGGCATTCGCAAAATGCGCACATGGTGGGAAGTTTCGGGCGAATGGGTGGACGATAAAAAAGGAGATTCTTGCATGGTGGGAAGCCTTTTTGCAGGAAGAAACGGAGTGAAAGTTGGAGATGTTTTGGAGTTTAAAACAGAAAAGGCAAGCCTTTCACTCAAAGTTGCATCTATTTTTAACGCAGGGAGCGACGAAGACGACGCTATTTTTACTACACTAGGCAATGTGCAAAAGCTACTTGGAGTGGAAAACGTTGTTGAAAGTATTGAAGTGAGCGCTCTTACCACGCCAGATAACGACTTAGCTCGAAAAGCTGCAAGAAACCCATTGAGTTTGACTATTAAAGAAAAAGAGGTGTGGTATTGCACAGCATATGTAAGTAGTATTTGCTACCAAATTCAAGAGGTGATAAGCGATGCTGTCGCAAAGCCAATTAGGCGCGTGGCAGAGTCGGAGGGTGCAATTTTAAACAAAACAACGCTTTTAATGCTTTTAATTACTGTGTTGAGCCTAATAACGTCGGCTTTGGGAATCTCCAACCTTGTTACGGCGAGCGTGATTGAGCGAAGGGCGGAAATAGGTTTGAAAAAAGCAATAGGGGCTAGCAACCTCGCAATCACTGTGGCGGTTTTGACCGAAGTGATGATTATAGGCATTGCGGGTGGTGCTTTGGGCTATTTTGCAGGATTGGCTCTGACTCAAGTGATAGGACATTTCGTTTTTGGCTCTTCTATTCCACCGACTGCTATGGTCATCCCTATAGTGGCAATTATTATTTTGTGCATTACTCTTTTGGGCTCTCTTCCTTCTGTTAGATATTTGTTGAAGTTGAATCCTACGGAGGTTTTGCATGGAAAATAGAGACATCACTTTGTTGAAGCTTTTAGGAAGATAAGAATATGACGCGACGCAGAATGTTTTTTAAGATGATTTTTAGCTCTCTTTTAAGACGCCGTTCTAGAATGCTCATTGCGCTTTTGGCAATTGCAATAGGCTCGACAGTTCTTTCTGGGCTTTTAACCATTTATTACGATATTCCACGCCAAATGGGCACGATTTTTCGCTCCTATGGCGCCAATATGCTATTCATTCCAGAGGATGACGATGTAAAGATTACAGCCGATATGGCGAGCAAGATAAGGGCAAAGATAGATCCCGAAAAGATTATTGGTTTTGCTCCATATATATATGTGATGGCGAAAGTGCATGAGTTGCCATTTATGCTTGCCAGCACTAATTTGGAAGATGCAAAAAAAAATAGTCCTTATTGGCTGGTGCGAGGAAGGTGGCCGGAGGCAAAGAGAGAGGTGCTTATCGGGCAGGAGATAAGTCGCGCTACAGAGATTTCTATAGGAGATAAGTTTATAGTCAACACAGCGAAGGGGCGAGGCGAGGAGACTATTACGGAGTGCACCGTCACGGGCATTGTAACTACGGGGGGGATAGAGGAAGAGTTCATCTTTATGGGGCTCGAAGACATAAAAGATATTGTCGGATATAACGACAAGTTTGATGTGATTGAAGGCAGTATAGATGGAAATGTGGAATATTTGCAAAAAGTTGCAGATAGTGTGGCTTTAGTCAAAGGTGTTAAAAGTCGCACGGTCAAAAGATTGACGGAGTCCCAAGATGTGGTGCTAAAAAAACTGCAGGCTCTGGTTTGGATTGTAACAATAATTGTGCTTTTCCTTACTATGATATGTGTTGGGACGACAATGATGGCGGTTGTAGCAGAGAGGAAAAAAGAGATTGGGCTTAAAAAAGCATTGGGGGCATCCAACAAAAGCGTTGTGGGCGATTTTTTGGGGGAGGCTGTGGCTTTAGGTCTTTTTGGTGGAATGTTGGGAGTGGGCTTGGGCTATTTATTTGCAGAAAATGTAAGCATAAGTGTTTTTGCAAGAGAGGTTTCTTTTCCCGTTCCGCTAGTGCCTGCAACAATTGCGATTGCGATTGTGATTACTGTTTTGGCATCGTTTTTTCCTGTGCATAGCACAATAGATATAGACCCGGCTTTGGTTTTGCGTGGAGAATAGAATAATTAAGGTAAAAAAAGAGGCGTGGATGTATGGATATATTGGTGTTGGACGAAGTTTCTAAGATATATGGCGAGCTGAAAGCTCTAGATAAGATAAGTTTGAAAGTGAAGGAAGGTGAGTGGATTTCTATAATGGGACCTTCTGGTTCTGGAAAATCTACCATGATGAATATTATAGGATGTCTCGATAAACCTTCGATTGGCAAAATTACGCTTGCAGGGAAAGACATATCGCGCCTATCTTCAAAAGAGCTAACTGTTGTTAGGCGAGATATGATAGGTCTTATTTTTCAACAATTTTATTTGGTAAACTACCTTACTGCAGTAGAAAATGTGATGATGAGCCAATATTACCATAGTATGCCAGACGAAGAGGAGGCAATGGAAGCGCTGGAAAGCGTGGGTCTTAAAGAGAGGGCGAAACATTTGCCAAACCAACTCTCTGGTGGGGAGCAGCAGAGGCTTTGCATCGCAAGAGCATTGATTAACCATCCAAAACTTCTTTTGGCAGACGAGCCTACAGGCAACTTAGACGAAAAAAATGAAATGCTTGTGATGGAAATCTTTTCAAAATTGCACAAAGCGGGTAGCACAATAATTGTGGTTACTCACGATCCAGAAGTAGGAGAATGTGCCGACCGCATGGTTGTGCTAGAACACGGAAGACTGAGCCGTATTGAAGAGAAGAAGGCTTGAAAAATGTTTTGCAGCAAGTAAGGGCACAAGCCTTGTTGAACTCTCTTTTTTCGCAAAATGTAAGAACTTCTATCTGCTTCTATAGGACTGGTAGAGTTCTTTTGATATATATGCTAATTGTATATAAGATAAAATATCTTAATTTTTTCTATTTTTATTCTTATAAAAGTATTTAACAATGCCAAAAAATATGCTAGAATAACTTGAGGATGATTTGTTTTAAGGGAAGATAGAGTTTTTAAGAGGTGTTGTAATGAAAAACGAGAGAAGGATTAAGTTCTTTTCTATATCACTAAAAATGGCAATTGCGCTTGTTATTTCTAGTTTAGTTATAAGTGTGGCTATTTGTGTGGTCATTGGAGCGCAGATGTATCGCTCTAATATCAATTTATATAGTCGCTTTATTTCCCAACAATTGCAAACAATAGATACAACGCTGGGTATGTCTGTTAGAAATTGGAAAACTCTCGTCGAAGGTATGTCTTCTCATGAGACGATTAGAAGTGTAAATGAGACGACCTTACCAAACTATAAAAACGGGCAAACTATGGCTGACTTAGGAGAAGATAGAGCTATTTTTGATGATGTATACTCCAAACTTGGTATGTTGGTGAATACTTATGACGAAATAGAGGAAGCTTATGTGGGCACAAAATGGGGCACTTTTGGAACTCAAAGTGATGATGGTTTGGATGGATTTGACCCTAGAGTTCGCGAGTGGTATAAGGATGCAATAGCAAAACCTGAACAAGCTGTGCTAGGTTCCGCATATATGTCTGCAACGAGTAGCCGTAGCCTTGTAATGGCCATTTCAAAAGCAGTGCGAAGGTTGGACTCGCAAGAAATAATAGGGGCGGTTGGAATAGACGTTTCTCTTTTGAAATTTAGTGATCTTATAGAGTCTATGAAGGTTGGAAAAAACGGCTACTGTATGTTGTTGCAAAAAGACGGCTCAATATTGGTAGATGGAAAACACAAGAATATAATGTCTAAAAAACTTAGTGAATCTGGCATTCCCTCCTATGCACAAATAGAGGGCGCAAAGGTTGGAGAGCCTTTTTATGCAGATGTAGACGGGACGAGCTACCAAGTGAATATTTTTGAGTGCGATGCATTGGGTGGAAAAATTGTAGCTTTTGTTGAAAAAAAAGAGCTTATGGAACTTTTCGACCGTCTTTTGTTGAGCATGATAGTAGTTACCATAGTTCTTTTTGTTTTGAGCTTTTGTGTAAGTTTTGTCCTATCCAAACTTTTAGGAAAATTTTTTTCAAAACTAGAGGTGATATTTCAAAATATATCTAAGGGAGATACTAAGGCTAGAGTTAATTACAAAACGAATGACGAAATTGGTCAGCTGATGGGATACTTTGACGAGGCGCTAGAAAATATGGGCTCTATGCTTAAAACTTTGGTTTGCGAGATGGACAAGATGGTGAGCATTGGCAAAGTGCTTAACAAAGACATGAATAAAACCACTGGTTCTGCCCAAATGATAACTTCCAATATAAATGGACTAAAAGACGAAATTATGAGGCAGGCGTCGAGTGTTACAGAGATTTTGGCAACAGTTGAGGGATCTATACGTATCATTGAACTTTTTGATTCTAGTATAGAAAGTCAGGGTCAAAGTGTTTCTTCTAGCTTAGAGCAGATGGAAAAAATTACAAGCAATATTACGAGCATAAGCGATATGCTAGGGAATAATAATAACTTAATTAAACAGCTTCTAGAAAAAACCATTAAAGGAAAAGACGGAGCTAAGATGGCAAACGAAGTTGTAACGCAGATTGCAGAAAAGTCGGACTCTCTTCTTGAAGCAAGTTTGGTTATTCAAAATATCGCAAGTCAAACAAATCTTTTGGCAATGAATGCAGCAATTGAAGCAGCCCATGCGGGCGAGTCCGGCAAAGGTTTTGCTGTTGTTGCAGACGAAATTAGGAAATTGGCAGAAGAGTCTAATCTGCAAGGTAAACAGATCGCGCAAGCATTAAAAGAAACACTAGATATTATTAAAAATCTCATTGAAGCAGGTAATGGTGCTGAAAGTATTTTTGCAGAAGTGATGGAGCTAACTCAAGATATATCAGATGGGGAAGATTTGATAGAAAAAGAAGTGGCGGAACAACAAGAAGGAACGGGTATAGCATTCCAGAAAATGAAAGAAATTAATCAAGCTGGCGGAGAGATTAAAAATGGTTCTTCCGAGATGTTGGAAGGAAACGAGGCTGTTGTTGACGAAATGAAAAAGTTGGATGCACTGACTAGAATAATTAGCGATAGCATAAAAGAAATAGCAGGTGGAGCTGGCAAAATTACTGATGTGATAGAAAGCGCAAACGATAAGACAAAAGATAACAAAAAAAGCATAGATAACATAGTGGAAATCATGAACAATT
>CAUTVN010000027.1:0-13583 GCA_963541705.1 uncultured Treponema sp.
TGCGATAGTAGTCGTTTAGCTCTAGGTCTTCCAACGTGGCAATGAGTGGCTTGTCATATTCGTCCACCAAAAACACAACTTTTTGTCCAAACTTATTGAACACAGCCTCTACTATGTAGGCAAAAGCCGAGTCTGCATCTTTATACTCGCATTCAATGCCATAAAGACGTTTCCACCTGTCTATGTGTTGATTTAAAATATCGTGGATGTGTTGTCGCTCTGTATATGCCTTTGCATTCAAATCCATTTTCAGCACAGGACGGGTTTGCCACTCCTCGCTACGCTCTGCCTTAATTCGTTCTATTGCAAGCCCTTTGAAGAGCTCACGGCGTCCTTCAAAATATGCCTGTAGCATAGAGATAAAAAGGCTTTTTCCAAAACGGCGAGGGCGCGTGAGAAAATACGCCATGCCAGGCTGTTCTATTTCGGCAATAAACTGGCTTTTGTCCACATACACATAATTTCCTTCTATTACAGAAGAAAAACTTTGAATGCCTACAGGCGCATATCTTAACTTTTGCATGAACATATTATAACATTAAAAGCCTATTTATTCAAACAACCCGTTTTTTTTGCACATATGCACAATAAAAAACGGGCACGGTGTGCCACCCGGCTTCCACATGCGAAGATGATGAAGAAGACTCGGATGACTTCTTTTTTTCTACTCCATTCACGTTCCAACTATCAACACATTTTGAAGAATCGCTTATTCTGATATTGGAATTCAAGTTATCACTTTCTTGCATTTCTACGCCTGTTTTGACTGCGTCGTTACTGCCTTCTTTGGTTCAACTAATTTTAGTAGCATCGAACTGAATGATCAGCTTTTATGGAGCCGGCGTATTTTGCTGTCGGGCTTGTTCGTTTTATTGAGTAGAACTAGACTTGTTTTGACTGGAAACAGGTTTTTGTTGCTGAGCATTATTACAAGAAAAAACATCGTTATTGCATGCAAAACACGAGCGTGTTCAGGGGGCGAAAAGAAGCGATTTTGCCCTTCAAGTATGAATGTATTTGCCTTCCAAATATGAGCGATTTCGCCCCCCAAATGCGAGCGTGTTTGGGGTGGTACACTAGTTAGTGTGTCGCCTTTTTTTCACCTAGTGTACCGCCTAGTCTCTAGATAGTGTGCAGACTTGTTTCTAGCTAGTGGTAATAATAAAGATTTTGTAGAAAAAAGAGTTTAGTGTTGAACTATTTCTTGATAACATAGATAATATAATCATTAATATCAACCAATATAGAGGTAGAGTATGAATAGAGAAAAAAGATTTGTCAATATTTCTGTGCATAAAAGCAATATAAAAAATGGAAAAGGCGCATATTACGCAAAGGTGTGCAACACTGGTAATGTTTCTAGAGTAGCATTGTTGCAAAAATTAAAAGAAAGGGCGCCATATATGGATGTTGGCATGGTGAGTTTAGCCATGGATATGTTGAGCGAGATTGTTTTGGAAGAGGTGGAAAAGGGCGCGAGGGTGGAGTTTTTTTCATTTGGTGCATTTTCGCTTTCGGCGAAAGGTGCTGTAGAAATGGAAAGCGGAATGGAAAAAACGTCTACTTGTTGCATAAAAAAAGCTCCTTCTTTTCATATTAAATTTGAAGAGAGCAATGGAGCAAGAGCACTGAAAAATATGAGCGTGAGTATGGCAATTAAGAGGTGCAGGGCGCCTAGCATTGAAAAAGTCGAAAATGCAACGCCAAAAAGCGCACTTGGCAATGCGAGCTTGATTAGAGTGCGTGGCGAGGACTTAAAGGTGAGTGGAAGTAGGGGAGAGGTTGGTGCATACATAATTGAAGAAAGTGGGCAAAAAACCAAAATAGAGGTAGTAAACATCTTGGAAAACACGCCGAAAACGTTGCTCATTTTGCTAGAAAAAAAGCTGGAAATAGGAAGAGAGTACACGCTCCATCTTGCCACGCAATATGTAAAGATGGGCGCATCTCGCACAACCTCTTTGTTGCGCATCTCATCGCATAGGTTTGTCTGGGCTGAAGCTGGAAAAAGCAAACAGCATATCGAGCCTGAAAAACTAAAAAATATCGCGAAATATTTAAGGCAATACTAAAGAACTATCTTCAACAAACAAAAAAATATATTTAAAATTAATGTCTAATATATTTAAAAATTATATTATGATATAATAGTGCGGTCTTATTAAGATTTGAGGAGGTAGAGAAAATTAAATCTAAGCTGAAATCTGCTTTTTTTTCACTATTACCAATTCCAATATTGGTTTTGCTCTTGCATTTCACCCTCACTCCTCTTCCATACAGCATGTTGGTACCTTTCCTTAGAGGAACCGTTCTTATAATACTAGGGCTTGCGTTCTTTTTGCATGGAATGGATATAGGAATAATGCCAATTGGCTCTTTTTTAGGCTCAAATCTTATGCGTACCAAACGAGTGTTTTTTATACTCTTTTCTGGTGCCATAATCGCCTTTTTGGTGGCTGTGGCAGAACCTAATTTATTGATTTTGGGCAAACAAGTAGAGGAAAATGTGAGTGGAATTTCTACAGTCTCTCTATTGTTGGTAAGTAGTGCGGGGCTTGCATTCGCAATTATACTCTCTTTAACAAGAACAATTTTTCAGTTGCCTTTCAAACTAATCATCATATTAGTATATGGTCTTATTTTTGTTTTAAGTGCTTTTGTTTCCCCTCTTGGTGTTTCTATTGCGCTGGATGCAGGAGGTGCTATAACAGGACCTCTTACAGTGCCTTTCATCATTAGTTTTGGTGTTGGTTCTGCGTCAGTAAGAAGTGATATAAAAGCACACGACGATAATTTTGGCTATACAGGGATGGCAGTAGCATCGCCCATTTTACTTGTGCTTTCGTATTCGCTATTAATCAAATTAACAAAAAGTGTTTCAATCCTTCCGCTCGAAGGTGTAGAAAATAGCGCAACAGTGGCTTTTCCCAGCATAACGTCTCTTATTTCCTCTACTATGTGGAGCGTGTTTATTTCAATTTTGCCCATTATTGTATTGTTGCTAGTTTTTCAATTCTTAATTTTGCACCTTCCTCCACAGGCACTAAAGCGAATACTCATAGGTTTTGTCTATTCATATATTGGCTTGTGTCTTTTCTTTTTGGGAACAAACACTGCGTTCATTCCAACAGCAGACGTTTTAGGACGGATGATGGCTGTCTTGCCATACAACTGGATTGCAATTCCTATTGCGTTTTTGATAGGAGGTGCTGTTGTATGCTCTGAACCTTCCGCTTGGGCATTGATGAGAGAAGTAGAAGAAATTTCTGAGGGAAATATAAGAGCGCCGATGATGCTACTATCTTTGGCATTTGGGACATCTTTTTTTGTTGCATTGGCAATTGTGCGCATTTTCTTTGAAATAAGTATTTGGTTTTTTATCATTCCTTCATATCTTTTAATCTTTGCATTGACCATTTTCACTCCCTCTCTGTTTTCTGCAATAGCGTTTGATTCAGGAAGCGTTGCATCAGGTCCAATTTCTAGTGCTTTTGTACTTCCTTTAGCGCTAGGTTTTTCGTCTGCATTTTCTTCTACAAGTCCTACAAACGCTTTCGGTCTTATTGCAATGACTAGCTTGGCTCCACTAATAACAATACAAATTTTAGGTTGTATGTTTGAAGCAAAAAAGAAGCGATCCTTAAGGAAGACTGAAATTGAAAAACAACAAAATATGCTAGAAAGAGGAAGTGTATGATTCAATCCAAAAGTTTTACTCGCCTACTACTTCTCACTCTGCCTCAATATAAGGGAGAGCCAGTTTTTGAAGAATTATATCAAAACGGAGCAAAAGGTGGCTCTATATGCCAGGGACATATGCCACCCGAAAACAAAATAGCCTACATGTTGTGTTTGGGAGATGAGCCTGTAGAGTTGCTCCAACTTCTTACAAACGAAGAAGACTACCAAATCATACTTAAGGCAATTAAAGAAAACAAGACACTAAAAAAACTAAAATATGCGCGTCTATATGTAATTCCCACATGCGAGCGATATAAGGAGCAGGAAGTGGAAAAAAAAGGACAACTAATTTCGGTTATTATAACAAGAGGATATGCTGACGATGTAATGGCTACGGCGAGAAAAGCGGGAGCTACGGGTGGTTCTATAATACACGCAAGAGGCACAGGCAAAAAAGAAGACGAAAAGTTTTTTGGTATTACTATAGTCCCTGAAAAAGAGCAACTACTGATATGCGCCGAAAACGAAAAGGCAGAACAAATTAAAAAAGCAATAAAAGAACTAGAAATATTGCACAAACCTGGAATGGGCGTTATGTTTTCGCTACCAATAGAAGAATATATAAATTTAGGAAAATATGGGAGAGATTGCTAATGATAAAATCCAAAAGCTTGTTTCTTATCATTCTATTTATTTCTCTTTTTGGATTTTCTAATCTCCATTCAAGCGAAAAATATAGCTATACATCCGAGGCTCGCTCAATCGAAGCTCTTATCAGCCAATTTGATGCAAAAAACGGCGAGTTTTATAATTGCACAAAAGTAGAAGTTGAAAAACTATTGATTGAGGGAGCAAAACAAGGCTTGAATCTTTTTGAAATCTTGTATATTGCAAATGCTTATCTTGCAAAAACAAATATAAGAATTAGGCTGAAAGGCGCTTTTTTGCAAGAGCTGGAGTCGAAAATTTCTTATGGCAACGAGCGAGTCTACGCTCTTATTCCAATAACTCTTATAGACGAAGTACAAGTTGGGGTGCCGAAAGAGAATGGTCAACATATTTTAGACATTTTTTTCAAAGAGGCATATCAAAAATACATTGAAATTGGAACCGCAATTTACGAGCCACATGTGGGTTTTTCTCGTTTAGAAGATAATACATTTTACGGTTGTTTTGGAATGTCAGTAAAAAAGCTGGGACTGAAGAAGCAGATTGATAGAATTGTAATGTATGAAAAAACCAAAATTGCAATCTATGTTAAGGCTTTTCCAATTCCGAAGAGATGGGTGTTTGAAAAAATATATTTAAAATAAGATTTATCCATTGCTATTTAAAGCCAAACACTTTTAATATGCTAATTCTATAGCGGACTTTTATATAAAGCCAGCCAAAAACGAGTCCAAAGAGATGTCCCAGGTGGGCGATGCCATCATTGGCAAAAGCTTGAACTATT
This sequence comes from uncultured Treponema sp., assembly GCA_963541705.1. GTDB lineage: Bacteria > Spirochaetota > Spirochaetia > Treponematales > Treponemataceae > Treponema_B. Next base: position 5,135 of record CAUTVN010000027.1, read on the forward strand.
TCTAGAACAAAATATGCAATGATAAGAATTGCAGACGGAACGGGAATAACAAAGTATAGATATATGTTAGAATCTGGATATAATACGGCAAAGGCTAGCATCACGGCATATAATGGCACAGAAGCTCCTACTACATATGTGTATATGTCAAAAAAATAGTAGGTAATAGCCATCGCAATGCCGGCTAGAGTACCACACAAGAAATCGAACAGCAACACCTCTCATGAGCCCACCTTTCTGTCTACAAGAACGCCAAACCAAAAAAGCATCAACATATTAAAAAAAATGTGCCAAAAATCGCTATGTAAAAACATATATGTAAAAGCTTGCGAAAACATATGATGTTTTAAGAAAAGCACAGGATGCAGTGCAAAAAAAGCATCTATTCCAATTCCATTTTGTCTAAAATATTTTTGCACAAAAAATATAAGAATATTAATCAATATTAGATATAAGACTACGTTATTAAAGCTATAACGAAACGGTTTTCTTAATAAATTCATCACCTTCATTCAAAACTCATCCCTTTTGGTAAATTAGAAGATTAAGGAAAAGAAAAAACACTCTTTATAAAGTTCTGTTCTACAACACACTAACTTGATTTCGTCCTTTTTCTTTTGAGAGATACATCGCTTGGTCTGCTCTTTTTGTTATGCTTTTTGCATCGTCAGTTTTGGGAATGCATTCTGCAATGCCTATCGAAACAGTAACTCTAAGATTTTCTTCTCCGCACTGCACTTCGCTCTCTTCAATTTTTGATAGGATACGCCCTGCGACCCTTTTGGCACCTTCTATGTTCATACCAAACAAAGCCACCACAAATTCTTCACCGCCGTAGCGTGCTACAATATCGCTGTTTCGTACACAAGATTTTATAGTGTGAGCTACATGAATCACCACAACATCGCCACTATCATGCCCATATGTATCATTACTTTTCTTAAAGAAATCTATATCTATCATCAATACAGACAAGTGTTCGGTTTTTCTAAGAGACTCTATTCTTTCTTGCACTACAGTAAAAAAATAATGCTTTTGTTTTAAGTGAGTCATTAAGTCTGTTGTAGACATTTCTAATAGCTGAGAATTATTTATTGCAATTCCCGCAAAAGTGGCAATGCCTGCAAGCATTTCATATTCATGTTCTATATAAGGATTTTTTACATATCGTTTGCCGATAATCAAAAAGCCTTCCAGTTTATTTTTTGCTTTTAATGGCACAAACAAATTAGGGCTTAGTTCTAATAATTTTTCCACCTGCTCATCGCCAGAAAAACGTTCTCTGATATCGTCTACAGGGAAATATGTCTGTTCAGACAAGTCCATATACTTTAAAAAAGGATGGTTTATGTTGATTATATATTTTTCTTCTATGCCAAAGCCAAAACCATAGTAGCAACGGTTCAAAACAAAATTATCGTCGTCAAAGGAGGCTCGAGTGAAAACTGCAATATCCGGCGTGCTCATTTGTGCCATAATTGTGTATAAAATTGAGTCTATCAACTTTGCAAAACCTATTTGAGAGTTAAGCATTTTAGAAATATCAATTAATTGCTCAAGATCGAAAATCTTCTTTTCATAATATGCCATTTTATTTTCTATAGAAGTGAAAGTCTCGGCGCCAGCCTCGTTTTCTTTCTTTTTTTTAGCTTTTACGATTGATTTTTCCATAACTTTCACCTCCAAAGTGATAGACTTAAGAACAAAAAAGAGCAATTAGGCAGAACCAAAAAAATCCTAAAAGACCTTTCTTTGGCGACATTTTTCTATTCAGAGAGTTTTAGATTATCTAATACAATATAATTTTTTAGTATTTCGATAAAGCTTGCAAACTTTTTCATCCTTTGTTCAAACTCGCCAAAAGCTTCTTTGTTTTTTGTAGACAGGCTCAACGCTCTAATATTGGTTATATGCTCAGGAACGGACTTTCTCGCATCTTGCACTACTATTTCGCATGCACTAAATAATTGACAATACGCCTTACCGGCTTCTTGGCACAAGGTTTTTGCAGAACTATTTGCATCGTCTACAATGCGTGATAGCTGTTTTCTAAAATCGCTTCCTCTGCCAATTGCTTCTAGATATCCTTCTATAGAAACAACGCTACAACTTCCTTTTTCTTCAAATTTATTTTCAAACTCTAAAATCTTTGTTGCCAGATTTTCGCAGTAGTGGTATGGCACACCCAGTGCTTCTTGAAAATCGTGATCTTGAAAATATCCTTCAACCATCACTTCACGCAAAAACACACTAATTGCACGCTCAAAATGAACTGTATTAAATGTTTTTATCACTTCTAAAGGACGCACCCAATCGAAAGACATGTGAGTCACAGCTTGAATGTGCGAATTTATCTCGTCGTTGTAGGCTGCCACTTTCATTATCAGCTCTTTGTCGAAAGTAGCTGTGATTAAAAGAGAGATGTCTTTATCTTTCTTGAGTTTTGTCAATTTTTTTGTCCCTGCATTAAATGCTTCTGTGGCTCTTTGCCTATATTCTGCAATATGAGACTGAGGCTTTGGAACAGGTGTTTTATCTTGAAAATTTGGATCTTTGCTAACCACTTTAATAAGGTTCGACAAAGTATTGGCTTTTAATATGTTGTTTAATATGAAAGGAATTTCTTTAAAACAGGCTTCTAGCGTGATGTTGCTAAGTTTTTGCTCCTCTGGCAATAGGGAATTTAGAAGTGCAAAAGCGTCTACAAGCTCGTCGTCTATAGACGTATTGCTAATTAAAAAGTTTAAGTCTAACACGTCTTGCAAAACGTCTTTGCCCTGAACTTGTACAAAGTTGTAGTTTGGTGTAAGAACATCTTTGCCTATGCTGGCTTCAAAAGAAGCATCAAATTTTGCAAACATTTTATTGAAGTTGAAACTAAGAAGGTCAAAAAACTTCAAAAGTAGTTCGATTTTTTTGTCTACTGCAAAGACGGAGTCTACTTCTAGAGAATGCATAAAAACATTAAAATCTCTTTTTTGAGATTGAAGAGCTTCGTCGAAGGCATCTGCAGTAAGAGAATCCAGCGCTTTTGATCTTACCTCATATGGAAACTTTTGCTTCATTTCCATATGTTCTGCCGTAAAAGCGTGCTCAATCATCTCGTCTGTATATTTGCTAGAAAGGCGAATGTCTTTTGAGGCAATGCTAGATGACAACATCTTCTTCAATGGCAAAATCTGCTGATATAATTGCAACATGATAATCGCAAAGCCGGGCAAAACAAAACCGTCGCTACGATATATTGGTGGGTGAATCTTCTTGATTTCTATCTCTGCCAGTTTCAAATTTCTTTTCACTTGATATTCTGGCGACGAAGGATAAAACACAGAGATAAAAAAATCCCTAATAGAGTCTATTAAGTCTTTAATAAAGTTCATAGCGTCCATAATAGTTCTATGTTAGATTTAACAAAAAAGTTTGCACACCAACACATCCTCCTTTTCGGCAAAACAAATTAGATATTTTAGTAAAATAGATCCATAAAATAGAAAGCAGTACAAATCATCCCAAAAGTAGTCAGTAAAAGAGGCAAAGCTCTCCATCTATTTTCTATATTAAACGTGTCTATTTTTTTTCTAATAGAGCGCAAAAGACGAGCAAAAACAAACAATAAAACAAACGAAATACATACCAAAAAAAGCACTTGCCAAAATCCCTCTCCTTCGTAAAGCGCTAAAATTACAGTGCCAAAGGTGAATATTCTCTCATTTTGCGCCAAAGTGTGTTCGCCAGAAATAAAGACTTCGTAGAGATAGAATATTCCTTTTTCAAGAAAAAAAAGCAAGCTTACAAGTGCAATAGGAAAAATGGAAGTTAAGTGCAGTGGGGAGAAGATAAATTGCATAAGGGCGTAGGCTAGGGCAGAAGAAAGGGTTGCAAACAAAAAGTTTTTGGCATAGAAATGAAAATTGGAAAGGCTGTTGCTTGACAAAATAAAAAGACGTTCCAACCCCACGCAGTGTCCAAACATAAAAGGAGAGACAAAACTATAAAAGACAAGCATATATAAATATAGCATTTATTTCCTCACATACAACACTTCGTCATTGTTATACCAAAAATAGAATGCTAAAATAAAAGCGCTTAGCATCAAAGCTCCTGCAGTAGAACCCAAAAACCTAAAAGGAGGAGAAAGCCCCAAAGGTGCAAAAATATTAAAGGATGCAATCCCACCCATCGAAGGAAGAGAAATGGAGCCAAAAGCTAAAAGCTCACGCATAAAAGCAATTAAAAAAAACAAAAGAGAATATTGAAGCAACATCGTAGGAAACTTTGTTTTTTCATATTCTTCAATGCAAAAATAAACGATATACGAAAAACAGAGCAAATATAAATATGGAAAAAGGGCTAAAATCACAATTGGAAACAAAATCTCCGTCGCCCTAACATATATGCCAAAAAGAAGAAAAGTGAAAAAGAAGACAAATATTCTCGCATTTTTTACGTTCAATATAGAAGACAAAAATGCGCCCAATATATATGAGCCAAAAAACACCCAAAGAGACGCAACTACAACCACTGCATAGGCAAGGCTAGAAGAAGAGGCAATGAGCGGAAACAATCCAAAAAGAAAAATAATATTTGTTCGCTTCATTTTTTTTCCCTATATCCAACAGCTCATTTTTTCAAAATCCAAACGACATACCCATTGCGTCACAGACTAGCGAGAGAGTAGTCGAAGCTTCTTTCTTTGCTTTTTTGTTGCCTTGCGACAAAATGTCGTTTACTAAATCTTTGTCTTTTTCATATTTCGAGCGACGCTCTCTTATTGGCTCTAAAAAAGAATTGATGGCGATGCTAAGCTTGTTTTTCACCTCTACATCGCCCACCTTTCCTGCCTTATATCGCTCTTTTAAGTCTTGTACTTCTTCAATATTCGTGTTGAATGCGTCATGATAGATAAAAACAGGATTGCCCTCTACATTGCCAGGCACTGTGGGACTGGTTCTATTTGGGTCGGTATACATTCGCCTAACTTTTTTTTCTACCTCTTCGCTGGTGTCGGAGAGAAAAATTGTGTTGCCCAAACTTTTAGACATTTTCGCCTTTCCGTCTATTCCTACCAAAGTGGTGATATTGCTAGAAATTGTCTTTGGTATAGGAAAAACCTCGCCATATAAATTATTAAATCGCTTTGCCAACTCTCGTGTTACTTCCACATGGCTTTCGTTGTCTTTTCCGACGGGAACAAAGTTGGCTCTATATAGAAGGATGTCTGCAGCTTGCAACACAGGATAGCCTAAAAGACCGAAGGGCAATTCTGAAAGATTGGCATTTTGTGCCATATCTTTTATGGAAGGAACTCTTTGCAAACGAGGAACTGTAACCAGATTAGAAAAAATCAAGTTTAGGCTCAAAACTTCTGGCACCATCGACTGAAGATATATAGTGCTTTTTTCTGCATCGATTCCACAGCTTAAATAGTCTAGAACAATCGACTTAATATTTGAGTTCAATTCTTGTATATCTTTTTTTTCGTGTTTTGTTGTGAGGGTGTGCAAGTCTGCAATGATAAAAAAACACTCATATTCGCACTGCATTTCTAGTCTTTTTTTTATCGAGCCCACATAGTGCCCCAAGTGCAATTTTCCGGTGGGGCGATCGCCTGTCAAAACTCGTTTTGAATGTTGCTTCATAGTACAGCGAGTATTCTATAGAGTTATTTAACTTTTTACAAGTAGTATAATAACGAAATTGAATTCTTAAAAATATACTGTTAGAACCCGAGAATGTAGCTTCTATTGGTTGCCCCAATGTTTTTTAGATTTTCACTTAAAGAAAGGGAGGCTTGCCACTTAGAGTTTAGTTGTTTTATAAAACAATTCATGGAAAAATGTTGGTATAAAAAAAGAGGAGGACTATTTATAGCCGAATATTCTCCTATAAGAGTGTCTCTGTAGGAAATAAAAAGCCCCTTCGGAGTTAATTGGCTATATCCTACAATCCACAATGGACAGGCAAAAATCTGTTGCAACAAAATAGCAAATCCAGCCTGCCATGCCATATCTTTCAAAAACAACTTTTCTATTCGCTCATCTTTTTTTATTAGCTCTTTTAGCAACAGCGTTTTTGGAGTATGAAGAATTGTCTTGTTCAAAATTAAAACATTTCGTCTAAAATCTATATTGAGCTCTTTGTTTTTCCTAAAAAAACCTTCAGCGATGCGTCCTGCCTGCCCGACCAAATAGGCTTGTTTTGCGTGTTGTTGCTCTTCTTTGCCAGGATTATCTCCAACCAAAATCAATGCAATTTCATCACTTTTTTTCACAAGGTCAAAATTATGGTTGTATACAATGGGTGTGTCTATAGAATATTGAGGTAGAAAGGAGGGCAAAATCTCTTTAATTTTTTCTTTTAAAAAGGAAGAATATTTTTGTAACGGAGCGGTAGGTGGTATGTAGTGCTCTCCAAATTCTTGCATTGCACGGATGCAATATTGCTTAAAAATCTCTCTTTGTTTGCAAAAAAGAGACCATTTTGAATCGTCCATAATCCTGACCCTTAAGTTAAACCTCTAAACATATTGAAAGCTTGAAGCATAGCACAAAGTTTGTGCTTATTCAAAGAGGCTTTGACTTTAAGTAAGGATGCCTTTTGGGGCGAATGTGTGAATATGCGGGCGAGCAATCCGAGCGGTTTTGCATATGAAAACTGATCGGATTCACATATAGAGACTGATCGGATTCAACCCTCGAATCTGTAAAGATCGCGAGCTCGAAACCGATCGGTTTCACACCCCGAAACTGATCAGTTTCGGGGCTGTACATTAGCTAGACGAACGTATGTCCCTTAGGCTAATGGAATGGGATTTTCTATTCTAGTGTGTGGAAATTGTCTAACTAGGGGAGTGCAGTGTTCTAGTTAGGCTGGGAGAATTGTTTTCAAACTTAAAACAAGAGATTAGATCTCAAATTTTCGCTTTAAAGTTTATACTTTTTTATGTTTTTATTCCATAAGGATTGATATGCAAAAACCGATTGAATATTTATTTTGTTATATGTATACTCTACCCTGTCTCGAAGTGGTTTAATAGTTGTTGTCGGGTTTTGAAAAAGACTAAAGATTGTTTATATTTCTTAGACGATGTGTTTTGGCTCTGGAGGAGTGGTATGATTTCCTTGATTGTAGGTGTTTTGTTTATAGCTTTTGCCGTTTTTGCAGGTTTGCCACAAGGCTTGGGATGGCATAAGGAGATATTGTTTGTGCTAAAAGGCGGACTTCCCCTCCTTGTGGCGTTGATAGGGCTCATATCTATATTTGTAGGTATTGCTGATATTAGAGATAGGCGGGAAGAAAAAAAAGAAGAAGAGAAAATGAGAAGTGAAGAGAAGAATTAGGGTTCTATTGACAATTAATATTGAATATTGTACGATATAATCCCCGTATTATCTTGCGATTTTGTTTTAAGGGTAGTTATAATGAATACGATTTTTGTAAAAGATGCTGACATACAAAAAAAATGGTATGTTGTGGATGTTGCAGGTAAGCCTCTTGGTAGAGTGGCTGCAAAGATTGCTGCAATTTTAAGAGGAAAGAATAAGCCAACTTTTTCTCCACACCAGGATTCGGGAGATTATGTTGTTGTTATAAACGCAGGGAAGGTGGCTGTTTCGGGCAATAAAGAACAAGACAAAATGTATTATAGACATTCTGGTTATGTTGGTGGCTTGAAGTCTACAAATTTTAAACATTTGATAGAAAAGAAGCCTGAAGAGCCAATAATTTTGGCGGTTAGAGGAATGTTGCCAAAGGGAAGGTTGGGTAGGCGGATGCTTTTGAATTTAAAGACATATTCTGGAGCGGAACACCCTCATGTAGCTCAAAATCCTATTAAGTTGGACGTTTAACGGAGGTTTTAGAAAAACATATGATAAAAAACTTGGGAATTGGAACAGGAAGAAGAAAAACTGCTGTGGCTCGTGTCTATATAAGAAATGGAAAAGGCGATATAAAGGTCAATTCTAAGCCGATTTCTGAATATTTTGTAACTTCTGAACAAGTGGATGTTGCAACCTCTCCTCTTCGCGTGACAGAGACAAAGGGTAAGTACGATATACTGATAAATGTGAAGGGTGGTGGACTTTCAGGACAAGCTGGTGCTTGCTCACATGGAATCGCTCGTGCTTTGGTTCAAGTTGACGAAGCAAATCATTCGTCGTTGAAAGCGAACGGTCTTTTAACGAGAGATTCTAGAATGGTCGAAAGAAAGAAATATGGACAAAGAGGGGCTAGAAGACGTTTTCAATTCTGTAAGCGTTAACTTTTTCTTTTTTTTGAAAGTTATTGGGATTAGGAAAATCAGTTGCTTACTTTATCAAATTGAAGACTTTATTAAGAGTGGGAGTTCATGGATCGAAATGTTCACACATTTAAAGGCTCTCCCATTAGGGGGCAAGGAGTAAGTGGATATGGAAAAGACTACAAAGTTCAAAAAAAAGATGAGGAT
>CAUTVN010000028.1:0-13233 GCA_963541705.1 uncultured Treponema sp.
TTGTTTTTTTGCAACGATATTGGTTGAATTGGTGGCTCATACTGTTTTCATTAAAAAGATAAAAAATTTTTTTAATGATGCATCTTCTGCCATCCATGCAGCCTCCTTTTATACAGTGTTTATCCAATTTATACCCGTAGGCACAGGACTGGTTATACCTTTTATCTATTTAGCAGAAAAAGGGCTTTTGCAAGATGCTTCTACCTCTGTGGCAGTGTTTTTTGCAATCTTTGGTAATGTCTCTTTAGTTTCTCTTTGTATGTGTGTATTTTTTATTGGGGAATGGGAGAAATATGTTCGCTTTATCAAATTTGAACAAAACCAAATAAGAATGACTCTTCTTGTGCGTAGCATGTTGGTTATCTTTTTTCAAACCGTGGGCGTTGTTATGATGAGCACTGCGCCAGCTTTTACCCTTACAGTAGAGACAAGCTTAATAGGAAGATTTCAAGTTCTAGCTCCTATAGGGATTATTGCTATCATTCTTGCTATTATAGACGGCTCTTTGATGGCAGAACATCAAAGCAGAGCGCTAAAGAATATGTATAAAAAAGTCTCCCTTCTAAAAGGAAAAGACTATACCGACCACAACCTCTATGTTGAATTTAGGAATGAATTTGGTCTTGCGATGAACCACATCAGAGAATATACCGAACATTCTAGGCTCCTATTTGCCAATATAAAAGAAAAATCGCATTTTTCGGTTTCGGGCATGGAAAATCTTTTGAAAGAAATGCGGGCTTCAAAGCTGTGTGTCGATGATATTCTTTCTAAAATTGACCAAGTGGAAAAAATGGTGCTAAACCAAAACCAATTGGTGCAAGAAACAGAAGAGCTCCTCTCTTCTATGGTAAACGCAATAGAAAACTTAGAGCAACATATCTCAGGACAAAATGAGGGCATTGCTTTTTCGGTCGAATCGGTGGAACAGATGGTGCAAAACATCAAAAGTATCACCATAGCACTAGAAAAGAATTTTCAATCCATAGAAAACTTAAACAGCGAAACAGAAAAGGTAAAACAATTTTCGCACACCACTTCTACCAACGCTCAAGAGATTCAAGCAGCTTCAGACGATATTATAGAAGCAGGCGATATCATTCAGCATATAGCCAGCCAAACAAACCTTCTAGCAATGAATGCTGCAATAGAAGCAGCTCACGCGGGAGAAGCTGGAAAGGGCTTTGCTGTTGTGGCAGACGAAATTAGAAAACTTTCTGAAGAATCGTCTAGTCAAGGAAAACGCATTTCTACAATGCTCAAAGATTTAGCAGAACGCATAAAAGAAATTGCAGACCAAGCGATTTTGTCGGAAAACACAATCAAGCGAGTATTTGAAATTACTCAGTCTGTTCAAGAAAAAGAAACTTCGATCTACTCCAATATGAAAAAACAAAACGAGGAAGGAGAGCAAGTTTTAGATTCAAACAAAAACGTGCTAGAGAGAAGCAATAAAATTCGAGAACTGCTTCAGGAAGAATTGCTTAAAGGGAGTTCTAAAACTCTAAATTATATGAAAACGCTTTCTACCCACTCAGAAGAAATTTCTTTGAATATGCAGGAAATGCAGAGAAGTGTGCACTCAATTTCTAATGCTGTAGAAACAGCAGATAGAACTGCAAACAAAAATAACGTTGCATTTTTGGAGCTCAACCAAGAGTTAGACGAAATTAAAACATCTTAATAATTTACAATTTATTACTCATCTCCAAAAAATATTATTGCAAAATAGCCCAAGCATGATAGAATGTAAGTAGTGTTAGGAGGTATCATGATGAACAAAAACAAGTTTGGGCTTTTTAGCATTTGTCTTTTGGGCATAAACGCCATTATTGGTAGTGGCATTTTCTTATTGCCGGGCAAAGTGGCAGCACAGGCCGGCATGTGGAGTATTGCCGTTATTCTTTTTGACGCAGTGTTGGTGTTTTTGCTAGCATTGTGTTTTGCAGAAGCTGGTGGATTTTTCAAAGAAAACGGAGCTGCCTATGTATATGCAAGAGAAGCTTTTGGGGAGTTTGTAGGTTTTGAAGTAGGCTTTATGAAATGGGTCATCATGTGCATTGCGTGGGCTGCAATGGCTGTGGCTTTTTATACAGCACTTTCTGCAGAGTTCCCTGCAATTAGAACAACACTTTGGAAAAACATCATCTCAGCATCGCTACTAACCATTCTTACCATAATGAATCTTTTGGGAGTGCGCATATCCAAAATATTAAACAACGTAATAACACTAGCCAAGTTATTGCCCATGATATTTTTTATTTTGGTGGGAATTTTCTATATAAAGGGCTCGAATTTCTCTCCTATGGAGGCGGTGCCACCAATTGCGTTTACAAGCTTTGGGGCGGCAGCCTTAATAGCTTTTTATGCTTTTATCGGTTTTGAAAATATTGCAGTTGCAGCCGAAGACATGGACAGACCCGAACGCAATGTGCCTTTGGCTATTGTCCTTGTAGTTTCGATAGTCTCTGTTATATACCTATTGATAGTTGTAGTGTCTATAGGTATTTTGGGTGGAGCTTTGCCAAAAAGCGATGCCCCTGTGGCAGAGGCGGCGGGCGCATTTTTAGGTCCAATTGCAAGAGCGGCAGTTTCTGCAGGAACTTTAGTCTCTATTGGAGGGCTCAGCCTAACATCTGCTTTTTTTGTGCCAAGAAGCTCTGTGGCTCTAGCTGACAACGGATTTTTGCCCAGCATTATGAAAAAAAGAAACAAAAAAGATGTGCCATATGTTGCTGCAATTGTTTCGGGAGTTTTTACAATACTTATATGTCTTTCGGGCTCTTTTGAAAAACTTCTTGCAATTTCTGTTGTTTCGCGCTTTGTTCAATGCGTGCCTACATGTCTTTCGATAATAGTTTTTAGACGAAGAGGAATGAAAGGCACTTTCAAGATTCCGTTTGGCTGGACTGTGCCCATTTTGGCAGTAGTGTTGAGCTGCTATCTACTATACAGCTCTGCTTTGCAAGAAATATTGTTGGGCTTGGGTGGTTTGGTGGTAGGAGTTTTGTTCTACTTTGTAATGAAATTTACCAATAAAAATGCAGTGAGCAAAGATTGATAACTCATTTAAAATTAAGAAGCTTTCTGGGGTGGGGCTCTTGCTTGACAAAACAAGTGGAAAATCTTGAATTTTATGCTTTAAAAAGATATAATCCGAGAAGTTTTTTGTAATAGAAAAATGAGATGAGAGAGAGGGTATTTATGGCAGAAAAAAAAGCATTCAAATTGCCAGAAGGCATTGTTATCGATGTGCTCGGTGTGAGTATTGGGGCTGTGATTGCAGCAGTTGCTATAAGGTTGTTTCTAGACCCTTTTAGCATTGTTCCTGGTGGTGTTAGCGGTCTTTCTATGGGCGTAGAGCGCTTGGCTAGAAGATTTATACCAGATGCAATAACTTTTGGTTCTGCATCTATCTCTCTTCTTTGGGTGAAAGAAATATTAAAAATTGAGTGGCTTAACTTAATTTTTAACGTCCCACTCTTTATATTGGGCGCTAAATTGCTTGGAAAAAAAACCGCAATTCTCACTCTTTTAGCCATAGTCGAACTGACTTTAGCGCTTATGGTCGTTCCTGCATATAAGGCTGTAGACGATTGGATGCTAACCTCAATTTTTGGTGGTATTACTGTCGGTATAGGCTTGGGGCTTGTGTTTCGATATGGGGCAACAACAGGAGGCACCGACTTGGCGGGTGCTATCATCAACCACAAATATCCAAATTTCAGCATTGCCAAAGGAATGGCTTTGGTAGACTTGTTTATAGTAATTTTTATAGGTCTTGTAGAAGGAAAAGTTGAAAACTCTATGTATTCTTTGGTTGCTGTATACTTTTGTATGAAACTGGCAGATATGATGCTAGACAACTTTGGATATCAAAAAGGCTTCTTTATTGTTAGCAACAAACCTCAAGACATTGCAAATGCACTTATGAACGATTTGGGACGAGGCGTTACTTTGTTGAAAGGCGAAGGGATGTATTCAAAACAAGACAGACCTGTGCTTTTGTGTGTGGTTAGCAGATCTCAATTTGTGCGTGCAAAAAAAGTGATTCAAGATGTTGACGAAAAAGCATTTATTATGGTTAGCGATATGAGCGAAGTGCTTGGAGAAGGTTTTAGAAAAGAAAATAAATAATTTTTAGTTTGAAAGTTTAAGTTGATAGATATTGTTTAGTAGCTTTCGCATATTTCGATGCACCAAAAAAAATATATATTGAAAGATGGCAAAAGAGTTTTTAGAATATTTCTTGCTTTTTTGCCATCTTTGTTTTTTTCTCTCCTTTTCCTGTCGTTGTTTTCTTTTTTACCGTCACTAGAACATGAAACCTCGTTTGCAATTTATGATAGGAAAGGAAAACTTCTTTGTGCATCTCTTTCCGAGACTGAAACTTATTGCCTATCTCCTTCAAAAAAAGTAAATGAAAAGTATAAAATAGCTACCATTATATATGAAGACAAAAGTTTTTATCTGCATCTTGGTATAGACGCTTCATCTGTAATAAGAGCGGCGTTTTTAAATCTTGCAAACAAAAAAACAATTTCGGGCGCTTCAACACTCACCATGCAACTTGCCCGCATTGCTTCAAAACGTAAAAACCGTAGCTACATCCAAAAAATAAAAGAAGCTTTTTTTGCACTTCTTTTTGAAGTGAAATATAGTAAAGACGAAATTTTTTCGCTCTACGCAAACTCTGCACCTTTTGGAGGCAATGTTGTAGGAATTGAAGGAGCTGCCTTTAGATATTTTTCTTCTGCTCAAGAAAATCTTGGCACAGCAGAAGTGGCAGTTTTGTCAGTACTCCCAAATCAGCCTTCCTTAGTCAGCCTGTCTAGCCGTCGAAGTCGCCTAAAAGAAAAACGAGATTCTCTCATCCAAGACTTAAAAAGCTATTCTATCATCACAAAAGAAGAAAGCGATTTGAGCGTTGCAGAGCCTCTCACAGCTACTCCACGCCCTTTGCCATTTTTTGCAATGCACTACCTAAATCTATTAAAAAGACAAATAACTATTGGTAATGTGAAAAAAGTTGAAAAAGTTATTACAACGATAGACTATGATACGCAAGTTTTGCTGGAAAAAATGATGGAAGAACATTCTAGTAGACTAAAAGAAAGCCTCGTTTTTAATATGGCAGGCATTATAATGGACGTTAAAACAGAAGAAATAATTGCATATGTTGGAAATACGGGCTTTTTTTCAGCAAATGGGAAAAATGTGTTTGTGGACATGGTTCAGGCAAAAAGGAGTTCAGGAAGCCTGCTAAAACCTTTTTTGTATGCAGGAATGTTAGATAGAGGAATGATTTTTCCTAAATCTTTGCTTAAAGATATTCCATTTCAAATTCAAGGTTATGCACCACAAAACAACAGTGGGGAATATCAAGGAGTAGTTAGAGCAGACGAAGCTCTTTCACAGAGTTTGAATATACCATTTGTTCGCTCCCTTCGTGAATATGGTATATCACCTTTCTTAAAATTATTGAAAGAATGTGGATTTAGCACATTTACAAGAAGTGCAGAAGAATATGGCTTGCCATTAATTTTGGGAGGCGGAGAGTTGACCTTATACGAAGTGGCAAGAGTGTATGCAAGACTCGCCAGGCAAGCTTCCTCTGGAGATTTGAGCAATTTTCCAATTTCGCAAGGCGCTGCATATCTAGCACTCCAAGCCTTGAGTGAAGGAAAGAGAGGTAATGAAGAGAATATGTGGCAATTTTTTGAAGGGTGGCAAAAAATTGCTTGGAAAACAGGAACTAGCGAAGGTTTTAAGGACGCATGGAGTATTGGAACAAATGGAAAATATGTTGTTGCAATATGGGCAGGCAACGCAGACGGCACAGGGCGACCAGAAATTAAAAGCAACATTGCCGCCACTCCAGTAATGTTTGAAATTTTTAGTGTGCTAGAAAAAAATAAATGGTTGGAGCCCCCATCGCGTTCACTAAAAGCAGTCGCAATATGTGCACATTCCGCCTATGCGACGGGCATATATTGCAATGAAAAAAAAATAGAATATGCTCCAATAAATGCACCAATGCCAAAGGTGTGTCCCTATTGCAAACCTGTATGTTTAAGCCCAGATGGCAAAAATAGAATATCTCCACTAGAAATCACCGGTAAAGAAAAAATAGAAAACTTCTTTGTTTTGCCACCTTTTGAAGAAAGTTTGTACTTAAAGCATCACAAAGACTATAAGAGGCTACCACCTTTTTTAAATGGCAGGGCAAACGAGGCAGAGTTTCAAATTATTTTCCCTGAAAACTACAACAAAATCAGCATCCCCATTGAACTTTCGGGCAAGGCGGGAGCGTTTACAGCAAAAGCTGTGCACAAAGATTCCTCTGCCACTCTATATTGGGATGTAGACGGCAAATACTTGGGAACAACAAGAAGATTTCACCAATTAGATATAAACTTAAAACCTGGTCGCCATATACTCACTCTGACCGACAAAAACGGATATCACAAAGAATGCGTCTTTTTTATTGAATAGCATTGTTTTAACTAGGCTTTTAGAGAACAAAAACTCCCTTGTTATATTTTTTTGCATAAACAATATCTTAAATGGTTCAATATGCAGTGTTTTAGTTTTTAAGTCCTTTAAAAAACGAAAGGAGCCGACTATAGTGTTGAATTTCTGGGAAAATCGAAGGATTTTTTTCATCAGGAGAAAGCAAAATGCGATTTTTCAGTGCTAAAATAAATAAATCACTATAAGATATTCCGCAACTTTCATCAAAATATAGATAGCGCCCTTTAATTTGAAAAAAACGCTTGATTATTGGGCTTAGCGCATCTAACTCTTTTTGTGTGTTGTTTTCACTTCTAATTGATTTTTTATTTTTCATTGCCCTTGTGCTATCAATACAAAGAGAGCGACGCTCTTTTGCAATGACTCTGTATATAAAGGCAGAAATTGCTTTTGCTTCAGCTGGCAAGAGCAAAGTTTCTTTAGTATTTTGAAACAATTGTCTTGCGTCGTTTAAGTCTTTATACAAAATGATTGTCGTATTAATAGATGGATATGGCAAAAACAAAAAAACAGAGTTCAGCTCTTCTTTTATAAAATGCCTATATATTGGAACATCTTTGGAAGAATTTGAAATTGGCAATTTGGCGGTTTTTTCTATGTTTAAAAGTTCTTCGATATAAAGATAGGCCTCTTCTTTGGTTTTGCAAATATAACTTTCATGCTCTGGAAACAACATTTTTAGTGCCGTCTTTAGCTCCAAAGCTACTTTTGACATTACGGGAAACACTAGCCCCCTATCAAGTTCTCTTTTATATGCAGTCAAAACGCCTTTTGGTTTATGCCCCAATATTGCACGCCCTTCGCACAAAAACATATCAAGCAGTCTAGCCTTCTTTTCTGTATATAGATAGTATCCTCGTGCTCTTTTTATATTTCCAAAATAGTTTTTTATTATAGACGGGTAGTCTATGTTTTTGTTATTTTCGCAATTTTGCATAAGAGCAAGTTTCCTATTTTTTAATTTTCTTTTTGAGCATGGAAAAATTTAGGTTTGATTATTGTTAGGAGAGTTGGTAAAACTGTGAGAGAGCCTAGCGAGCTTGTACACATGACCAATGCAATTAAAAAGCCTAAATCTGAGAGCATATTAAATTTAGAAAAGCCCAACACAGCAAAACCCAAACCTACAGACACTGCATTGAACAATATCGCTTTGCCCGATCCTAAAAAAGATGCATACAACAAACTCGGTGCATCACTAGATTTTCTTACTTCTTTTTGATATGCAGCAAGATAGTGAATGGTGTAGTCTATGCCAATTCCTATTGCAAAACTCGCCACCATAGCAGTGCCAATATTCAACTTAATATCGAAAAAACCCATAAACGCAAAATTCAATAATATAGAAATTACCAATGGTATAATGCCAATAAGGCCTGCAACAACCGACTTGTAGTATACTGAGAGAATTAAAAACACGATAAATAGAGAAAGGCTGAGCGAAATTAGTTGCGATTGAACCACCAAATCGTTCAAAGCTTTTTCCACCAAAACAGAACCTGCAATTTTCACTTGTAGATTGTCTTTTGGAAAGTTACTTTCTATAAAGTCTTTTATTAAATTTAGCACTTGGTCGGTATCTTTTTGTCCAGTAGTGCGAAGTTGAACATTGATCTTTAGTGCATGGGGGCGGTCGACATTGTCTATCATTCCTGCCAGATTTCCACGAAGAACGGTTATATACTCTCGGATAATTGCATCCAATTCTTCCTCACTTTTTTTTGCATATTTTTTTATGGATGTGGGCACTTCATAATAAGCAGCACCGTTGTAATTTATTTTTTTGCAAAGCTCTGCAAAAACTTTATCTGCTGAAATATGAGAATCTTTTCGCTCCGAAACTATGTCGTTTAGCATAGCTAAAAGCTCCGTTTGAGTATATTCTTTTTTCTTTTTTTCATTTCCTTGCGTATTTTGTTCAAGTTCTAGCTCATCCTCTATTTCTTCGTCTTCCGCTCCAAAATTTCCAAATTCCATACTCCCAGCATCTTCATTTGCTAACGCAGCTATGCCATCTGGACTTTCTTCAGAATTGAAAACTTGGTTCATCCTTTTAATTAAGTCCACAGCACTAGTAACTTTTCCAACATCTTTTATCTCTTTTTCGAGATATTGTGATAGTTCATCGCATGCCTTGAGAACTTGGTTCGAGACAACCCGTCCTTCCACTTCCGAAGAAATTATGATATTTAATAATTTGGAGCCTCCAAATTTTTCTCGTATAAAGATATCGGACTTAACCAAAGACACATCATCTTGAAAATATTCCATAAAAACGTTGTCTATTGTGAGCTTTCTAATTCCAAAGATTGAAAAGAAAATTGCAATTAGTGCAAAAATAACGACAGAACGCTTGTGTTCAGAAATAACAACAAGAGTCTTTGCAAGAAATATATCGATTTTGCTAAAATCTATACCTTCCACAACCAATTTTGGTTTTGCTTCAATTTTTTTTGGGCCTCTGATTATTAGTATGGAAGGAATTAATGTGATAGAAATAAAAAATGCAAACAATATGCCAAGACTAGAGAAAAGACCAAACTCAAAAATTGGCGAAACCGACGTAAAGCAAAAAGACACAAAACCAGCAAATGTGGTGAGCGCCGCAAGAGCTACAGGACGAATCACCTCGCCTATTGCTTTTATCACAAGCTCTTTGTGTTTATCTTTTGTCGACACAACCTCTCGCCTTGCTTCATCGTAGTATGTGTTAACAACATGGATTCCATATGCAGAACCGACAGCAATTAAAATGACTGGCAAAACTGTTGAAAGGATTGAAAGAGGTACTCCAAAAAGCCCCATTGCTCCTATTGCCCATATGGTTGAAACAATAACGGTCAATAGTGGCAAAAAAACTCCCGAAAATCGTCTAAAAGATGCCAGCAAAACGAGGATCACCACCAAAATAACCAAAGGAATTAGCACACTTAAATCGTGGCTCGTTGCTTCGTTAACAACTTCGCTAAAAACGGGCATTCCCGTTATGTATGTTTTGCTATCTTTAAAGCTCCACTCATCCAGCAATTGCATAATATTTTTGCAAGATTGCATAGCTTCTTTTGTGCCACTTTCCTCATTTTTCACATCTAAAAAAACAAATATCTGTAGCGCTTTTAGGTCTTCGGAGACGATGGAGCGTTCGTACATAGTCCAATCTCTAATCTTCTTTTTTATTTCTAAAATTTCTTCTTTTCCACCATTAAAACTTTCGGGAATTAGAGGAGAGGTTGAAATATCGCCATCTTTTGCCTCTATGTGTGGCGTGTTTATTATAGAGACAGTGTTTTTTACAAGAGCGATTTTAGAGAGAGAGTTCGAAAACGCTCTCACTTTTTCTAAAAATTGAGGGTCTAAGATGGTTGAATATTCTCTTTCTATTCCAATAAGAATTGGCACTTCGTCGCCAAATGTGTCGCTCACCTCATTCATCACAACTCTTGCTTCTGTATTTTTTGGAATAAAACGGAAATTATTATTATCTAATCTAACATTGAGTAATTGCATTATAAAAAAAAGCGTAAGGCTTAAAATTAAAAAAAGCAAAACTCTGGGATGCTTATAAAATGAATTTAGGGAAAATGTTTTCATAAAAATATGGTACATACTATCAAATGAAAATTAAAATTACAATAATTAAAATTACCTTATTTATTACATAAGTAAAATAAAATTGCATTTTTTTATAAATCTTTATAAATTACGTGTGTGGTTTTTGTAACTTTTGTGCACTTCAAACTCTTTTATTGACCAGATAAGCCATTGAGGTCTGACTTTGTGGTCTTTTCATGTTAATCTCCTTTTTAGTTTTCCGACAGGTCTTTTTAACCTCCTTTTGCCTGTCGGTTTTTTATTGTGATTATAATAAAAAAAAGCACTCATTTTTTGATGAATGCTCTGTGAAAAAGGAACTACCAGCTATCACTTTTTTAGAACAATTCTTTTTTTTAACAACAAGAATTGTATATGGTGTATTCTAACAAAGATTGTTTTACTTCCAACTATTCATAAAATCTTTTACTTTTTCATTTGCCATAGAATTTGCCAAAGACAAAGGAGAGACACCAGCATTGTTAGAAATATTCATATCAGCGCCTTTTTTTAGAAGCTTTTCAATGACTTCTGTTTTATTTTTAGATTGAAACACAGCATAAAAAAGAGCGGTGTTGCCAATCTTGTTCGCCTTATTAATATCTAAATTTTGCTCTAGTAAAAAAGCTATCATTTTAGGTCTTTCATTTTGAATACAATACATTAAAGGAGTAAAACCGTTTATATCACAAATGTTCACTCCTTTTTGCTCTATCAACTCAACAAACCATTCAAAATCATCTTCAATTATTGCGTTAATAATACTTTCCATAATTCCTCACTTATATATTTGTTTACGCCCTTAAAACTATCAATAGTGAGCTTTACTCCCTCACGAGAATGACTTCTATTTGCACTAATACTTTCTAATTGATAAATTTCAGGATTGTTCTGAAGTTCTCTAAAAACATCTTCTGGGTCCCCATTCATAAAAGCTCTTTGGAGATCGTTTATATATTCATGCCCTTTTATATGCCCCATTTCAGGAGTACTAGTGATTTCAGTAAAATCAATTGCATCAATAAAATTTCCTGTTTTGCTATTATACTTCCCTTCCATAATAGCCTTTTTTTTCACAATTTCTCTTATTTCTTCTTTGTATTTTGCACGATACTGTCCCTTTATAAGTGGATTATGGGGATCACAGTATGAAACCAATTTTCCATCTTTTAAATAGCCTAAAATTTTGCCCTTCTGGTTATATAAAACAAAATTATCCTTATATTTTGCAACCCTTGCAACTTCTTTTCCGTATCGATCAAAAACTGTTGCAGTATTTTTCCCTATATAATATATATCATCTACACCGTTAGCTCCTGCAAAACGAATAGTTTTTCCTACAAGATTGCCCTTCATGTCGAGTACAAGGCCAGCTTTTGTATATATATTATTCCCAATGACAACTGCACCTGAAAAAGTCTTGATTGCAGTAAATGTTCCGGTGGCTAAGCCTGTAATAGCCCCTACTAAATAGCCATCGGCAGCACCATTGAGTGTTGCATATAAGAGTTCTTCTCCTCTTTTTCCTTGAAGATAAGAAACACCTGCTTGTGTTATACCTCCAATTACTGCCCCACTTATAGCCTGCATAGTTGTAATTTTAGCAATTAAAAGCATGCTTGCATAAATAATTGTACCACTGGGTAAAACATAAGAGACAATCCAAGTAGTTGCAACAATTGCAGTGCCAGCACCAAATTTTACCAGTGCAACATCATACATACGCTCTATTTGCTGTTCTCTTTCTGCCCTGTTTTTTGCATATGTGAAAAAACTTTCATTCTGTCCTTGCCACTGCCAATCAGAAAAATATTGAACAAAACTTTTTCTAACACTTGCGTCTGCACTGCTAACTATTTCTAGCCATTTGCCATAACCATTAGCATAAGAACTACTTACTATTTCTTGAACAACAGAATCCACAACACTATCATAGACGTCTTGATGTGTTTTGCTCACAACTATGTCGTAAACACCTATTGCTCTACCGCTTGAATCTATAAAACTTGAAGCGGGGTTTAGGACTGAGCTATCTTTGTTTATAAAACTACTTTCATCCGAAACAAAACTAGATTCTCGGTTTGTAAAGGAACTATCAGAATTTACAAAATCACTATCAGATGAAATAAAACTACTATCTTCATTGATAAATGATTCAGCATAAGAAAAGGTAAATAAACATGCAAAAAATAAAAATATAAATTTAGATTTCATTTTGTAATTAATAAAGTGAATTTTCTATTTGAAGCTTCATATGCTTCACCATTGAATTCGCCTGAAAACCAATCTTTTATAACTGGAAGAATCAAAACATCTCTAAGAAAACCGCCTAATCCTCTTTCTCTGTAACTAGAAAAAAACCTTACATCAATAGGAAGCTCTTCATCAGTCCAGTTTGAAACATCCAATTGAAATTCTACTGTAGCTTTAGTACCTTTCTTACCCACAATATCAAACGCAATATAATCCTGAGGTTCTCTTCTGTCTGTTCTGTATACGCCAGTTATTGGAGATTCTCGCACAATCTCCCAATCAGAGATACTAAACCCCAATTCTTCTGCTACTTCTTCTACTGATTTAGCATTATCAATAGCTACTGGGTAAATTGGTACATCAAATGGAACACGAATAAAAACTCCTATATTATTACGAGAAGATGATTTTTCAACAGAAAAATCATACCTCAAAAGAACTTTTCCCTTATCTGTTTTTAGAGCCTTTGCTTTGCTAATCTGAGGGGTCAGAAGTTCTACATAACTACCATCGGCATACCTTATTGATTGCCTCACTGTAATTGCTGGTGTTTCTGCAAAAACAAAATAAACCGATGCAATAATAAAAATTGAAAAAATAACTCTTCTTTTCATATTTCTCACCTCCTAAATATTTTTATTAAGCTTTTATTCTTTCACAAATTCTTTTAAATAAGATGACTTAACATTTTTTTTGATAAAGCAAGAAATATAGCAAATAGAAATAGTAACCAAAAAGCTCAAGCTCAAAAATATAATGTCAGAAACTTTGAATTTATCGCATAGATGAGTGTATAAGTATACTCCCCATATTATATGAATAATATGCAATCCTATAAACACAGATAAAAAGACA
>CAUTVN010000029.1:0-12910 GCA_963541705.1 uncultured Treponema sp.
TTTTTTATATGTTTTAAATATAATTTTATCTAGATTTTCTTTTTCTTCTATAACATATTGGCTTTCGTCAAAAATTGGAAAAAATGTATCTCCTTCCACTTCTTGCAAAACTTCTGTTATATATAGACGCTCTGCAATTGGCAAAAAAAGTTTATATATCTCGCCACCACCTATACAAAACAACTCCGTCTCATTATGCTTTTTCGCAATCTCTATAGCTTCATCAGGCGAACTTGCACAAAAGACGCCTTCTCTATCTATTTGGTGATTTTTTGAAAGAACAATCAGCCTCCGTCCAGAAAGCGGAGGCAAAGTTGAAAATGTATTATAGCCGACAACGCAAAAGTGCCCCATAGTAAATCTTTTAAATCTCGCCATATCCTCTGGAAATCTCCAGGGGAGACGACCTTCCTTGCCTATGACTCTATGTGTTTTGCTAAACGCTACTATTATAGAAATAATCATAACTTTTTTAAGAAAAAATAGAGGTTGCAATGATTTTAATTTTCAATATTTGCGAAACATCTATAGTGTGAACATCATAACGTTCCTCAAAACGTTCTATAACTTCGACCATATATTTAGTTTTATTAAAAGTTTTCCACATATTATAAACTAGCCCGCTTATTGTTTTTTCTGTGATAAGTGTAACCTCCACTTTAAGCTTTCTCTCTTTTGCTTCTTCTAATAGTTTCACCTTCCCAAGAAAGTCACGCCCAACAGCTATTCTAACTTGAGCATTAACTGCATCCGAAGAAACTTGGTTTTCTATCAACACTACGCATCTTTTTATACGATCTTTTAATAACCGCTCTTCGTCTTTATTAAAGGAAGCAGTTTTAAGTTTTTTTAACAACTCTAGCTCATCTCTTTCTCTTCTTTTTTCTCTTTCTTCTGTTTCTTTTTTTATGATCTCATCCGGTTTTGCATCTTCGCATTGCCATACTTTCTTTAGCGCGGGATAGACAAAATTACTTTCTCTAGGCGAACTTTCATTATTAAAAAATATAAAGTCTAATCCTGCTTTTTTTAGCACACTGTTTATGCTTTTTGGATTCTTTGCGTTTAATAAATATACACCAGGTGCTATTTCTTTTTTTATAAGGGCGGAAAGAGAGAGGTCTTTACTAAATATTTTTCTTTTTTTCTCATCTACAGTCAAAACATAGCCGTAATGTAGCGAAATTGAACTATAACTTTGCATCCATCCTTCTACTGCCATCCGCACATTTTGAGGAACAGGCTGAAAAACCACATTCTCAAGCAAAGAAAGCACATCCTTATCATTCATCTCTTTTTCAAACAATTTTTCACATGTTACTCTATTAAATTCAAAGGATGCAAATGTATGCAAACTAGAAGGTTTTAGTGCTGGCAAAAGTGGCAACAACCTTGAAAAGGACGCATTTTGAGTCAACGTTGCCTCAAATGTGTTAGAAATTAATAGTGGCGAATCTTCTTCTTCAACATTCAAAAAGTAGTCATTTATGGCAAAACAATCACCTTTTTTTAGCAATAAACCAAAATCTACAGCTAGGTGCAATATATTGATTGAAACAACATTAGACTGCCACACACTCTCATCGTCTCTATAAAACAAACTATCACTTTTCTCTGCTTGAACACTGTGAATAGCAAAAAATCTTTTATACACTAAAAAAAAAGTTCTATACACATCATTTTTGTCATACCAATGGCCAACCTTAAAAATATGCAAAAACTCATTTAGCATATCCGCAATATTCAAATTATATTTGCAAATATATTCGTAAGCTGTGCTTGCAACACATAAATATATAACCCTTTCTACATGACTTAATGTTGCAAACCGCCTCCACTCCTCTTCTACTATCTCTATCTCATTTTCCACTCTTACTATCAGCTTCAGTCTCAAAAGACAGTCAATTATCTTTTCTATAATCAACGGCTTTCCCTCTAAAATAGGACAAATATCGAAGAGGTTGGTCAAAACTTTTTTTTTCAAACTACCATCTTTTTTAAACACATCCCTGTAGTTAAAAAGATAGGAATATAAAAAAGAGAAAAAAACAGGAGTTAAATATGGAACATAATATTCTCCATCTTGTTTAAATTTATATGGCATTAAAAAAGGGAAATTTAAATATGGAAGCAAGCAATCTTTTAATACAGGATTGAGGCTAAAACACACATCGCCAGAAGGAGAGTGGTCTATCGGAACAGGATAGATTAAAAGTCTCTCGTACAAATTTTCAAGCTTTGCCTCTATTTCTTCACCTTCAAACTCAAACAAATAGTTTGCAACAGTCGATGCACTCCCAACTTTCAAATAAAGTATGGCAGTCAGGATTTGTATATCTAAATAAGAAAGCGCATTTATTATCCTATGTTGGACATCACTTTGCTTAAAAAAAGAAATTAACTGTTCTAATAGCTTATGCTTATTAAACGGCGTTTCTACTGCCCCAAAATATGCATGAATGATATCGAAAAAATGGGAATCGTCCATCCTCAAAAAGCTGTTTTCCCATTCTTGCACTTCAGGATTTTCTTTTTTTTTCATTAGAGAAACGCATCCACTCCTGCTATTCATTCTCTCTTTCAATTAGCAAACCTAAGTCCTTTAGCTGTTTTTCGTCTACAGAAGAAGGGCACTCGTCCATTGGACTGGTAGCAAAAGAGTTTTTAGGAAACGCAATGACTTCTTTAATGGAAGAATGTTCTGTCATAATCATCAATATACGGTCTAAGCCAGGGGCAATACCGCCATGGGGAGGAGCACCATATTTGAACGCTTTTGTAAGAAATCCAAAACGCCTCTCAGCCTCTTCCTCACTAAAACCTACTATATTGAAAATACGCTTTTGTAGCGCAGGATTATGTATTCTAATCGAACCAGACGCTATTTCGTACCCGTTAAGAACCAAATCGTATAAGTCGCCTTTAACGCTTGCAGGATCGCTCTCTAATGTTGGTAGATATTGCTCTTGCGGAGAAGAGAACATATGATGAGCTGCTTCCCAGCGCCCCTCATCTTCATTCCACTCAAAAAGAGGAAAGTCCACAACCCACACAAACCTAAAGTCTCCTCCCTTAATCAGATGCAAATCTTTACCCAACTTGCTACGCACAGCCCCAAGAGCAACAGACGCCACCTTATATTCGTCAGCAACAAAAAGCAACAAATCTCCAGTCTTTGCATTTAACTCTTTGCATACTGCATCTCTATCGCCAAAAAATTTTGCAATCCCTCCCTCTAAGGAAGTCTCGCCTACTTTCATCCAATAAAGCGACTTCGCTTTATATATTTTTGCAACACTTTCCAGCTCTTCAATCTTTTTTCTGCTATACTCCGTAGCCACCCCTTCTACAACTAAAGCGCGAATGCCCCCGCCCCTCTTTATGGTGTCACTAAAAAACTGACACTCGCCAAGTTCACAAAGTTTGTCTGCACATTGAATCTTCATCTCAAAGCGTAAATCTGGCTTGTCTGTTCCATATAGGGAAATTGCGTCATCATACGTCAATCTTTCAAATTTAGTAGGCAAACTAACATTTAGACATTTATCAAAGACGTAATTAAACATTCCTTCTGTAAGAGAAAGCACATCTTCTCTCGAAACAAAGCTCATCTCTATATCTATTTGTGTAAACTCCGGCTGCCTATCTCCTCTCGCATCTTCATCTCTATAGCACCTGGCAATTTGAAAATATTTATCAAAACCACCAACCATAAGTAGCTGTTTATAAATCTGTGGAGACTGTGGCAATGCATAGAACTTTCCGTGATATAGACGAGAAGGAACAAGATAGTCGCGAGCTCCCTCTGGCGTCGACTTTATAAATGTAGGTGTCTCGATTTCTAAAAACTTTTGGTGAGTTAGATATTCCCTAACTGCAAAAGTTACATTTGAGCGAAGCGCTATGTTTCTTTGCATAGATGTGGAGCGTAAATCAAGATAGCGATATGTCAGTCGCAAATCTTCGTTAGCATTCGTATGCTCGTCAATTTGAAATGGCAAAACATCACATGTCGAAAGAATGACTATTCTCTCTGCTCTAACCTCAATTTCGCCGGTAGCCATATCAGGATTAATCATCTCATCAGGACGAAGCCTAACCACTCCCTCCACAGCCACGCAATACTCAAGTTTTAGAGACTGAGCCGTTTTTTTTAGCTCATCAGTCGAATCAGAATCTATCATTACTTGAGTGATGCCATACCTATCCCTCAAATTAAAAAAAGAAATCTCGCCATGTTCACGCTTTCTGTGAACCCATCCATTCAAAATGACCTTTTTACCAACATTAGCAGAAGAAAGCCCTCCACATGTTGTGCTACGCTTCATAGTTTCCATAAGTAATAGAATATTCTATTATATTTTTTTTTTTTATTCAATTCTATTTTAATTTACATTTTAAACTAAAAAATATATACAACTTAATAGTTATTTAAAAATAGCCGATTATCAAACTTGAGATGTCTTTATAGATGAAATTTTTAAGGCAATAAAACTTATGGAAAATAATTTTATACAAGAGTTAGAAACTGCATTAATTAGAAGAAATGAGGAGTTAAATACTTCCATTTTGCCATTTGCATTTGAAAATTATGGACTACAAATTACATTCTTAAAAATAATCAGAAATCTGTTGCTAAAAAAAAGAGTAATTCATAATGACCCATATAAGTATGATAGCAAAATGACAGAAATAGAAGTCCCAGATACCTCTTCTTTTATGAGCACAGAAGCCCCGAGCATTTTGGGTGCGCGTTTAGCACATTATGAAACTATGTTGGACTTTCTTATGGGATACTACCAATTCAATACAACATTTCTAACCCCAAAACGCATGCAAAAACTTATGGCACTAAACGCAACATTTACCTGGTCAGATTTTTCGCCGAAGTCCAAAAGTCAAAATACTGTAGAACTATACAATATAATAGCTCCAATATTTTCTAGCACAGACAAAGTTTCTACAACAGTTTTGCGTGGCGCTTTTTCAAACCTTGCAAATGCCGATGCCAATATATCCCAAGCCCTTAAGGCATTGCTTTATTTTTATAGGCAAAAATATAAATTGGGAGTTAGAAAAGAAATTATGCCTTCTGTTTCTCCTACAGCAGACGACTATCTAAATCCTTCTAATATCTTAAAAGAAATAAAAAAAGTCCTTGCAAGCAAAGCAAAAAAACTCCCCTTTTATGCAGACCTTATCATAGAAATATTAAAAGAAGACTACAGTGGGGATGCTAAAAAATATCAAGAAGAAGTTTTAAAAGAACTCTCATCAAAAGTTAAAAAAGAGGCAACCACAGAAAAAAAACTGGAAGATACACGTCCATATCTTTTGCTAAGTCTTCAAGCGCTAGGCTTTACCGGAAGCCATTTTGTAAAAGCACTAGAAAAATTGCGGGAAAATAAGTTTATCTTAGACCAAGCAAATACGACTATTTTTACAAAATTGGCAAAAATCTTTAGGCAACTGTTTAATATAGAAGAGCCTCCTTACGAAATCCCAATCATTATCCAAGATCCTCTCACTCAGTCAAAAAAGAGATATACCGTGATTTGGTCAGAATTTGAAAGTGGCTTGATTTCAAAGTCTATGATGTTTTCCAGTTTTTCTAGCCAGAGTGCTAGTATGAAAAAAAAGATGATGAATTCTCACGAAAAAGATTTATTATCGCTTTTGAATAAAAGTTTAGCAGATGCGAATGAATATCTCGGTCAGCTAGCAGGATTGGATGAATACTTTAAAAAAGTAAAACCAGAAATAAGAGCAAAAATTAAAGGCATAAAAATAGAACTAACTACAATAAAAAATTATATAATAAAATCAAATCAAAGGCGTGCTGAATACATAAGTCTTGCAGAAGAAGCAGAACAAATGGAAATGCTAGGTGTGGATTCCATCAAGGAATAAACAAGAAAGGACTTAAAATTCGTATCCAATACTAAGTTTTAAGAAATTGTTTTTATGATACTGACTATAGGAGCCCCTCCAATCTTGTCCAAAAAATACTGCCACTTGCGCATCCAATATGATTGTTCCAAAAATCACATGGACCGATGGAGCAAAAAGGAAATCTACATCTTCCAAATTGGCTAAAAATAATAACTTCCACTCAAGAGCTCCACGCAAAACGTTTTGGGAAAGCGAGGTTAATAAAACAGTGTCTGTTTGACTCCGTCTTCTAAAAAATACATAAGTTAAATCGTTTGTATGTTCTACGTTTTTGATGTTTTTTAACCAGGCTGTCTCCTTAAAAATTAATTGCAAAGAAAAACCATGAGTTAAAGAAGTTTCAAGACCAGCGTTCCACTCAAAATTTGAATCCTGAACTGACTGCCCCATAATATTGCTTGCAACTTCGAGCTTTAGATTAACAGGTCCCACTGCAACCCCATAATCAAGCCCTATGTTGTGTCTCTGCAAATAGTCTACAAAAGACTTACCTTCCTCAAATTTGAGAAGTGGTGCACCACTCCATCCATAAAAGTACTGAAACGCAATATCGTGAGAATTAGCTATCGTTGTGGAAAGACGCATTCCACCATGCGCAAATCTCAATTTCGCAGTGTCTTTCTGCAATATATCAAACAAATCTTCCTTCCTAAGTATTTGCATTTTCTCTTTTAACAAATAAACCGAATTGGACTGCCACCTACCTTCAATAGCAAATAAGTCAGGTTCAAAGATCGGCAAAAACACCGCCTCTACTTTCACATCTTTAGGCAGATAGGCTATTCCTTGAAAAATTGGAACACTCATTTTTGAATCTTCATTTAAGAAATAGAACCTAGACTTATCCTTTGGATTTATCACATCCAGCACACTCAAAGCGTCTGCTCTTCCCCAATTAACTTTTTTTAATCCACCAGAAAAACTAACAGCCTCTATGGACACTTGCAAAAAAGCTTCATCAATAAAGCGCGGAATAGCGGGTTTTTTGGATATTGCCCACTTCTCGCCTAAATTAAATGGTAGAGTTTCATTGTTTAAGTTTGAAGAAATAACAGCTTTTGTAAGAGGTGCAGATGCTTCTAAATGCAAATTTCCCCAAACAAGCGACGTAGGCTTTACATCGCCAAAAGAAGAAAAAGAATTGAAAAAAGGAGATGCACCAACATAAATACCACCACCAATAGAGACAGAAAAGTTCGATTTTGCATCGCTATCATCATCAAATTGAAAATCTGAGTCAACATCCTCTTCAATAGCCAATAACTCTTTCTCTGGACTTTCAGCTTTAGATGAAACAATAGGAGAGTCGTCTTTCAAAAAAGCACTTTCAGTATTCTGTGAAGACAAAACAAGCAACAAAGAAGCAAAACAACATAAAAAAAAGATTTTTTTCACTACTATTTGCCTGTTTCAAGATATTTTGTTGTAAATACTTTTTCTGGTATCTTCATTCCGTAGTTAACCTTTTGAAGCTCAATTATAGTTGAAGTTCCAGTAGAAATTGTAGACAGTTTTGTTTGCATCGGAGTATTCACACCTTGCACTTTTTTATAATTGGAAAGTTGGAGTTCTTTTACCAATTTATTCTCTTTATTATAAAACTCGACCTTCAATATTAAATGATCTATTTTTGTAATAAAAAGAACAGTTTTTGAATAGCTATAACTTGCATCTTTAGGCTTTCCTTCGATCACATAGCAAACTTGCTCTTCTATAGTTTGTTCAGGTAAAAAAACAAACAAATCTTCATTTGCGTCGCGAGTCATAAAAGAAACATCACTATAAGAAAAATCCGTGCCCATAAAACTCTCGCTCTCGTCGCTTTCTGCTACAATTCTCTTCACTTTTTTTAGAGTAGGCAAATATATTCTTTGATCCATTGAGCCATCAGCTTTCTGCTGCATCAAAAAACGAATTCCCTTTGCTACAGCAGGCTCTTTAAAGTCTATAAGAGTGCGTTGCAGTCCATTTTTATCTTTTGAAGAATACTGGTCAATCACCAATATGTTAAGCGTTTTTCCATCTTTCTGCACTTGCATTTTTGCACGAGTACCAAGCGTAGAAATATCGACTTGTGTTTTTGCTTTTTTAACAATATCATAAGCTTCTTGAGAAAAGACGACAACAAAAGAAAGAAAGAACAGGCAAAAGATAAGCAAAAGATTTTTTTTCACTTTTAATTCCTTATTGGCTATAAAAAAATAGCAGTAGAAAAATAAGCCACATGCAATGACTATAGATGATATTATATATCATTTTTTTTAGTTTTGAAAAGAGTAAGTAAAAAACTTATATCCTAAATTAAGCAGGAGAACACAAATCAATGAAAAACTAATTTCACTATTCTGTTTTAAACTGCCCAACCTCTTCTACAAGACGATTAATACTTTCTTTGTTTTGCATAGCAATGCTAAGAGAATCTTGAGTCGCATCGTTTATCAATTCTACTTGAGAGTCCACCTCTTCCATACCATTTTTCACTTCTAGTGTAAGTGCTTGGAGACGAGAAGTCTCTTCAATAATCTTCTCCCCTCCTATCAGCATTTCTTTAGAGTTAGAACGCACTGTACCCGTAATATCATTAATCTCTCTTATCAATTCCCAGATAGCATTTCCAGTTCTTTCTTGTTCGTCCATAGCTTTTACAACACCAGAAATCAATTGACTTACTTTGTCTGAATATTGAGAAATAAAATTGAACTGTTCCACAGTATTAGAAGCAGTTTCTGCCAGTACCTCTATCTCTTCTGTTAAGTTTTTTAGTGTTGTAGTAATCTTTTTCCCCTGTAAATTAGACTCTTCCGCCAAATGCCTAATCTCGAGAGCCACGACAGCAAAACCCTTGCCAGCCTCTCCTGCATGAGCTGCCTCTATAGCAGCATTCATTGCAAGTAAGTTTGTCTGACTCGCTATATTTTGTACAACAGTGCTAGCTTCAAAGACATTGCCAGAAGCTTCTCTTATTTGTTGAGAGATTTCATTTGCTTTTGCAAGCATTGCCCTTCCCTCGTTAGTGGCAGTATATAGATTCGAAATTGCACTTTGTGTTTCTTTAACATGTCCATCTACAACATCAATGCTACTCTTCATTATTTCAAAAGAAGAAAAAGCCTCCTGCACTGCTCCTACTTGTTTTTCAACACTAGCATTAGAAAGTCTCAATGTTTCTATAATCTGCACTATCGCAGCATTTGTTTCTGCTATACTTTTTTCTTGAACCAGAAAATCTTCTGTAAGTTCTTCCAAACTATGCGCAATTTTTGAAGTAAACTCATTGACAGAAAGCATATTGCTCTCCAAATCTGAGCCCACCATTCCCATTTCGTTTGAATCGCTTCCAATTTTATGAATGGAATTGCGAAGCTTTAATATGGTTTCATTAAAATAGTAGGAAAGCAACGAAGTTTCATACTCTCCAGTAGGTGGCAAACTTATTGTAAGATCCCCTTCTCCTCTCGAAATATTTTTTAAAGAATCACTGACTCGATTTATGGAGCGCACCAGCCTCAATGCAAAAATGAATCCAAAAATAATCGCGATCACTAGCATGATACAAGAGAGAATGACAAACGTTTCAATTAATTGACCGACCGTTTTCGATGTAAATTCCTTTGAAGGGGCTTTGAGCAAAAGAATCCAGTCTGTATATTTCATTTTTGATGTTGAAAGAATGTGCTTTACCCCCGAAATGTCGGACGTATTCACAAAAGCTTTTCCCGAAACAAGAGCAGTTTTCAAAAACGAGGAAGCCTCTTCATCCTTTGAATTTAGCACTTGATCGAATATGCTTTTATACAAAATTTCAGGCTGTCTGTTCCCAATAATCATTCCATCTCTGTTGAGTAAATATGCAGTTCCACTCTCTCCTACGATTATGTCTGTAATCAAATTAGAGAGGGCATCTCCTAAAATGGTAGCAACAATTACGCCAGAAGTTTTTCCTTGCATATCCTTAAAAGGAATGGCGATTTTTGAGGTATATTGATGCAATGTAGAAGAAAGCTGAGGCTCTGTTACTATATATTTACCTTTTTTTGCTTTTTCAAACCATTCAGTTCCTGCAACATTTTCTGTTTTGCTATCAGTGGTATAACAAATACCTGCCATATCTACAATGCCAAAATTGAGCCAACCACGTTGCTTTAGCATATCTTTTTCATTCTGAAACAAAGCTATCTTCTGATCATATGCAATATTTTCATCTTGAATATCTGGCAAATTTGAAAAAGCCTCTAATCTGCCAAACATAGCGCTTGCCCTCTCGTTAAGAATGCGAGTATATGAGGCACCCAATTCTTTCAGGAAATATTCTGTGTTTTGCATTAAATACATAGAAGCCAAAAAAATTGAAATAACACATAAAATAGATAACATAAATGCCGAAAAAACGGTCACAGCCATTATCATCTTATTCTTTATGGAAAGAAATTTAAGCTTTTTATTAATTACAAAATTATTTTTCATAAACATTCCAATCTCTTTTTATTTATTCCTTTAGTGTCGCATTAGAATTTGAAACAAATCTATCAAGTACTTTTTGTACATCTTCTCCAGCCGACACTTCTTTAAGAGCATTGTTCCAATGTTCCCGCATTTTTGCAAAACCCGTTATATTGTTATAATATTGACCAAAAAAACGTTGTAACACAGAATTATATAATATTTCAGCATCAGTTTCTTCCAGTTCTATTTTAGAACTTGCAGAAAAACCACCTGTAGCCCTAACCAGTTTTGCAGCCCATACCTCATCTTTACCCATAAACGAAACAAACTTTTTTGCTGCTTTTAGCCTTGCAGTATCGTGATTATCAAATACGCAAGCACCTCCTGCCAAAAATTCCAATGATGGAGCCGAAAAATTATTAGGCTGTGGCATATAGATTGGAGTAAAATCATTACCCTTATATTGTCGTTTTCCATTATACATTTTGTTTAATTGCGGAGAGTATAATATTGTATGCGCTGCACTTGACTCTACAAACATTTTGATAGCATCATTCGATGTCAGCTCCGCACCATCCAACAATAACCCTTCTTTAATGGCAGCAAAGGTCCACTCAAGATTTTTTATTGCTGTTTCTGAATTAAAAGTATATGAAGAGTAGTCAGCATTTAGCAAATTAGCATTTCCATATAAATTGACTAAAAAGGCACGCGTGCCTTGGTCCCCACCCTGGTTTTTGTAATAAAAAACACCTGGAACGCTTCCATCAGGAAGCTTCAATTTTAGTTCTCTCAAAAGGCTCTCGTATTCTTCAACAGTCCACCTTCTATCTTTTCTTTTGTACGGCAATAAGTCTATAAGACCCAAATCTTCCAACATTTCTTTGTTAAAAGCCATGGAAAAGGCGCCCTCGTGCATAGGATACATATACGTTCTTCCATCTTTTCCTTTAGAAACTGCCAATAGCCCTACCGTTATATATGGCTTTTCTGTTGCAAGAATATCATCAATTGGAGAGAGGAGACCTTTGTTTGCAAAAACAATAATTCTACCGGGTGCGTCATAAAACACATCTGGTAAATTGCCACTCTTAATAGCGTCTTCCAACTTATCATTCCCATCCTTAAAGTCAAGCAAGGTGTAGTTCACAGTTATGTTCGGATGTTCTTGTTCAAAAGCTTTTATCAAAGATTTTTCAAAATCTCCGCTCACTCCAGAGTCAGATGTGAAATTTGGAAAACTCCAAAATTCAATCTCCACCTTTTCTGCATTCTCGTCCCTAACACATCCTAAAAAACTTTGTAGAATAAAGAGAAACAAGCAAAAAGAAATACCAACATATTTTTTCATAAACACACCTAAATTAAAAAAAATCACAAATTGCAAGACTTACAAAATCAGAAAAAAACAGTTTCACACAAAGCCTCTAATTAAAGACACTTCCGTCATCGGCTAAAATTTAATAAAACTAAAATATCAAAAATATTAATCTAATGCAATTACAGCACACCATAGAAGAAACCCTAAAAAGGTTAATCTTCAATGAGAAACTTGATTCAAAATATTCTAGATTGTTATTTTGCAGTGAGTTCTTTTCTTGTCTCAATAATTTTTGAAACTAAACCATAAGTCACGGCTTCTTCCGCATTTAGCCAATAATCTCTCTCTGTGTCACTAAAGATAGCTTCAATTTCCTTGCCAGTTCCCTTTGCAATAATTTCATTAATTCTTTTTTTGATTCTTTCAATCTCTCTTGCGTGAATCTCCAAATCTGTAGCAACTCCACGCATCTCAGATAGAGGCTGATGAATGAGATATTGACTATTGGGCAATGCAAATCTATTTTTCTTCTCTGCGCTCAAAAGAATAAGCGCTGCAGCACTCGCCACGAGCCCTGCCCCGATAATTTTGACAGGTGGTTTGATAAAGCGAATAACGTCAAAAATGGCAAAACCAGAATAAACATTCCCACCCGGTGAATTGACATATACATATATTGGCTTTGTAGCGGATATAGATTCCAGTAGAAGAAGCTTACTCACAACATCGTTTGCAAGCTCTTCGTTAATTTCACCAGAAATTAACACCTGCCTAGTATCCAAAAACTTTTTCGAAAAACTATCTGTTTGTGATTTCTTTGCGTCTTTCTCAGCTTCAGCTTTTTCTAACCTTTCAAGATTCATACAAGCCCTTATAAAATGATGTCGTTCAGATGGTATATAAAGAAAATAGCGGCAATAGGGCTTGAACCTATGACCTAACGGATATGAGCCGTTTGCTCTGCCTACTGAGCTATGCCGCCATTATAATACGACTTAAAGCATCCAAACATCGCAGGATCCAATTAAGCCTAACTAATTGGGCATCAGTCTAAATAAAAAACTAAAATATGTCAATATAAAGTAAAAGAATATATTATTAACATCCAAAATAAAAAATCATTCAGCAGACGCACAGATGGGCTTCGCATAAAATATGTAAATAGCAAAGATGACTTATATCAAGAAGATACAT